>JACRLY010000097.1 GCA_016219595.1 Ignavibacteriota bacterium | reverse complement strand
GCGAGGGAAGGCTCCAAGCCTGTTATCCGGAATAATATTATATATGAAAATGGAATAGACAGAACCGGTGATGAAATGCCAGTTGGAGCCGGGGCAGGTATAGGCGCCGATTCAACGGGATGGTTAGTCAAACCCGGTGATGAACAAGGAAATATGATAATCGAAAATAATATTGTCTATGATAATCCATCAGGGGGTATCATGGCAAGAAACAACTCTCTGATTTACATCAGCAGGAATACAGTGTATAATAATGCAAATTTTCAAATAGCCGTCAATGATTCGTCACAGGGTGTTATTGATACAAATATTATATATTCAAATTCAGAAAGTAATTATTCGGGAGGTGGAATTGTTGTTGCAAGAAACAGTAATGCGGAAATAACAGGTAATACAATATCGAATACGGATATTGCCTGTGTAATGGTATCGGAAAACTGCACAGCTAATATTGTTGGGAATCGAATTGATTCATGCAAACAGGCAGGTATAAGGGTTGACAGCACTGCATACCAGGTCAATATTGAAAACAATATAATAAGAAATAATCAAGCCGTCGGAATATATCTTAAAATGAATGGGGCAAGGATTCGCAGAAATTTAATAGTCGATAACATCAGCGGTGGAATATCAAGTGATAGTACCTGTAGTAATTTTATTTATAATAACACAATTGTTAGTAAAAACGGGACTACAGGAAGGGGCATATATGTTGCAAGCAATACTACAGGAGTAGTAAATAATATTATCTGGGGTTATTCTGTAGGCGTTTTTAAAGAGAATAGCCCGAACATTGATTATAACTGTACATACAATAACAATGGATATAACGGACCTCCCGGAACGGGCGGTCAAAATGCTATCAACGCCAATCCTGAATTTGTTGATTTTGATAATAATGATTTTCATCTCAAATCAAATTCACCATGTATTGACAAAGGTGACCCGAATCCATTTTTAAATGACCCGGACAGCAGCAGGGCGGATATCGGATGTTATCCATACGGAACTATTGAAGATGTATCTGAATATTCTTCTGAATTCAACTCTATTCAAATTTATCCGACAATAGCATCAGATTTATTAACTATCAGATTAATCAGTAATGAAAATCAATTTGATAAAATAAATATATATATTTATAATGTACTCGGAAATAAAGTTGATGAAATATTTATGAATAATAGTAAGATAATTTATAAGGTGTCTGAACTAAGTAAAGGAGTATATTTTATTAAGACTCAAAAACTTAATAAAACAATTCCATTTATCAAAGAATAACGTAATCAAAATATATGAGGTGGTGATGGAAAAAATTAATTTTGAATTTACACATAATGATTCTGTTGCAAAAATAGTACTGAATGACGGCAAAGGGAATGTTCTTGATGCCGTCATGATGAACGATTTGCATAGTGTCTTTGCAGATTTTAAAAAAAATAGTAACGTTAAATTTATTACATTTGAAGGCGAAGGTAAACATTTCTCTTTCGGTGCAAGTGTGCCTGAACACACAAAGTCAGAAGCAGGAAAAATGCTTGAAAGTTTCCACAGATTATTTTATGAATTGATTGATTTATCAATACCGGCAATGGCAAAAATATCAGGGCAATGTCTCGGCGGAGGAATGGAGCTTGCTTTAATTTGCAATTTCCTTTTTGCAGATAAAACAGCAAAAATGGGACAGCCTGAAATTATTCTCGGTGTATTTCCACCACCTGCTTCACTTCTACTCCCATTAAAAATAGGCTGGGCGAGGGCTGAAGATTTACTAATTACAGGTAAGACAATTACTGCAGAAGAAGCAAAATCCATTGGGCTGATAAATGAGTTATTTGAAGACAAATCCTCAATGGAAGCCGCTTTTGAAGAATGGCTTGGAAAAAACATACTGCCTAAGAGTGCCTCGTCACTCCGATATTCAGTCAAAGCAGCAAGAATCAGATTCAATCGTGTTATAAAAAAATCGTTACCGAAATTAGAGCAAATGTATTTGACCGGATTAATGGAAACCGGAGATGCAAACGAAGGCATAAATGCTTTCTGCGAAAAGAGGAGCCCGGTTTGGAAGAATATGTGAACTATGTATTATAAGTATAACAACTTTTTAGTATTTATTATATTGCTGTTTTCAACTTCATCGTTGTTAAGTCAAACCATCTTATTTCACGAATCGTTCGATGATGCGAATTACACAACGAGGGGTTGGTACGACAGCCCTAAATTCAACCTTGATTCAACCGATTTTATCGGCAATTCCGGAAGTTCTGCAAAATTCACATTCTTACAAGGTGAAAGAACACCCAAAGCAGGAGGCAGAATTCAGTTCACACCTTCTGAAGAGGTCTATCTCAGTTACCGGGTGAAATACAGTGCAAATTATGTCGGTTCGAAAAAGCCATACCATCCCCATGAATTTCAATTTGTCACAAATGAGAATGATAAATGGGTCGGACCTGCATACACTCATCTGACAACTTACATTGAGCATAATGGAGGAAAACCAATTCTTGCAATTCAGGATGGGGACAATGTTGATGAAAATAATATTGGTGTAGATTTAAAAGACATAACTGAAAATAGAGCCGTTGCAGGATGCAATGGTTCGAGTGACGAATATCCTGCAGGTGATTGCTACCAGTGTGATGATGTTCATTGTAACGGAAAGCAATGGAAAGCTTCGAAAATATATTTCTCTGATTCAGTTGGTCCATATTATAAAAACGACTGGCACTTCATCGAAGCTTATTTCAAATTGAACAGCATTCAGGATGGGAAGGGAATTCCTGATGGCATTATCCGTTATTGGTATGACGGGACACTAATTATTGATGCGCCCAATGCGGCACTCAGAACAGGTGCATTCCCCGATATGAATTTCAACCAGTTTCTCGTTCTCCCATATATTGGTGATGGCTCACCTGTCGATCAAACAATGTGGATTGATGAACTGACAGTGGCTTCATCGAGGATTGAAACAGCAGTTGATGAAAAATCTGAAGAACAAACACAACTTGAAATCTTTCCCAATCCTGTTGATGAAACTTCATTTATCAGGTTTTATTTAAATGAATCGGAAAATGTCAAGATAAATGTTTATGATGTACTCGGCAATTTGTTTTCAACAATTTATAATGACAGATTGGATAAAGGAGGACATCTAATTCTTTTAAATCCAAATCAGAAATTAAATGATTTATCAAATGGAATATATATAGTCAAAGTTGAGTTAAATTCAGGTAATATTATAAAATTGATAACAATTAATAATTAAAATACTTCATTTGAGAGAATAATCACTTGTGATACTTAATGAAAAAACTAATCCGATATCAGTTGGTAATAACCTCGAACCGAATAGCCCCATCTGATAAAATCCAGCATTAAGTGCGATATTTTTTGTTAAATAATAACCTATGGATTCTTCTATTCTTCCGCCAACAAAAAATTTATAATCTAAATAACCCGCTTTTTCCGTACCATATATTATAGATAATCCACAACCCAAAAATAATCCATTTAAATTATCAGTCAGGTTATATCTGATTATAAGTGGTGTATTTAAACCGTATAATGAACCTTCATTATCATCATAATTGATTTTATAATATTGAAAAGAATAGCCATAACCTACTTCCCCACGAGCCCCAGGAGGATGGAACATCATCAAATAAGATAATAAAAAACCGAATTGCGTTTTCTGTCCAAAATAATAATTTCCTAAAAATCCGTTTTTAAATTCAAATATTCTGGCAGGAACTAAATTAATACTATCTATTTTACCTTTCTCTGATAATTGTTCCTTAGAAAATACACTTACTGTATCGAGTAATTTATCATCTTTTAATTTCGCTGTAAAAAATCTTGCTGATTCTCTAATGCCTCTGTTCATCAAACCGATTTGTTGTGCCACTGAAGGGTCATCAAATAGCAGGAGAGAATCCATAATTCTCAATCTTTTAATCTCATCCCTGTAAGGATATTCGAATAAATATGAAAATTTGTGATTGACTGCCTGTTTCCAAAATGCAGCAAATCTTTTTGAATAAAATTCATCTACATAAACAGTTACCGGGATATAATTTGTCTGATTTGAGTCTTTGCATATAAGTGTATTAAAACCTAATTTCAAATAATCCACTAATGGTTTGTCAATTGTCAGATGATTACCTTCCATATCTGCAATACCAATTACAGAATCCTTGGTTTCCCTGTTGTCAATAACATTGACAACTTTGAAACTATCAATCTGGTATTTTTTATCTGCTTTGTTTGTATAAAATTTTGATGCATTCAGTATATATGATTCTGATTTACATGAATGTATTAAGATAGATAATATTATAATTAGGAAAACTTTAAGAATAGTTAAAATCTTCATATAATCTTGAAATTTTGAAATGTTATACAATCATATTTTTAAAATATGAATATATATCTAATAATCCAAAAAAATGATTATACAGTTCATGTAATTCGAGATTTTTGATGATTTTTTTTGCAAGATGAAATTTGATTTGATTTTTTGTAGTTTTATAATCTGTCATCAACTATCAGTTTAATAGCTTCAATAAGATTCTGACGGCAATCTTCAATCGTCTTACCCATATCATTTGCTCCCGGAAATTCAGGGCAATAGCCGATGTACCATTCGCCGTCCTTTTCAAAATATGTATGATATTGATTGTATATCTTTTTTCTTCAACTAAAATTAAACTAATAAAAATTAGTAAATTTCAATATAACTTCTAGTTTAATAAATAATATTTATTTCTTTGATATAATTCTTTAAATCTTCTATCTGTTCTTTAGGAATATTGTTATATTTAACGTTTATGGTTCTCAATTTCTTACAATTTTTTATACTTTCAGGTAATCTTAGTACATTATTTTTACCAGTTTTAGCTTCTTCTACATAACTTAGACTATCATTTGTACCTATAAATCTATAAGTTTGAGTAGTCATACTCGAACCGTAACGAGTATCTATTAATTCAAAATTTGGATGTTGTAAAACATCATCACTTAAATCTAATTCGACCAATTCTGTTAAATTTCCAATACAATCTGGCAAGCTTTTTAATTCATTTGTTAAAATTTTTAATTTCCTTAAGTTTTTTAAATTACATATACATTCAGGCAATTCTTGAATAACATTAAAATTCATCTTATTGGGATTGAAAGTATAATAGTCATGAGTTGAATATATATCTAATACCATTGGTCTTCTGCCTGTACCATCATTAGAAAAGTTATAATCTGGATAATAATTTGAAATATCTAAAATCTCAAGATTTTCTAATTCACATAATGATTTATTTAGTTCATTTAATTGATTATTTGATAAATTCAAATATTTAAGGTTTTTTAATTTCAGGATTTTTTCTGGTATCCTTTTTAATTCGCATAATGATAAATCTAAACCATATAAACTATCTAATTCAAAAAGTATATCAGGCAAACTATCAATATTATTATTTGATAAGTTGAGGTAAAATGGTATTTTTTTTAATTTATCAAAATTTTTTGGAAATTGGGACTTGTTTAATCTAATTTTAAATTCCTTTAGATTTACTAATTTTTCAATATTAATTGGAAAAGAATCTATTGAATTTACATTTAAGAATAAAGTATTTAATTTTTTTAAACTTCCAATTTCTTCAGAGATATATTTTATTGGATTCCCTGATAAATCTAATGTTTCTAAGTTATTCAAATTTGAAATACAATCTGGTATTGATTCAATATCGTGACCCTTAAGATTTAGTTTTTTTAAATTAGTTTGTTTACAAATTAATTCAGGAAAAACTCTAAGTGGTTTAATTGACGTGTTGTTTTTTTTCCAATAATTAATATCATATTTACAATCAAAGCAACCTCTTGACAAATCTAATTCATTTAAGGAAATGGATGAACCATTATCATTAGTTTTTTCTTTAATGATGTCAACATAAGATTTTATACAACCTGTAGTGGTTATAATAATAATGATAATTAAAATTAATGTTAATTTTTCAATAATTGTTTTCATATAACAAACTCCTTGAATTGATTAAATTTATTTGTATTCAGATACAATGTGAGATATTTGCCTTTATTTCTGTTTAAAGTAAGTTCAATTAACATTTTGAAAAATTTTTAATTTAACCTATATTTTTAACAATAGAGCTATCACAGCATTCTTCTAATAATTGATAAATAGTTTTACCGCTTTCTGGAATTATAATCTCTCCTGCAATTTCAGCAGCAGGAACAAGAACAAATCTTCTTTCGTGCATACTGGGATGAGGTATTGTTAGATTATCACTTTTAATTACAAGGTTTCCATATAATAAAATATCTATGTCAATTTCTCTCTCATGCCATTTTTCACGTTGTTTTCTACCGATTACCTCTTCTATATTTTTAATAATCCCCATGATAAAATCAGCTGGTATTGAAGTATACCCTGAAACCACTACATTCAAAAACCATGGCTGGTCTTTGAATCCGACAGGTTCAGTTTCATAGAATGATGAACAATTATAGTTCGTTAATCCGGCAGATATTTTAAGATACTCAGCAGCTCTTATTAAATTATCTTCACGGTTTCCGAGATTTGAACCAAGTGAAAATAATACGAATACAGAATCATGAGCATTTGAACCGGACATTATTTTGTTCTGTTTAAGGTCTGTTCAGCTTCAATATAATCAACAACCCTCCTGATTGGTACACTCATTTTGCGTACTTTTACCGTTGCCTTTTCAAGATTGGGAAATTTTTCCATAGCCATCTGGAGAATTTCGTTGGCAATGGTCTCGACAAGATTATAGCCTTCGTCGCCGCCAATCACTTCCTCTATGCAATAAAATGCCTCTTCGTAATTGAGTGCATATTTCACATCGTCGTTAATAATTGCCTGGGTTGCGTCATAATACAGGTCAAGGTCAACTTCATACTTGCCGCCGAGTGTCTGTTCCTCGGCTTTCACGCCGTGATATGAATAAAACTGAGCAGATTTAATGCTCAATCGCATCAGTGATGCTTCTTTCATAAGATTTCTTTAAATTATTTGTTCATAAATTATTTGATTTGTAAAATTAAGGGATTTTGGCTAATTGAAAAAAATAAATAATTTAATTGCGATAAGCATTTTTCTTTATATAAATATATTTTTTAAAATGATGTTAAAGCTCAATCGTAGCTTATTTCTTGTAATAATTTAAATTTAATTATATTGTTTATGGGTCCATTTTCACTTAATATACTTGATTCATTGAACCAAATTCAATCTGAATTTGATGCATATCAAAAAAGATACTTTCCGGAGCGTAAGCCCGAATTCTTTTGCCTTGAATTGAACGGAGAAGCCGGTGAGCTTGCAAATGCAGAGAAAAAACTCTGGAAAGGGAAAAAAGTTGAGCAATTTTTACTCGAAGATGAAGCAGCAGATGTATTTATTGCACTGATGAATTACTCAAATTCAAGACAGATAAATCTATCCGGAGCAGTAAAAGAAAAATTACTGAAAATCGAGGAAAAGAGAAGTGAACTTGCTGCTATCAGAAAAGAATATTAATATTTTCATAAATAATGAACAGGATTACAACTAAATAAATTTAATATTCCCGGTATAATAAAAATAAAAGGTTTTTCGTCCAATTTAATTATGCAAATTAATAAAATAAAATAGGGAGTGTATAATGGAAATCAATCAATTCACAAAAGAAGAGAAAATTGCTCTGGTTGGTCTTATAGAGCATTTGCTGATGGCAGATAACGTTGTTTCCTACGAAGAAAGCGAAGCACTCAGAAATGTTGTGGCAGAAATAGGGGAACATGATTACCGCTCCCTGATTCACGATTACAGGCCTATAATTGAAAACCTCGACAGCTTTAAACAATTTCTTATAAACATAGAGAGACAGGAACCAAGGGAAATTATTTACGGCACTTTGTTTGAGATTGCGGAATCCGACTTTTTCGAGGAAAATGAATCTGAACTTTTGGACTGGCTCGCAAAAGAATGGGAACTCGATATAAACATCGAAAAAGAAGACACCGGGTCCAAATCCTGAAAAATGTCGATTCCTGTTATTATTGAGAATAAAATCGATGAAATCAGGAATGATTTCACAAACGGAAGTACTGTTATAGCTGCAAATTCATTAAAAGTGCTTTCCCAAACATTAAATTACATTGATGATTCCCACATTGATACAATTTCAAACGTTGCATCAAAGCTAATCTCTACAAAGCCGCACATGGCAGCACTTACGAACATTTTAAGATTATTTTTAAATGAGTTTACAGAATTCAAATCAAAAGAAGATATTCAACATTATTTATCAAAACTAGATTCTGATTTGAATTCTGCCCGGGAAGAATGTATAAACAATACACTCAATAAGTTATTTATAGATGCAAATTTATCGATTATCACATGTTCATTCAGTTCCACTGTATACAATATAATAATCAGGGCAAAAGCAAAGATAAATGTTTACATATTAGAATCGGTTTGGAATGGAATAGATTTTGGTAAAATCTGGATTGATAAATTGAAACCTATGAATATAAATTGTTCAATAATAAAATATAATGAGGATTTACCAAATACGGATTTTGCTCTTTTAGGAGCAGATGCAATTTTGTTTTCAGGCGATGTTGTCAATGGAACACCATCACTGAAACTTGCTGAAACAATGAACGAAAATAATATTGCTTTTTATATAGCCTCTGAATCAATTAAAATGTGTAGTGAAATTTCCATAGCAGATGGATTTGATTTAATTCCAAAGAAATACATTTCTGAAGTCTTCACAGATAATATTTTCACCGGAATGTAGAAGAAAATTTGATTTACTAATATTTATCAAATTACATTTAACTAATAAATTATAATTCAAAAGATTACTGAATTGGAATTAATTTTTTGTATTTCTTTTTTCATTATCGGTTTATTTTTTAAATTTCTTTTTCTAAATTGCCTGATTAATTAATTTCTAATAGATAATAACTTAATAATTGTTTTGGAATAATATGAAATTTCAAATAAATGAGGTTCAAGATAAAAAAAGTCTGCTGAAATTTGTAAAAAGCCAGTGGAAATTTTATCAAAATAACAGGAACTGGGTTCCACCATTGATTTCAGAGAGAATGAAAATTCTCGATGTAAATAAGAATCCGTTTTATAAACATTCAAAAATCAAATTATTTCTTGCCGAATCGAATGAAGGAGTCATTGGCAGGATAGCCGCAATTGTTAATGAAAATCACAACATCACACATAATGATAAAGTCGGTTTCTTTGGATTTTTTGAATGTATAAATAACCAGGAAACAGCAGATGCCCTTTTTGCAGAAGCAGGAAAATGGCTGATTGCACAAGGTATGAATGTAATGCGTGGTCCTATGAATCCATCCACAAATGATGACCTCGGTTGTCTTATTAAAGGCTATGAATATCCCCCGGTGATAATGATGCCTTACAACCCGGAATACTATTCTGAACTGATAGAAAAAGCCGGTTTTGCAAAGTCAAAGGATTTGTTCGCTTATAAATTGAAAATTGAGAATTTTGTTACAGATAAAATGAAACGTCTGCAAAACTCACTTCGTGAAAGATATAAAATTACTATCAGGGAAGTGAATTTTAAAAGAAAGAGCCAGTTTCAAAAGGATGTTAACACAATTAAAGACATTTATAATAAAGCATGGGAACCTAATTGGGGTTTTGTGAAAATGACGGATGAAGAATTTGATTTTATGGCAAACGACCTAAAGCAGGTTGCAGACCCCAAACTTGCCATGATAGCCGAATCGGATGGCAAAATAGCCGGATTTGCTCTTGCTCTTCCGGATATTAACCAGAGTTTGATTTATAATAAAAACGGGCATCTTTTACCTGCTTTGTGGCATCTACTTACAAAAAAGAAAAAAATCGATACGGTAAGAATTATTGTGCTTGGTGTTCTACCCGAATACCAAAAAACAGGAATTGATTCAATTCTTTATTATGAATTTCTTGAAAGAGGAACCAATTCCTATTACAGGTTGGGGGAAGCCGGATGGATACTTGAAGATAATATGATGATGAACAGGGGACTGACTACAACGATGAATGGTGAAAATTATAAAACATACAGGATTTATGATAAGCCAATCTGAATTGATATTCAATCATCATTATTAAAATTGTAAATTATAAATAAAATTGATTTGTCAATAATTTGTTCCTTTTAAAATTTTGTTACATAAAAATCGGGGATAAAGGATGAAGAAAGCTGTTCTTGCATTTTTTATAATTTCTTATTTAATTTTATTATTTACAAGCTGTGGCGGGGATAATCCAGCGGCTCCTCCCAAGGATGATCCTGTAATCGACAGCCTCTCGAAAAACCATGGAGAAATCGGTGCGATTATAGATATTTTCGGTAACAATTTCGGTTCATCAGCTAATAATGGTTATGTTGAATTTACAGGTGCGAGAACTTCCACTAATGACATTCTTACATGGACCAACACTAAATTGTCCGTAAAAGTGCCTACAAATGCAAAAACAGGAAAGCTATTTGTAAATACTTTCGGAAAAAACAGCAATCAATTGGATTTCACAGTTGATTCTTTTGCAAAAAGTGAACCATACATCATAAGTATAAATCCTGCATCATTCAGTTTAGGTGACAGAATCGAAATTAACGGTAGAAATTTCGGAGCAAACCAGATGGCAAGTTATGTAGAGTTTGCAAGAGGTGCAAGACCGGTAACAAGTGATTATAAATCATGGGAAGACAATAAAATTATTTTAAATGTACCAACTTCTATCGATGCATCAGGGAAATTATTTGTAAGTATAAGAGTTGAATCTAATTTTAAAAAGAGTAATGAAATAGACTACAGAATAATCGGATTTCCATATATTAACGATGTTAATCCTGACTCTGTTCCCCAAGGAAATATAATGACAATAAACGGTTCGGGTTTCGGAGCTTCAAAAGGTTCAGGTTATGTATATTTTGGAGGTTTCCAGGGACAGGAATACCCACAATGGTCTGACGCAATGATAAAAGTCAAAGTTCCGTTAAATCTTTCTTCTGACACCATTGAAGTAAGGCGTTCTGACATGAAGCGTTCAAACAAATTTTATGTTAAATTTCTTCCTCCGGAACTACCCCCTGAGATAGATAATATAAATCCGAATCCTGCTACTGCAGGTCAAAATATAACAATACAGGGACGTTATTTCGGACCTTCGCAAAGTAACAGCATTGTTAAAATAAATAATGATACATGTAAGGAATTTTCATCATGGACTAGTACTCAAATTATTGTCAGAGTCCCGGTTACAGCATCCAGCGGACCATTGATAATCAAAGTGAATAACCTTGAGAGTGAGCCATTCAATATAACTGTGCAGCAGCCACAGACTACAGACCCCCGCATAGATTACATCGATGTTCAATCGGCTGTAGAAGGGCAATCAATCGGAATTAACGGTGTAAATTTCGGAGACACGAGAAATTCAAATTTTGTTGAATTCAACGGATTAAATGCAGACCCTTCAGATTATATAAGCTGGTCAGATACCAGGATAGTTGTCAGGGTTCCTGTCGGAACAACATCAGGCTTAGTTAAAGTTCATGTTGACTCAAAAACAAGCAATGGTGTGAATTTGAATATACAGGGACAGAATTACATCGTGCCGACTGTATCAATTCCTGCAGGTACTTTCAAGATGGGCTCATCAACAATTGAAGAAGACGGACCTCAGCATGATGTTACAATATCTTATTCTTTCTATATGAGCAAGTATGAAATAACACAGCTCGAATGGAAAACCGTGATGGATAATTCCGATCCGAGTTTTTACAAAAACGATAAAAATCCTGTCGAACAGGTAGATTGGTACAGAGTTATTGAATTTTGCAACAGACTCTCGAAAATAGTAGGATTGGACACTTGTTACACAATCAACGGCACAAATGTAACGTGCAACTGGAATGCCAACGGATTCAGGTTACCCACTGAAGCAGAATGGGAGTATGCCTGCAGAGCAGGAACGACGGACAATTATGCAGGTAATATCGATGATTTAGGCTGGACAAGCAGTAATTCCGGCAATACGGTACATAATGCAGGTACAAAACAACCTAATGCTTTCGGATTGTATGATATGCACGGCAATATACTGGAATGGTGCTGGGATTGGTACGATAGTGAATATTATAAAACAAGACCTAATCCTGACATCGACCCAAGGGGACCGTCAGCTGAATTCCCGGAAAGGGTTGTTCGTGGTGGTTCATTCAGCAATTCACAAATTGAATGTTCTTCACCGAAAAGAGACGGCAGAAATCCCGTAGACTTAGCTAATAACAGGGGATTCAGGATAGTCAGGAAGAAGTAAATAATTGAGTTTTAATTTTTTGAAGCCCGTAATTATTTTTACGGGCTTTTTTTATACCTTTTTTTTCTTAATATTAAATCAAAATTTATATATTTGTATTATTATTTTGATTGAACTAATTAATATATTAGATTATTATAATATTTTGAGCTTAATAAAAAATAATATGTGACTTGAATCATTTCTTTTCAAAGGTAATTTAATTCTATTGAGGTTGTTAAAAGGATTAATTAACACTATTTTTCACAATTACGGGGAATTATTATGAATAGAAAAAATTCACTCACCACGATAATGATGTACATCATT
>JACRLY010000102.1 GCA_016219595.1 Ignavibacteriota bacterium | reverse complement strand
TTCTACAACCGGAACCGGTGCATTTATCCTTGATAATAATGGGATATTAAGTTCGAGTCTTGCTGTTTTTCCGAATAATTCTATGACTAATTTTGGCACTTATTACATATCGGAAACGAGTACGATGGACTTCTATGGTGCGGTTCAAACTATATTGCCGAACCCATTCGGATTACCTGATTTGCAAGGATATGGTAATGTCTTATTAAGAAATGGCATAAAAAATGTAACAGCTCCTGTTTATATCAGAATGAATCTGACTAACCTGAGTTCGAATTTAAATGTAAATACTTTAATCGATGCCCTGCGAGTAAGGGGTAGTGTAATAAATACTTCTTCGATATTTAATGATGGAGTAATTGAAATAGGGGAATGAAAATAAATTAAGAATATAAAAATCGGAATAAGTAATTTAAAATAAAATAGTTAAGCAAATATTGAAAATAAATGGAATAAAAGGAGGATTATCGGAATAATTAATACTATCTGTTTGATTAAATACTTATTATATTTAGGTATTTATACTGATTGCATAATGATTTGTAATTAACTAATTTTGTATTAAGGTACAAGGAGTGTGCTTATTCTAATAATTAAGCAAATAATTAATTTAGGTTAAATAATTAAAAAATTTATGTACTATTGGGAGGATTTAAGAATGAAAAAAGGATTTTTTAATCATTATCTTACTTCTGCACTTGCAGTAATGATATTGCTTTTGGCAGGTCTTGAGGCTTTCTCACAGCCTGTTCCGCATTTTACTAATAATGCAGGAGGAACATACGCAGCCGGAGCAAATGGTATCATCCGTATGCGTGGAAGCCCGACTGACCCTGGATTGTTCGATGGAGCAATACCGTTGGGTGCTGCAGCGGCATCGCGTATTCCTGCAAGAGTAGAATGGGTGAGAGTAGCCGGTGGGCAGGATGTTCAGGCACGCTGGTACACAGATCTATACTATTTTGGCGGTACAAAGAATGTATTGACAGATGTTTATGTATTCAATGTTTATGACCCGTCAGCCGGTGGCGCCAGGACATATGCCGGAATTTTTCATTATGATGGAAACGGCACTCAGCCTATAGTCCCACAGGTTGTCTATGGCGAAGGAGATGAATCTGGAGCTACAAATCATTATATTAATTTAGACTTACTTGATGGATTGAAGGTTAATAATGCTGCAGTATATGCAAGCGGTTATTTGACATCGAATGCAGCTGCCGATTTGACATGTAACGCTAATTTTACAATTGGAACAGGTGCTTCGAGCAGTGCAGGTGATATTACAATTAACAATGCATATTTCAAAACAACATCAAACGGTACTTTGGATATTAATGCCGGCGCTACAGTTTTGGTTCAGAACACAGGGGTAAATTCATTATTTAACCTGATGTCAACCGGAATTTGTACAATGAACGGTACACTCACTTTGCAGAGTGGTGCAAACAATGGAAGATTGAATGTCGGATATGATGCAGCAACACCTGTTGCGGCAAGATTAGACATTCCCGGCACATTTACTAACCAGGTTGCAGTAGGCAGCAGAACAAATATGACTTTTGCACTTACTTCAACAGTTGATTACCAGGGTGCAGGTGCTCAGACACCTCAAGCCAATAACGAAGGTTTACCGGCTAATCCGGAATACCAGTATGGTAATCTTGAATTCCACAATGCAGGTTTGAAAACTCCGGACGGAAGTATTTTTATGCGTGGAAATACACTGGTGGTTAACGGTGGTAATGTAATTATGGGTAATGCTATTGCTGACCCCAATGTGTTCAATTTATACAGGCCAACAGGCGGAGCACCAACAGTAACATATAGTTCTGCAAATAACGATGTTTATATTCGCGGAAAGATGCGTTATTATGGTACACTGCCTACAGCAGCTATGCTAAAGTATAACAATGAACAGACACAGGTTACATTTAGTACAGCTCCGACTGATTTTCAGTTAGATGTTCATCCGGCACTTCAGCCGACATTATTGAACGACTTTGACCCGACAACAGATGTTACCAGAACTATTCGTGCATCATTTACCGGAACAGGTGTAATATCAACACTTCGTGCAGGTTATGTAGCAGCAGAATATACCGGAGCTGCAATTATGGAAAGCAGAATGAGATTCTTTGAAGGATTTGACGGAGCACAGCCTAAGCAAAAAATCACAATTGCAGGTTTCCCTGCAACCAATAGTGGTTCTGCCGACCCTCGTTATGTTAATTTGACAGGCGGTACTGGCGTTTCTCTAATTGGTGGTGCCGGTGGCGGAGCAATCAATGAAATGACTACAAATTCAGATATTGTCATGGGAACATCAACATTGTTCATAACGATAAATCACGGAAGATGGACAAATCCGAATACGTGGGATGAAGGTGTATTACCTTCAGCAAATGATAATGCCCTTGTCCGTCACCTTGTTTACGTCGGTATAGATGGTCCGGGTTGGGGAACAGCAGGTGGTCCTGACGAAGTAAATACTAACAATACATTGAGGGAAGCTACTGCCTATCCGGGTGGAGTTGCAGCTGCTAACCAGATTACAATATCAAGCAATGTAATCAGCCTTCCGGAATTCACAACACCATATCCAAATGCTGTACTTATTGTAGGTAATGAGGATAACGGTGCCGGATATAATTTCCATACTAATTTAAGTGGACAGATAGCTGGTTATAATGCCGGAATCAGGAACTTCAACGCAGCAGCAAATGCCGGTGGTAACCCCGGTGATAATAAATCGGCTGCAATCGGTGACCTTCATGGTATCTGGATAAGTACATTAGGTGCAGAAACAGCAGTATTAGGTACTGCCATGTTGACAAACGCAGGTACTGTACAGAACCAGGAAGTTATAGAAATCGGTGAATAATTTGTTTATGGGTGGTGGCTTTAAAACCGCCACCCATACTTTTAATCATAATGAAGTTAGGTTAGTTGAATCTAAAATTTAGCTTTGGCTGAATTTAAAAAAATTTAATGATGAAACTAAAATTAATACATATAGTTTGTTTGATAATTTTGTTTTTTGCGAGCAAAGAACTTTATAGCCAGAGATATGGCTTGGATAACCGTCCGGACACAAACAGGGCTCAGGGAAAAATATTTAATAATGGTACTATTAAAGTGAAAAGGGGGCAAGTTAATGCATTGAATGATACCATAGGCGGTAGATTTGAGTTTCTTGAGAAAAGAGTTGGATTGGAGCAAGCTGTTCCTGCAATTGTATTCAATCAGCTTGTATTAAGATATATTGCCAGAAAGTATGTCGATTCTACAAGACTAAGCAACGGCACAAGAATACCACTCACAACAATGGGTTCTTTAATTGTAAGCGATTCAGTTCCATTTGAAGTCGAGAGAGAAGAAGTTAATGCAAAAGATTCGGTTTACAATGATTCACGGATTTATGGCAAAAGAGACGTTAGATTAAATGGTGATATAATTTCACAGGATATTGAAGGAAATGGAAAGTTTTCAAATCTGAATATTGACAATCCTCAAGGTGCTGATATTATTAAAGGAGGAGGATTTAGAATTAACTCAAAACTTGAACTAACAAGAGGGGAGTTAAGAAACAATTCTGACAGCAATTTTACTATGGCTGATTCTACCTGGATTGTAAGGCATATAAACGGCTCTCTGAAAAGTGAACCGGATTTTGAAGGGCATGTTTCTGTCAAATATATGGGGAATGGTTCGATAAATACAACAACCGGAGAAATTCCCTCCGATTCGACCAAACTTCTGAATCTGAGAAATGAAACTACACAGGGAATTACTATCACAAGAAACATTACAGTTAATGATACTTTATATCTGAAATCACCAATCAGAACTGAACCTGATTCGAACAACAAGTTTGTTTTAACATTAACAACATTAAGAGATCCGTTCTTTGATGGTGCCGATGCTGAAATAGACGGAAGTTTCAGGAGAACTGCTCTGCATTATGACAGTTTGAAAATTATTTTCAATAATCCATATACATGGACTTTATTCAGAGATTCCGCTTCTTCCAACGGATTAAGAGAGATGACTTTCAGGATAAAACCGAGAACTTTTCCACCGATTATAGGTGGTGATATAAAAGTAAAGCGTGTTTTCCAAATTTCAGGATTGGATGGCAATTCAGTTCCTGTAATAGATGGGGTAAATTTTGTTCTTGGATTTGGTTGGAGACATACATCATCTACAACAGATACTTTAGACGAGACACAAGGTCTGAGACCGGATTTTAACTATTTAATATTGCAAAGATGGACAAGAGGTAATTGGGATAACATTGAACCACCTTCTGAAACACCACCCAAATTGGATGCACCTAATCAATGGGCATATTCATTGGCATCAAGTGTGTTTTCACTTGGTGAATTTGGTATTGGTTTAAGCAGAGGCGGTAAACTTGAATTATCAGCTACATTGTTTTTGGAAGGACCTTATAGGTTTGGTTCAATGGCTGATGATTTAAGACAAACGGGCTTGATACCATTAACACCACCAAATATATATCCATATAATCTTGACCCGTTTAGACCATTTATTAATTTAGTATCCGTACCTGATTCAATTGTAGATTACATAGTAATTGAATTCAGAAAGAATTTAAATGCCACCGACCCAAGTTATATAACATGTCTTTTGAAAAAAGACGGAAGTGTTGTTGCTCTTGACGGTAAATCCCCGGTTGTACTTGCAAGCGGAAGATTGGACGCAGGAGATTATTATTTAGTCGTCAGGCACAGGAATCATCTTTCGATTGCTACAGAAAATCCCGTTGGAATATATCCGAGAGCCTTGGGTAATTATGTTGATTTTACTGACCCGCAAATATTACTTGGCCGGGCTAATGCAGTGAAACCGATAGGCAAAAGACAAGACGGTTCTATTCTATTCGGAATGATTGCCGGGGATGTTAATAACGATGGTATAATTGATAATAATGATTTTGTATTGACCTGGGACGACAGGGATTTTGAAGGATACTTTACTAAGGATATTAATTTGAGTGGTATTGTTAATACAAGGGATTTAAATTTCTCATGGAATAACAGGGGAAGGGCAACACTCGTACCATAAATTTAGTTGGATTGATGATAATAAAAGAAGTCCTTCAAATAAAATTGAATTTGAATTTTTTTTATAAAATTAAATTGAAAAAAATTACATACATATTATTTATTTTTTTATTTTTTTTTCTGACCTTATTTCATCTTGAAGCTCAGAGTGCAGATACTCTTTGCGTTGTAACAATTGATAATATAACCCAGATTAAACCTGATACCATAATGTTCGACCTGAGAATAAGAAGAACATCTGACAAATGGGACAAGTTCGGTAATGGGACATTTGAAATTTCAATATCCGATACAAGTTTTCCGATTCATCCTGACAGTTGTACTGTTGAATTAATTCCCGGGACGAGTGAACTTAAGCTTGCAACTTTTTCAGGCGGTGGGCAATTGCCTGTAACAGATTATTATATTACTTCAAATGTATTTGGAGGAAGATTCAGTATTACTATTGCCGGACCTGAAGGATATGTCGATGCTTATTCGATTCCGACTGATACTACTGTACTACTCGGTCAATTTATCCTGGCATCAAAAACACCCGGCAAGATGATACCCAAGGCTTTTTTGTGGCTTTCACCTCAGTATTATTACCAGGCTTGTGCATACAAAATCGGAAAGGATTCTCTACTTGCACCAAATGTATTCCGTTACCATGAAAATGATAATGTCGAAATGGATGACAGTTTGTATAATTCGGTTACATATAAAATTGATGAATCTCCTGAACCTGAATTCATTCTTGATTCTTTCGTTGTGGAATATGCCGGTAAGAAAAGAGTTCATATTTGGTGGAAAACAAGAAAAGAAGCTTATAATTCAGGATTTATCCTTGAAAGAGCATTGGTGGGTCCATGGCTGAC
>JACRLY010000028.1:4581-7934 GCA_016219595.1 Ignavibacteriota bacterium | reverse complement strand
ATATAATACACTGTCTTTTAAATCAGATACAGGCATAATGATTTTCAATTTCGAAGTATTATTTTCAATAGAAATTGTCTCGTTTCCCAGCTTCTCAAGAATTGTAGCATTGTAACTTATATCAGCAAATATAGTATCAATCATTTCCGGAAAATCTGATTTTGTAATGTTTTTCAGATAAACAGGTACAGTGAAAACATCTCCTATTCCGGCTTCAATAACCGGAATTTCTAATAACACAGAATCTATCCAGGGATTAGTTCCGTTTCCCATTAATTTTACATCACATGGCACTAATTGTAAATCATATTTTACAGACAAAAAACATTCTTTATAACCTAAATTAGTGGGATTAAATCTAAGTGTAATTTCTGCAACAGAATCAGGTTTTAACTTAACTTTATCTATTGGCGATAAAATTTGAAAATAAGAACTATCAGCACCCTTTAAATTCAATGATAATTCTATTTCCTGGTTTCCTGTATTTTTTAAAACAGGATTTACAATTGTATCCCTGTATGAATCAAATGAAACATTCCCAAAATCAATTTCATCTGCTAATTTTATTATTGGTGGTGCAACACCAAATCCGCTGAGATTACTATACAGAGTGTCTTTACCAACCACATAATTGATTCTTGCTCTCCTTAAACCTGTGTCCAATGGTTCAAATGAAATATCGTATGTAATTGATGATGCTGAATCAAGGAAGTCAGGATTTTTTAGATTATTAATTGTGAAATCAGCAATATTAGTTCCGGTTAGAAAAATATTCCTTATGTTAAAATCAAAATCAGAATTATTACTCATAATGGAATTAATAGTGGAATCTTTGCTGTCCCCCATTGCTATTCTGCCGAAATCTACGTCTAAGGCTTTTACATCAGGTTTCCTGATTTTGAAAATACAATCGGTTGTATCAGATTGTAACGGATATGTATAAAGATTCCATATTCTTGCAGTACTGTCCCAACTGGAAGTTAATACCCTGGCACCGTCTGGACTGAAAAAAGCTGTTTGTACAGCACTGTTGTGCCCTTTAAGGATTTGCCCGGGTGTTCCTGAATAAGTATTCCATACTTTAGCTAAATAATCACCTGCACCGGCAGTAATAATAGAGTCTTCACTATAATTGAAACTTACAGAGTTTATAGGTACGACACCAATAACAGAATCTGAATGAATTACATAAGTAATTCTTTTACCGGTTAAATCCCAAATATAAGCCGGTCCCGACCAACTTGCTCCTCCAAGCAGATTACCACTTTTTGAAAATGTTGCAAATGGAATTAACGAATTCAGAGTGTCAATTTTTTTGAAATTTCTCAACGGATTAAATGACCAGAGTTTTATTGTACCTTCAGTACCTGCTGTTAATAATGTATCATTTAGAGGATGAAATTCAGCATACCAAAGCATATCATACTGACCTGCATAAATTCTTTCTTTAACATTTCCTGATTTAACATCCCAGATAATTGCATAGCCATCAAGACCCGCTGTTACTAATTTCCTGGAATCCCTGCTGAAATTTACGCATCTCACAACATCTCTATGTCCGTTCATGACTCTTACAATTTTACCTGTATTAGTCTCCCACAGTATAGCACTGCTGTCGTCACTTGCAGTTGCTACATAATGCGTATCAGGTGAGAAGACTGCCCAGCGTACCGAACCGGAATGACCTGAAAAAGTTCTTATTTTATTACCATTTTTTGCATCAAATATTTGAGCATTTCCATCCTTTGTTGAAGTAATTACAAGATTTCCATCGGAACTGAAATTTGCAGAATTTACTTCGGAATTGTGATTAAGTATTATATCACCCGATGAATTATCAGGCCAATATTGAGTTGCACGAATTAAACAACCATCAGTTTGAAAATCCGGATACCATTTATACTGTAATCCTCCCGCCCGGTTTTGAATTAATGTCCAGGAATAGCCATTATCTGTTGAAAATTCAAGCTTGACTGTATCTGCTGGTAAAACTCCATCCCATAAAATATCAACCGAGTCTCCAAATAAGATTGTTTCATTACATTTAGGTTCAAGTATTCTTAAACTTTTTGAGTTTGGCTTTAAAAAGGGAAACCCTCCCTTTAAAATAACTTTGTTTACTAATCCTGAATCTGATTCAATTAATAATTCACCGTAAACCAAATTTGAATCAGTTGGAGAAAATTCAATACTAATGAGTATTGAATCGTCTCTTCTTAAAGTAACCGGATTTGTTATATTACCTGAAATAATTCTAAATTTAGAAGGATTAATATTAGTTTTCTTGAGTATTACATCCTTTAGTTGCGATTTTAATTTTATATCCAAGGTTTTAGTATTAAATGGAATAACCGGTCCAAAATCGAGATATTGAGGAATCGTAACAATAGAAGAATTCTCAATTGCTAACAATGAAATTGAAGTCAGCAGAATACAAATAAATATATAAATTATTAATTTTTTCAATAATTCTAAACTAAGTTAAATAATCAAATAAATTTAATCAGCAAAAATAAGAAATTTTGGTGCCAAAGAAACGTACTACACTTGAATTATTTGGTTGATTTGTGATAGTTCTTGTAGCGCATAGGGGAATCGAACCCCTGTTTTAGCCTTGAGAGGGCTACGTCCTAACCGCTAGACGAATGCGCCATAAATGGTTTTATTACGAAATGCAAATTAAGAAAATGTACTCATAATCGCAATTATACAGTTTAGATGATTTACATTAAATCTTTATTGTTAATTTTGTTGTATGTATTAATTATATTGAAATTTATTTTTATACGTATGCTTAATAATCCGGGAACAAAACAGAGAACATTGATAATCATTTTCATTTACCTGTTCACTGCTTTATCTATATTGGCTCAGAAACCTGTACAGGATTCTGTATCCGGCAGGCAAAGAGATACTGTTAATTTTAAATTGAAATTTTTTTCCGGGGATACTTTAACTTACATTGTAAAATCACATGATAGTATTATTATTGACTTTGGCAAACCACTTATAAAATCGAGAACAGAAAGAATTAAAATAGTTTGTGATTCAATTAATAAAGAAGGAAATTTCTTTTTGACTCAAACTCTTATCGAATTTTCATCAGTAGAATCTCAGGGAGAGACTCAAAATATCGAAAACAATAGCTCCCCCTGGTTAAATCGTAAAGCCGGACTCGAAATAGATTCAGTGGGAAACCGAATTAAATGTGTTGTGTTTGACAGTATAAATGGAGCAATGTCACCGGGAGGAGCTTTTCAACCTTACCTGTTTTTTCCGTTTAATGTAACTCAAAAAGCAGTTAAAGAATCCTGGATTGTAACATCAGTTGATGAATTAGTTGAAAATGGTTT
>JACRLY010000028.1:0-4535 GCA_016219595.1 Ignavibacteriota bacterium | reverse complement strand
CAATCGTCCCTTTTTCGTGCTAAAGGTTTAATTGATACACTCGATGATAATTGTGCAAGGTTTGAATTTATAAAAACAGCACAAGGTAGTATACCTGTCGTTACAGAGAATGAAAATTTCAAAGTTACTAATGTTATCAATGGCTTTGGAATCATGGATATTAGCACGACAAGAAATGTACCGGTACATTTCTTTTCGTCAGTCGAACAAAAGTTAACACTCCACTTTCCTGATGATGTAACAAAACCGGGTTTGCATTATATTAATTCTTTTTTCACACTTGAATCAATACAACATAGGAAAAATAGTAATAACTCAAAGAAAAATAAGAAGGTTAAATGATATTAACTCATAATTATCAAGTAAACGGTATAAGTAATTGATTTAATAATTTATTATTAGAATTATTAATCATGAGACTTTTACTCTACTTCAACCAAAACCACAATATAAGAATGAATGCTTCACGATACGAGACAGTCCGCATTTTACTATTTTCATTTATATAAAAAATAAGGAAGTTGACTTAATTCGTATTGAAGAAAACTCAAGATTTATTCAGGAAATTCTTAAAAAAGGGCTTGTTATTTATGAGTCCTGAATTAATTTGAAATAAATTATTTAAAATACAATTATTCTTTTTTCGTTGCTAAATTAACAATTTAGTGAAAAAATATGTATAGTGATAATCAACAATATATAATTTCTCCGAAGGGAAAAAAAACTGCAGTAGTAATACCTTTAAAGCATTATGAAGAAATGCTTGAAGATTTGCACGACCTTACAATTATTGCAGAACGAAAAGATGAGCCAACAATATCATTGGTTGAATTAAAAAACAGACTGAAAAAAAATGGGCTTATTCAGGATTGAATTCAAAACTTCAATTGAGCATGACTTAAATAATATTGACAAACAATATATTCCGAAAATTCTCTCCATTATCAATGAACTAACAATTAAGCCATTTCCTGTTGGATATAAAAAATTAAAAGATTCTGAATCATTATATCGTATTAGATTTGGTAATTATAGAATAATATATAAAGTAGATATTAAAACAAAAACTATCTATATCTATCATATAAGACATAGAAAAGATGTATATAGAAAACAATAATAGTTATTGATTAAAATCCTCAAACCTATAATCCACCTCAATCTCAATATCGGGATGGAGACTTCTTGTTACGGGACAGGTTTTAATTACATTTTTCATTATAGTGAAATCATGTTCATTCAATTTGTGTGGAAATATTACATCAAGAGATAGTTTTTTTATTCTTCGGTAGGGCTGATTCATCATTTCTTTAGTTACTTTCATCTTCATACCTACAATGTCAATATTATGCTCTCTTGATTTGATTCCCATAATCGTTGCAATGCAAGAACCCATAGCCGTAGCAGCTAAATCGGTTGGTGAGAAGTACTCCCCTTTTCCCTGGTTATCTACCGGTGCATCAGTAAGAAATTCCTGACCTGATGGACCATGTTTTACTTTACAGTGCAGGTCACCAAGATAATCTATGTCTATTTGTACCATAATCCTTCAAGAATTGATAATTGAAAATTGATAATTGAAAATTACTTTTTAATATTATTTTTACTTGATTTTATTATAGATGTAAGAAGTTTAATAAGTTCCTCACAATCAGTTAAGATTGATTCTTCAGATTTTGAGTTCAAATATCCAGATTTACCTAATAAACGAATCCAATAATGTGTTTCATTAACTTCTTTGTTGGCAATTGATAACTTATGGATGAAATCCTGCTTTGATTCTGCTTGTAAAGCTTCCTCGACTAATGCCCCCACAGCAGTTCCGGATCTAAGTATCTGTTTTGAAATAACAAATTCTTTTTTCTTAAATCTGACAAATTTATATAACTCAACTATTCTGTAGGCAAAATCAAAACTTTTTTCTCTAATGACATTGCTTTTCATAATTAATAATTAACAATTTTCAATTTTAAATTATCAATTTTCAATTATTCAAGCGTGTCTTTCTGCATGATAGGAACTGCGTACAAGTGGACCGGATTCGACATGTTTGAATCCCATTTCAAGTCCAACTCTTTTGTACTCTGCAAACTCGTCGGGATGAACAAACCTGTCAACAAGAGCATGCTTTGGAGTAGGCTGAAGATACTGTCCAATAGTAACAATATCAACATTATGAGCTTTCAAATCTTTCATTACTTCGAATACTTCTTCTGTTTTTTCACCGATGCCAACCATCAAACCTGATTTTGTTCTCATACCCATTTTCTTAGATTCATTAAGCACAGTCAATGAACGCTGGTATACAAAAGCCGCAACTACGTGTACAAACATCCCCGAGAATCATAAAAGTTGCAGTTCCTGCACCCCAGCATTCCCCCATGTTAGGACATCTTGCTTCCTCGCATACTGTATGGAGAGATTTGGAACGTATCATTGATTTAAGAATTGAGTATGTCTCCCCAACCGGAGCCTTTACTTTCAGCCATTCCGGTCTTGGTGTTCTGTGCAGAATAACAGTTAATTCTTTAAAGCCGTTTTCGGCATTTATTGTATCTTTAAACATTTTTTATTTTCAACAATCAATATTAAATTTTTTATCCTAAATAAGCCCTAAGTGCTTTTGAGCGTGAAGCGTGTCTCAATCTTCGTATAGCCTTCTCCTTAATTTGTCTAACTCTTTCACGTGTTAAATTAAATTTTTCTCCAATTTCTTCCAATGTCAGGCAGTGTCCATCAAGACCAAAGTATAATTTAATAACTTCTGCTTCTCTTGTTGAAAGTGTTGTCAGCACTTGCTGGACTTCAACCCTAAGCGATTCTCTGATTAATTCAGAATCGGGAGGCGGTTGCTGTTCATTAGGTAAAATATCGAGTAATCTATTGTCTTCTCCTTGTACGAAAGGTGCATCTACTGATAAATGCCTTCCGGAAATTTTAATTGTTTCTGCAATTTCGGGAACGCTCATTTCGAGTTGCTCTGCAAGTTCTGCTGCAGTAGGTTCACGTTCATATTTTTGTTCGAGTTCGCTGAATTTCTTCCCGATTTTATTTAATGCACCGACTCTGTTCAATGGTAATCTTACAATTCTTGATTGTTCTGCGAGAGCTTGTAAAATCGATTGCCTTATCCACCACACGGCATAAGAAATAAATTTGAAACCGCGGGTTTCGTCAAATCTCTTGGCAGCTTTTATCAATCCGAGATTTCCTTCATTTATCAGGTCACCGAGAGATAATCCCTGATTTTGATATTGCTTTGCAACCGAAACAACAAATCTTAAATTAGCTTTAACTAATCTTTCGAGAGCTCTTGTTCCCGGGTTTCCACCTTTCTTGATGGTTTGTGCCAAAGTAATTTCATCATCAGGATTGAGTAGTTCAACTCTTCCGATTTCCTGTAAATATTTGTCAAGTGATTGTGATTCCCGATTGGTATATTGTTTAGTAATTCTCATGCAGCACCATGGTTGATTTAAATTTCATTAACTTACCTATTACAAATAGACTTTTGACGTTTTCTAAATTTCGATATTGTAAATAATTTAAATTATTTTCCATAATTAAAAAAAAATTACAATTATACATATTTCCAACTAATGTATATTATTTTCATTATTGCCATTGGCAAGAATCTTATTATAAGAATTTTTATTTATAAGTTCATTTGCAATTTTTATATAATTATCATCGTTCAATTGAAATTTAATATATTCATTTTGTGATAACAATCTCCTGTTAATTTCCTTTTCAAGAATTTTTGATAATTCCTTTGAATTGTTTACAACTTGGTTATAGGATTCTTTATTTAATAATCCTTTAAGTTCTTCAATTTTTTTTATTACTTTAGCAGTTCTTTTCTCTTCCTTTGCAACTTTATCCAATTCATTTAATTGCTTTATTATCGGAAATTCATTTTCACTGTTTTTAGATTTAATATAAGAATAAAATTCATCTAAGTACCTTTTATCAGTTGAAGTAAATTTTTGTTTATCACTTAGTTTTGAAGAATAAATATTTGCAAATTTGAAGATAAAATCTTTTTTCCAGAGATAATTAATAAATCCGGAATATTTTTCATTTGCAATAGTAGTATCAGGTTCTATTCCATTTGATTCAACCAGATGCCTGCCGTTTTTAGTGTGAAATATTGAATCAGTATGTTCAATATTGGATTTATATTTATTATGAAATTCGAACCTCTGAATACACCTTCCTGAGGGAGTATAATACCTGGAAGTAGTAATTTTTACAGATGTGTTATAAGGTGTATCGAATACTGTCTGAACCAGGCCTTTGCCAAAAGACCTCTCTCCTACGACAATTGCCCTATCCAAATCCTGTAATGCCCCGGCAACAATTTCACTCGCACTCGCACTCATCGAATTTATCAATAATGCTATGGGAATTGAAGTATCGAGGGGGACAACATCGGAATAATAAACTCTTTCTTCTCTTTTATTTCTACCTTTGATAGAAACTATCTTACTTCCCTGTGGTACAAATAATTCAGTTATTGACACAGCAGATTCCAG
>JACRLY010000098.1 GCA_016219595.1 Ignavibacteriota bacterium | reverse complement strand
AATTATGTTCTTTTTTGATTTCCTGTATTTTTCCATATAATTAAAAAATACATCATAGAATTCAAGTTTATAATTTAATCTTTCCGAATCTTCATATCCTTTGGGAAAATATACATTGAATAATATAAAATCGGAAAATTGAAGCTCAATTACTCTGCCTTCAATATCAAATTTTTGTTCTTTTATCGAAAAATTTGATTTAGCGGGTTTGATTTTTGTGAATACAGCAACTCCGCTATATCCCTTTTTTTCCTGTGAGGAGTTATAGAAACACTCATATCCATCCGGGCAACGGAGGGATTCATCTATTTGTTCGGGCGATGCCTTGGTTTCCTGAAGGCAGATAATATCAGGATTTTCATCATGAATAAATCCAAATAATTTATTATCTCTGGTTACTTTATCATATCTTTTGCTTGGATTTTGTCCTGTTATTGCCCTATATCCGTTTATATTCCATGAAACAATTTTCATATTTAATTATTAATTGGTATAAGAAAAGAAAATGTTGAACCTTTGTCAACCTGACTTTCTACGTGAATTTTTCCTTTGCATTTCTCAATTAAATCCTTGCATAATACTAAACCTAATCCAGTCCCTTTTTCGCCTGAAGTTCCGGGACTTGTGAAATATGTATCAATTTTGAAGAGTTTTTGCAAATCTTCTTCAAGTATACCTATGCCGTTATCCTTAACACTAACCAATAAATATCCGTCTTTGGTTTTATTAGCTGAAATCCTGATTTTACCACCACCACCTGTAAATTTAATTGCATTTGAAATTAAATTCCTCAAAACGGTATTAATCATATTCGGGTCGGATATAAATTCAAATTCTTCATTTATTTCCGATAGAAGTTCAATATTTTTCCTACCGGCAAGCGACCTTAATAAATCTATATTGACACTGACAATATTTCTAATATTGCAATTTTCGGGTTTATATTCGAGGACACCTCTTTGTATTCTGGACCACAGAAGAAGATGGTCAAGTAATTTATAAATCTGTTCTGCAGAATGATAAAGGTCTTCAATTATATCCTGTGTCTCTTCAGTTTTTAAATTCTTAAAATCATTATGTAATATTTTCGAAAATCCCAGCAAACCCTGGAATGGACCTCTGAGGTCATGTGCTAAAATAGAGAAAAACCTGTCTTTGCTTGCATTGAGTATTCTTAGGTTTTCTTCCGATTCATATAATCTTTCATTTGCAAGCAGCAATTCATTTGCATTTTGCTCTACCATTTCCCTCGATACACGCAATTCCTCTATGAGCTTTGACATCTCATCTTCGGCTTCTTTACGCACAGTAATATCCCTGATAATACAGCAAGTGTACCAGCGGTTCTTAACTCTTATAGGATAGAATACTATTTCAACAGGAAATGTAGTATTGTCTTTTTTTATTGCAATAAATTCGATTAATCTTCCAATGAAACCATTATCAATTAATTGCCCTATATTAGCAAATTTTTCCTGGTATATTTTAACTTTTGGAATAGATATAATTTGCCAGAAAAATACATTATCATTAGGTATTTCTTTAAAGCCAAATTTTTCAAGTGAAGAATTGTTCCAAAATGAAACTAATCCGCTCTCATCAATAAAAATAATTCCATCTCTTGCAGAATTAACAATGACTCTGAATTTCTCCTCGTTTTCAGCTAAATCCCTCGCAGCAATCTGCTGTTCTTCTATCAGTCTGTGCTTATATAAAGCAAATTCTATAAAAATAGGTATCTGAGATTTCAGGTCAATGTCCTTGATTATAAAACCGTAATTATGAGTATTTTTTGCCCTTTGTAATGTAGTTTCATCGGAATGAGCAGTAAGATAAATTATCGGTATATTCCATTTTTCAGTAATTATGTTTGTCGCGTCTATTCCATCAAGTTTCCCGGGGAGGGCTATATCCATCACTATTAAATCCGGTTTTTCATCTCCAATCATTTTAATTGCTTCATCTGCTGTAGGTGCAACCCCTGCTACTTCATAACCGTTATATTTAAGCATAAGCTTAATATTTTGAGAAACAACCGGTTGGTCTTCAACAATTAAAATTTTTCCCTTAGCCATTATGAAACCTGTTACAATTAATTAAAAGATACCTGATAATCAGTCAAATCATGACATTATATAAATTTATAATTGCCTTTGACTGAATAAGCAAAATAATTCTTTAAATGTAATTTTACAAAGAATATATGAATTACTTTCCAGATATTTAGTTTGGATAAGTAAAATTTATTTGTTTATAGATTTAATAAATAAGAATCAATATTCAGAAATTTCCATTTCCTCTGCGGGATAAGGTTTTAGAAAACTTAATAATTCAGGTAAATTGTTATCCCCTTGTTCGAGCCATAAATCTATCTTTTCCGGTGATATTATTACAGGCATACGTTCATGAATTTCTGCAATTAATTCATTAGGTTCTGTAGTTATAATAGTTGCTGTTGTAATTGATTCCCCGGTAGACTTATCAATCCAGGCATCCCACAACCCTGCAAATACAAATGGTTCGTTTGATTTCATTTTAATAAAGTGGCGAACCTTTTTTGGATTCCCCTCCAGTTTTTGCCATTCGTAAAAACCGTCGGCTATTACAACACATCTTTTATTTTTAAGAAGATTTTTAAAGGATGGTTTTTCAAGTAAAGTTTCTCCGCGTGCATTAAACATTTTTTTTCCGATTGAAGAATCTTTTGACCAAAAAGGAATTAATCCCCACTTAACAAAAGTAATTTCATTATTCCCGTCATTCAAAACTACAGCAATGTCCTGTGTTGGTGCAATAGTTAACCTTTGTTTTAAATCCTCAGGAATTTTTACTTTTGGTAAAAGTTTCTCGACACTTTTTGTTTTAGCTGATAAAGCAAATAATCCACACATAATTTATAATAATTCCTTAAATTCTTCTTTAGTCAGTTTGCAATCTTTAAGTATTTTTGTTAGTAAGCCAGGACCTATAGTTTCACCTTTATGAACTGGAATGACTGTAGTTCTATTATCAGGATGTTTAAGGATATGATGGCTCCCTTTTATTCTTTTAACATGGAATCCAATAGAATTAAGTATTCTGATAATTTCTATTGCTGTCAGAGAAGGTAAATAACTCATACTTCAACAGAAACCTGCTGAATACCAACAAAACGGTTTGAAAAATCTTCTTCTTCGACTTCAAGACACAATTCTATTGCTTCCTTGATTCTTACTATAAGCTCATCAAGGGATTTTGCTTGTGTATGACAGCCCTTTAAAGAAGGTACAGAGCCAACATAGTAGCCTTCTTCGTCTCTTTCAATAATTATTGGGAATTCTCTTTTCATAATATTTCATAAATAAATAAATCTTATTTATTTGAAACGAAAACAAAATACTAAAATTGTTATTTAAAATTATCTAATTTTCATCACTGCAAATAATGCTTTTGGATTAGGTGTTCTCTTTCCTTTAAATTCAGTATGTAATATTTTTTCAATAAGAAAATCATTATTAAATACATCTCTCAGTAACGATTCAGAAATTCTGTATGGTCCCGAACCTGTACCAGGCTCTTTGTCGCTAAAACATTTTAGAAATAACAATCCATTACTATTGAGAAGTTTCTTGATATTTTGAATATAAATTTTTCTTTCTTCAGGTTCAATCGTATGGAAACAGCCCCTGTCTAAAATCAAATCGAATTTTTTCTTAAGTTTTGTTTGTAGTATATCATCAACAATAAAATCAATATCATTTGTCAGTTTATGTGCTTCATTAATCGCACTTTTTGATATATCTGTTGCAGCAACATTAAATCCGAGTTTCAATAATTCCAAAGCCTGTGTACCGGGACCGGTGCCAAGATCAAGAGCATCCCCACTTTTTATTTTTCTGTCATTCAATTCTTTTTTTACATCCTGGTCTAATTTTTTTCTAAACCAGGGAAGTTCGTCAACACTATTGTTTTTATAGACTTCTTCCCAATCCCTTGTTCCCGACACCATACCCATGAATATTCCTTTTATTTATTGTTTTTTCCAGTTACCGAAAAATGCACTTGCCATAATTGCGGCACCCATCATAGAAGTATCTTTGAGCAATCCAGCCATAGCCATTTGAGCCATCTGGGGATTACTCAATCCCGGCAAATGAATTGTTAATACAAATGATAACAATAATAATGCAAGTAATAATCCCGATACTTTTACGAATTTATTTATGAGCAAACTGACTGATGCTGCAATCAAACCCGCACCGGTAATATAGACCCAGATTACTCCTCCCGGTATATAATGCGGAACTAATCCACTTAGCATAGACGCAAACCTGAAGTGGTTTATTCCAAACACCAGAAACGGCAATGCAAATACTATTCTGCCTGTATGTTTTAAGATTTCCATATTTTCTCCCTATATTTATTTTTGAACAAACAATAATTTATAAATCATCAATCTTCAATAGTTACGTAAATATTTTATTTTTTGATTGGGCTGAAACATCAATCAGCCCCTGCATTTTGATTTTTAATTAATAAATTTTTCTACATTAAATTTCTTCAAATAATCTATCCTCTGAATTTATCCAAAAGCAAATTCAACTGCTTGGCTTCTCCAATTGATAATTTCTTTAGTGTATTCTCATATTCAAATCCATCAATTTCTTTCAATAATTTCAATCCTTTATCACAAATTGTAACTTCAACCTGTCTCCTGTCCTGAGGACATTCAATTCTTTCGACTAAACCTTTCTTCTTCAACTTATCGACAAGTCGCGAAGCATTGGACATCTTATCTAACATCCTTTCGGTTAAAAGTGTAATCGAAGCAGATTCGGGATGCCTTCCCCTCAATATCCTCATCAGGTTATACTGCTGTGGTGAAATCCCGAATTGTTTGAGGAATTTAATACTCTCTCCATTCAGCCAATTACCTGTAAAAATGATATTTACAAGCAATTTATGATACTCACTTTTAAACTTCTTCTGCATTATTTCATCTTCTAACCGCATACACACTTTTCATATTAATTGTATAGACATTTAATGTATAGACGTTTATTCTGAATATTATTTTATAATATTTTTAGATAATTAAAATTTACAATACCACCAAAAGAAAATAGTCAATAAATTCATAAATAATTTTAAACATTAATAAATGAAAATAATAATATTACTTATAACAATTTTAATTACATTTCAATTGTTCAGTTGCCGTACTTCATTTCGTGAATATTGGAATAATCCCGGTTTGGAAAAGGAGAACAAAGATTTTTCTGATATTTATGATAATAGGAAAAACACTACATCATTCAAAACTAAAGGATTTTATTTCTGCCTCGATTCAATTTGGGTATATAAAATGATTATGCAAGGACAAGAAGTGTATAGATATAAATTTATCGTTGATGAGTACAGCAAGGACAAGCAATGGAAAGCATGGAATAAAATTCTCGATACAAATCTTGCCTATTATTTTCAATACCTCTGGATAAATGAGGACGGCACATGCTTCGTAGCTAACTGGAATATGCTCTCAAACGATTTCGATGGACCGAACTATTTAATTTCAGAAAAAAGTAATTTAAATTCTGATACGGTAATTGATAAAATATCCTCACAAATCGAGAATTACTGGAATGAGAATTTTAAAGTAGCAAGCAGAAGAATATTCGGGCTTGGTGCATATGAAGATTTAAAGGACTCAGTCAACTTATATTATTTTATCGGTCAGTTAGAGTTACCTGACTATTTGGAACATATTAGTGGTAGAATTTTGAATGATACTACAATTAAATTATACAAGATTTGGGAAGAAGATTTTATTCCCAACAAGACAAGTAAACAAATAGATACTAAATCAAAAATATCAGAATATATTTTCAAATTCAGAGCAACAGAAGTTATTCCTTCAAAACAATTTATGATAATAGAATAATTTCTTAATATTTATTTTCAAAAATTAAATCATTTATATAGCAATTTTTTTTTGTTAAGATCTAGTTGTAAATTGATATTTGTGATTTATTAATGACTTCATAATTAAATCAACATATCAACACTTCTTTTATATTACTCTTGATTATGTCTGCTGAATCTTATTGACTGAGTTGTATTTAATAAAAATCTAATTGAGTTAAAAAGTAACTATATATATTCAAAGAGTAATAAATAAAAAATATTTGCAGAGTTACAGAAATTTATTAATTTTGAATTTAACTAAATGGTTAAATGATTTGGTTAAATTATTCGGTTAATTTTATTGAAAGAATTATGGCATCAATTGAACATCAATCGGAAGATACTATACTGAAAGCTGCTCAAAAGGTATTTCTGAAAAGGGGCTTCCACGGAACACGAATGCAGGAAATTGCAGATGAGGCAGGAATAAATAAAGCTTTGCTTCATTATTATTTCAGAAGCAAAGACAAAATATTCGAAGCGATTTTTTCTGCTTCATTTAAACATTTTCTGCCACAAATTCTTGAGATATTGGATTCCGATGAGCCCTTTGAGCAAAAGATTAATACTTTCTTTTCGAAGTATATCGATTTACTGCAAAAACATCCCCATATCCCAAATTTCATAATGCACGAAGTTGCACATAACCCGGAACGTTTACAGTCATTTTTCAGGAAACACTTTGAAACAACTCCTGCAAAATTCTTAAAACAAATCAAAGATGAAATGGATGCGGGGATAATTGAAAGACAAGATCCCAGGCAGATACTTGTGAGTATGCTGGCTCTTGCTATTTTTCCTTTTGCAGCCAAACCGATTATTCAGTTTGCTTTGGATATGTCGGAAGATGATTTTAAATCGTTTATACAGGATAGGAAGAAATTCCTACCTGAATTTGTAATGAAATCATTAAGAAAAATTTAGTGGAGTAAGACGTGAGAAAATTATCATATATAATTATAATTTTTATCCTGGCTGTACAAATTTTACCTGCTGAAAAAGTAACTTTAAGCGAATGTTATAAATCTGTTATCAAATATTATCCTGCTGCGAAACAATTGGAATATCAGAAAACCATATCAGATTTGAAAATCAGGAATTTGAATTCTAAATATTATCCCGATATGAATTTAATAGGTCAGGCAACTTATCAATCGGATGTTACAAAATTGGATTTTCCTAATTTGATATTTAAGTTCCCGGAACAATACAAAGACCAGTATAAAATAGGGATTAATGTTGACCAGTTAATTTGGGACGGTGGAATTATATCAAATTCGAAAGATGTCGAATATGTACAAAGTGCTGCCTCTCTAAAGAAAATCGAATCTGACCTTTACAATCTAAAGCAGAAAATTAATGAAATTTATTTTAGTATTCTTATACTGAAAATAAAAATTAATCAGCTTGAAATTACAAAGAACGACTTGACAGAGAAGTTGAATACAATAAAGGTCCGAATTAATAACGGAATACTTCTTCAAAGCAATGCTGACATCCTCGAGGCTGAAATACTAAAATTACAGCAGACTGAGGATGATTTGACCACAAATGTTTCTAATATGATTGGAACATTAAATATTTTAACTAATAGTTCATATTCAACTGATGATGAATTTGAAATTCCTGAAATTACTAATAACCAATACTCTGACAGCTCAAAATTGAGATTGGAATATGAAATGTTTGAGCTAAACAGGAAATCACTTGATGCTGTTCAGGGATTGAATGATGCCAAATTGTATCCTAAAATTTCAATATTTGGTCAGGGTATGTATGGCCGTCCAGGATTTAATATATTCGAACCCGATTTTCAGACATTTTACATTGTAGGAATAAAAGCAAGCTGGAATATATGGAACTGGAATACCGGCGAAAGAGATAATGAAATTCTGAAAATTCAAAAGGATATACTTACTTCCCAGGAAGATCAATTTTCATTGAATTTATCAATTGCTATTCATAGCCAAATAAATGATATTGATAAACTCGGAAGAACGATTGAAAAAGATAAACAGATTATTGATTTACGGCAAAAGATTGTAGCCCAGGCATCAAGCCAGTTCGATAATGGTGTAATCACTGCAATAGAATATGTCTCGGAAGTAAATTCGAAATCGATTGCAGAACAATCATTAGAAATCCATAAAATCGAATTGATACAAGCAAAAATCAATTATTTGACATTAATAGGAAAAATGTAACAGTAAATTTGAAAATTAAAAATGCAGGGTAAAAAATGAAATTAATATTAATGATAATTTGTATATGTTTACTATTAACTGCCTGTAATAGCGGAGATGATTTATCCGATGCCTACGGCAATTTTGAAGCAACTGAAATCACAATATCTGCAGAGGCTACCGGTAAACTTGTTCAATTTAATATTGAAGAAGGTATGACATTCAAAGCAGGTGATATTATTGGTGTGATTGATACTACTCAATTATACCTGAAAAAGGAACAACTCGAAGCAAGTAAGAAAGCGATAAGTACAAAATTCAGCTCTGTTATAGCTCAGATCAATGTTTTGAAAGAGCAAAAAAATAATGCCGAAAAAGATATGAAAAGAATCGAAGCTATGTTTAATAGCAAAGCGGCCACCCAAAAACAGTTCGATGACATAATCGGAAGTATCTCGGTAATTAACAAGCAGATTAACCAGATTGAGACTCAAAATGGTTCGATTATCAATGAATTGAAATCCCTCGAAGCTCAAATTTTACAGATTGAAGATATGATTAGAAAAAGTGTAATAATCAATCCTGTCGGTGGGACTGTATTAAATAAATATGCAGAACTTTATGAAATTGCTGTAGCAGGAAAGCCACTTTATAAAATAGCTGATATAAGCACTATGTATCTTAAAGCTTATATCAGCGGTGACCAACTCGGGAAAATTAAAATTGGTCAGCAAGTCAAAATAAGCATTGACAAAGATAAGAAGGAGTTAAAGTCATTCCATGGTTCAATAAGCTGGATTTCATCATCATCAGAATTTACTCCGAAAATAATTCAGACAAAAGATGAAAGAGTAAATATGGTGTATGCAATCAAGGTAAAAGTAAAAAATGACGGTCAATTGAAAATAGGCATGCCGGGCGAAGTGAAATTTTAATTACTAATTACTAATTACTAATTACTAATTTTTATTCTATATTCAATGTTATATGAAAGAAAATGTTATAAAAGAGAAAAGTTTTGATTTTGCAGTTAGTATTGTAAAATTATACAAGTTCTTGGTTTCTAATAAAAAAGAATTTGTACTTGCAAAACAGTTACTAAAAAGCGGAACATCAATTGGAGCAAATATTGAAGAGGCATTAGGTGCTCAGTCCAAAAATGATTTTATTTCAAAAATTAGTATCTCATATAAAGAGGCAAGAGAAACACATTATTGGATAAGATTACTAAAAGAGACCGGTTTTCTAACTGAAAAGCAATTCGTATCAATGATAAAAGATGTTGAAGAAATATTGAAACTTATTACAAGTATTCAGAAAACCTCCAAATACAATTTGTAATTAGTAATTAGTAATTAGAAATTAGTAATTATTTAAGTATTTCTCCGGTTTCAAAACTCCAAAACAATAAGTCCAATTCATCAACCGGTATTTTTATAGTTTTTGAGAATTGCAGAAAATCCCTTTCAACAGACAAGTACTGATTAATACTTGCTACTTTCGGAATCTCTTTATAAACTCCACATTCAACAAGGTGCTTCAATATATGCCTGTCTAAAATAGCAAGATTATAGTATCCTATATTTCTCAAAAAATGTGAACTCTCCTTCATACCCAAACCCTTCACATTTTCTGCCAGCCATAATCTCTTTTCCAATGGCTTCATTTCAGATTTCAAAATTGATAAAATATCAGGATAAATTGTTTTCATTTGAACAAGATTATTTGCTTTCTGATTGTGGAAGCGGATATAATGAGATTTATCATTTAGAATATTTATCGGATTAACATTTCTATTCTGAAAATCATCATGTTTCAATTTATCAACCACAATCAAAGCGTTAGCTGCTTTGGATTGAGGAGTACAAAGACAAAAACACAATTCATAAAAATACTCCGATTCAGGAATTTGCTTGAAATCAAGCAGTCGCTGTTGGATTTGCTTTTTTGTTTTTTTGTAATGATTATTAATATTTTCAGAAATAAGCATTTTATATCCAATTATTGTAATTGCATATTCATGTAATTAAATAATACTTATTCCATGTCTTAAAATCTCACGGACAAATGGATTGGATTCATTGAATTCTTCCGGACGGTAGGTTAGCGGTTCTAATTCAAAGCTTGTTGCAAATTTAGCTTTTCTGATTTTCTCATTATCATAATATCTGTTTCCTACAAAATTATCAGAAATAATAGCTATATCAATATCACTCCACTTGTCATTTGTTCCCCTGGCATAGGAACCAAACAGTACAGCTTTTTGTACATGAATGTTTGCTGCCTCGAGTTCAAAAATAAATTTATAAACTAAAGTTATTATTTCAGGGGAAATTTTGTTTATTTCTAATATGTTTTTCACTATTTCACCAATTTAATTGTAATATCATATTTTTTTCCAGCTTTCAATTCTACTATTTGTTCTGTTGTTTTATATCCTTTGCTTGAGATTTCAATCTTTATTGAATCATTAATTATGTAATCACCTAAATTAATACCTGATTCGAGATATTTCCTGAATCTTCTTCCAATCCATGGGAAATCCACTTTTTTTATTAAAACAGTACCATCAATTTTTGTTAGATATCCTCTAATTGATTCTCCATTATTAATATTTGAACTTAAATAATTAAATTTCAAGAACAGCGTTTCATAATTATATATTGAATCACCTTTCTGTAATTTTAAGGTATAAAACCCACTCAGGTTATTATCAAATAATGAATCCGGAATTCTGAAAACAATAGCATATCTGCCGGCCTTCATTTCTTGATTGCATAATGTATCAATTATTATACTATCCTCTTGTTGGTAAAGCAATATCATTACATTTTGCTGATTATATACATCAAACCTAAACTCAGTCTGTTGATTAAAAGGATTGGGCTGATTATTGCATTTATAATTCGAATCCATCTCAACTTGATGAATATTATAATAAGCCCTCACCAATACACTGTCCATCGGTTTGCCGGTAATACTATCAACAACTGTGATATAAACACCCGGCTCCTCATCTCCGTCACCTGTAGGCTCATTGCAGGATGATAATACAATTATAACAATAAAAACAAAAGACAATAAAATTGATTTCATAATTTCACCTTTAGTTTGTTTTTCAGTAATTAGTAATTAAATTTAATTCTCATCAAACGGATATTTCTTATATGGGCTTCCACCCAGGAAATAGAAATCAAGCACCTCGGCGAAACCGTAATCTTTGATTACGTCTGATATTACAATCGTCTTGCTACCATAATTCCTGATATATTCCAGCATACCTTGCTGCTGCCAGATGAAATTCTGAGGAAAATCCTTAAATCTTCGCTTAAGTATTCCATAGCTGTGTAATGCCGGAGTTGACCAATACCACAAAAATAAATTGATGCGGCTTTCTTCATTTGCAAGCGAAAGTGCGAGCGGGAGAACAGAATTGAACACAAGTTCCCTCCTTAGATGTGCCCCCTCATCTGTGATTTTTGTTTTTATTAGCATTTGCATCATATCCGGTATATGCAATTCTTTTCCTTCAGATAAAGATTTCAGCAAATCAAAAACATGAGAAGATGTAAGCGATTGTAATAACTGTTCGAGCCTTTCCGATGTATAAACAGGTCTTTTCCTGCGATTGAAATATTTATTCAGAAATTCACCGGCTATAATCATAAATGCAGAATCGAGTTCGTGTTGATTTAATACCTTTTTCGCATCCGATGTCTTTCTCAAAAGTCTGATTAATGCAAATTGCTGTAACTCTTCGATGGGAAATACATCAGGCATTTTAATTTCGAATGAATTGTCTTCCGAAGCCTTGATAATTTCTTCCTTTTTTAAAATTAAGGTTTCTATTGGAATAGATTGTTTAACATCATACTCTGAAACAATATGAAGTACAACTGAATTATATTTTTCATCAGCTGAATGATTATGTAGTTCCCAATTTGAACTTTTTATATGGTACTCAGCATCCCCGACAATTACATTGCCCTGTAAAAGCAATGCAACATCGATAAAATCAGGACCTTCATGTACGTTCAGTCTGCCCGGTGACAGCACCTGGAGCCGCTTTCCACTTAATGTAGTATAAATCCTGGTCGGGTCAGATAGTAGGTGGTGAACACCTGTTTGCAGTTTCTTCTCATTAATCGGATTTTGAGTTGAAGATTTCATAAAATTTAATTTTTAAGATTAAACAAATATTTATTTAATCAATTTTGAATAGCCGCGACTTTCAAGTCGTGGTGATTATTATCAGCAACAATCGGGATTTATTCCCTTAAAATAATTGACTAAAGTCATAATTAATGACTTAAGTCCCCCACTATCTAAGGATAGTGGCTATTCAATTACATAAACGATAATTTATATTTAATTGCTTTTTCTCTTGCTTTATCGGCGAAATCTTTTTCTTTGGAAGCATAAATGACGGCTCTCGATACATTAATAACAGCAGGACCATTCGCATTTGCTTTAACCACAGCCTCAACGCTTCCACCCTGCGTCCCAACACCGGGTATTAAAAAGAAATTATTAGGAGCCATTGACCTCAATTGGTCAATCTCTTCAGGTTGAGTGGCACCGACTACAAAAGCGAGATTATTTTTATCTCCCCATCCGAGTGATTGCTTAACAATATGCTTATACAAAGGTACACCGTTCGATTCAATTCTCTGGAAATTTGCAGAACCCGGATTAGAGGTCAATGTTAGAAGAAATACCATTTTCTTTTTATAACTGAAAAATGGGTCTAATGAATCTTTACCGAGATAAGGATTAATCGTAACCGAATCCGCATTAAAATAATCGAAAATAGACTTGGCATAACCTGTCATAGTATTACCTATATCGCATCGCTTTGCGTCTGCAATCGTTACAATGTTATCGGGAATTAATTCAAATGTTTTCTTTAACAAGTCGTAACCGTCAACTCCATATTGCTCATAAAAAGCAAAATTCAGTTTGTAAGCACATACAAAATCCTTAGTAGAATGAATGATTGATTTGTTGAATTCAAGCAACCCGTCAGGGACTGATTTGAATTGCTGCGGCACTTTGTTGATATCAACATCGAGTCCTACACATAATATCGACGAATTTTTAGCCTGAGCCTTTTTTAGCTTTTCAAAAGTATCCATATTGTTAATATTATAGTTTGTATTTAGTTTTATATTATTATTTTATGATTTCTCTCTCCCTTAAAAAAATCAATATTTTGAATTTATATTTATAGGTTATTTTTAAATTGCAGATATTTCCTGTATTGAGTGTTTTTTTCGTTTGGCGGCGGAGTATTCGATTTCTTCAACATTTCGATTACTTTGTCATACCTGTCTTGTGGCAAAGGATGAGTCGAAAGCACTACTTTAAGGTCATTATCCTGAACTGAATTTTTTATTTTATCGAAAAAGAATTTGATTGAACCCGGGTACCATCTCGTCGATTGAAGATATTTGAAAGAATATTCATCGGCTTCATATTCATTGTCCCGGCTGTT
>JACRLY010000096.1 GCA_016219595.1 Ignavibacteriota bacterium | reverse complement strand
TGTAATAATTTTTCTGTCATTCTCTTTTCCGTTATTGTCTGTAGATGTCCGTAGATGTCCGTTTTGGCTCTTTATATTAGTCCCTAACTTCCTATTTTAGGGAATAGGTTTGTGATTTTGAGTTTTTCTAACAAGTCAACTGTTGCTTTTGTTGCTTCGGACAAATACCATTGATCATTGATTTTTATTTTTTTTATTTCTGTTAGTTTCATCATAAGGTCTAATGGAGCATAAGTTTTTATAAGTTTATATTTTTTTAGTAGATTAAAAGATATGTAATACCATTGAATAGCAATGAAGTTTATAAACATCCATGCTTCTATAGCAATATCATTTTGCATATAAGTTTTATCGGCATGAAGAATATTTTTGTAGGCATCAAAAAGAACCTCTATCTCATTTCTTGTTTTATAATCTTGATATGTTTCCTGTGGATTGCTTTTAGCATTAGTGAGTAGGGCAATTGTTCCGAACTGTGGCTGCTTTATATGGTATTCTTCAATGCTATAATTATCAGGATATTTTTCTATTCGCATCAAATAATCCCTTTGTTCTTCGGCTTTAAGGAAATCATCCACATACACGTAGAGAATACCCCATTCTGTTTGTAATGTATAATACCATACTATGCGTTTTTCAAAAGGGAAATAGCCATCTAATTTTTTATGGGATATGCCTGCTTGTAATTTGGTATAATCTATCAGGGGCGCATTTCTGCGAAGAGGTATAATGTAAGTAATATCTTGTTTTTTCATTTCATTCAGGTTTTTGTTTGAGTAAAACCCTTTATCGGTAATAACAGTTACATCTTTTGCCTTTCCAAACTCTTTTAAAGATAGGCTGAAGGCTTTTACTTCACGAATATTACCTGGTAATATACGATAATATAATGGCATCCTTTGCTCTATCGAATGAATAAACATAATGTTTAATTGAGTATCGAAATTTTTATTGTTGTTATATCCCACTTGTGGAAAGGCTTCCATTCGTTTAGATTGTGATGTAATACTACTCACATCAAATAATACAGAGTGCTTGTTGTTGCTTAAAAAACTGTTAAAATAATTTCTTATTGCTTCTCGCTCCTCTCCTAATTTGCGCATAAAAATCGTTAAATGATCTTTATCTAAATTTACTTCTGGATATAGTTCGGATAAATAACTGTGCCTAAACCTAAAATACATATTCTTCAATGGCGACTGATATACAAACCTACAGAAACTCATCGCCATAATAGTTTGCCAACTGTCGGGAAAATATTCTTGCAAATGCATAACTGTATCCTGCAAATTGTTTTGTAAAAAATGAGTAAATCCATACTCCCGTTGCCAAACCTCTTTTATTACCAATTTATTCGTTTTTAGTCGATGCTTATCACTTTCAACAAACCCTGTTTGGGTTATTTTCCCCAATATACCAATAGTTTTTTTTACAGGACGTTTTTTCTCGCTGTCCCATTTACTGCTAATAGCATAGAGATAGTAATATCCATTTATCAGCCTGATTTCTGTACCAGGCTTTTTGTGCTTCAAAACCCACCTTGGATGCTTAGAAAATTGCTTTTTTGTTTTCATTTGCATATACCTATTTAGACAATATGCAAAATAAACAAAAAAAATTCTTACAAACCTTATGATTTCTTTTTTTTTATTAACAACCTATTGTCTATAAGTTGGGAAGTTAGGGTTTAATATATGGCTGATTAAAAAGTGAGAAAATTTTATTATTATTGTAGTATTGCATA
>JACRLY010000027.1:6141-9730 GCA_016219595.1 Ignavibacteriota bacterium | reverse complement strand
ATTACATCACTCTCAGGTTCAAAGATTACAGGAGCCATGACAGGAACCACTATCGGTTTTGATGATGTTACGAGTGCTACTAATTTAGGACAGGCACTATTAATTGGAAATGGCTCTACATTTGGACCTACAGGAACAGGTATGATTACAGCCAACGCGATTAGTGCAGGAACGTATGGTATAAATATAAGCGGTAATGCCGCAACTTCAACAAGTTTGGCAGGTAATCTTGCAGGTGATTTACCATATCAGTCTGCTCCGGGAACTACTGCATTTTTAAATATAGGTGCAAATAATACAATACTTAAATCAAACGGAACTGTTCCGAGTTGGGGAACAATCTCCGCATCAAACATGAGTGCAGGTGATTACTCAAGTATAATGACTTCGGGTTCATATACAATTAACATTTCGGGTAATTCAGGAACTTCAGAAAAAGTAAATAATACTTTATCAAATGGAGCAGGTATATCTTCATTTACATTTGACGGTTCATCAAATAAATCGGTTGCAATCGATTATTCAGCAGCGGGGACATGGACAGGATTGCAAACATTTAATTCTCCTGGAGTAGATATCAATGCCGGAAATATTAACGGTACGACAATTGGAGGGACAACAGCAGCCTCAGGTTCATTTACTAGTGTTAATGCTTCAAGTTCAGTTGCATCACCCGGAAAAGTTTTAACATTGGATAATACTGGAACAGGTATAGCAGCCAGTATTACAGATAACGGTGGTGGTGTGAAATTGGTACTAATGATGTAATTACAGTCAATAATGGTACAAATGGGCAAATCATTTATATTGTATATTACAGAGCTACTGGTGCTGAATTAGTATCAATTACCGGAGCCGTTGGAAATATCACACCCGGTGGTAATGGTTATGTCGGATTTACTTTAGTAAATGTTAATAGTGCCTGGCATGGAACAGGTTCTCTCACATATTAAATCCAAATATATATTAAAAAAGAAATTCTATTATTAAATATTAAAAAAATTTAAAATTTTCTACACTTGCTTTGTTTCACTCTCTTCAGGTGCATTAAGTGATATAACATCAGTTTCGTGCCTGATGCCATTCATGTAAATTTCAGGAATAACAATTTTGCAACTGACAAAATATACTTCTACACCAGCCTCTTTCAACATTTCGAGTGTTCGTTTATGAGAATCTTCCCACTGTCCGTTTGTATGATTATTATAAAACTCCTGTCCGTTTCTATGAACAACCACTTCGGAAATTCCTGTCTGAATGATAGCCCTGGCACAATCGGCACAGGGAAGCCAGGGAACATAAATTTTGCATCCCTTCATCTGAGTGCCTCTGCGTGCAGCATTATAAATCGCATTTCGCTCGGCATGTTCAATCCAATAATACTTCTCCCCTGCTTCACGCGATAATCTTTTTCCCAACATATCATTTTCAATCCCGCGCGAAAGGGAATTGTATCCGGTTGATACCAAAACATTATCCCCGTCAACTACAACAGAGCCTACATGTGTATGCTCATCTTTGCTTCTCATTCCGATCAAATAACACATTGTAATATATAGCTGGTCCCATGATGGTCTTTTCATCAAATCATCTCCTCAAAATTATTTAATTATTTTTCCCATTTTATATCCTCAATCCCGGACAAATGGTTTGCAAATCTTGCCATTACAAAAAACAAATCCGATAATCTATTTATAAATTTTATTAAGACATCATTAACAGTTTCTTCGTGTGATAATCTGACAACTAACCTTTCTGCCCTTCTGCATACAGTTCTTGCATTATGAAAATAAGCGGAAACAGCAGAACCTCCCGGAAGAATAAAATTTTTTAAAACAGGTAATTCTATTTCAAATTCATCTATTATTTTTTCTAACCACTCAATGTCATCGATTTTAATTCTTTCAATTTTATTTCCCATTTTGGAATGTTCAGGTGTTGCAAGGTCTGAACCAAGATTGAATAAAAGATTTTGTATTCTTCTGACAGGTTCAACTAATTTATTATCAGGGTTATTCGAAGCTATAATACCTAATATGGTATTAAGTTCATCTACTGTACCATAAGCTTCCACTCTCAATGAAGATTTCAATACCCTTTCACCACTGAATAATCCTGTTGTACCGTCATCTCCGGTCTTTGTATATATTTTCATTTTGATTTTAAGATTGATTTTGATTGAGTGATTATCATTTCATTCAAAAATACTTTCTTTTCCTAAATTAATCAAAGTAATTTGATTGGTTTTAAAAAGAATGATTTTTGTGTTAATTTGGAAAAATTTTTAATTGTCGAAGGAAACATATTTTGAATAATAAATTAAGTGTACTGTTCATTGGAGATATTGTCGGCGAACCCGGCATGAATTGTACCAAGTTATTACTTCCCGGTTTAATCGAGAAGTATCATGCAGAATTGGTTATAATTAATGGTGAAAATGCAGATAAGGGCAAAGGATTAACTGAGAAAGAAGTAAGTGAATTGTTCGAACTTGGAACACATATAATTACAACAGGTAATCATATTTGGGACAATTGGAAATCTAAACCAATACTTGCTTCAAATCAAAGAATAGTAAGACCGCTGAATTATCCTCCCGGCAATGTAGGTCTGGGATATACCTATCACACATTTGATGATGGTAATCAAATTTGCGTTCTACAATTACAGGGAAGAACATTTATGCAGACAATTGACTGCCCGTTCCGGGCTGCTGACTTTGCATTGAAAGCAATCCAGGAAAAAACTAAAAATATAATTGTTGATTTCCATGCAGATGCAACTGCTGAAAAAATTGCTATGGGATGGCATCTTGATGGAAGAGTCAGTGCAATTATTGGCACTCATACACATATACAAACAGCAGATGCCTGCATTCTTCCAAACGGCTCGGCTTATATAACCGATGTCGGTATGACAGGACCTTATAATTCTGTTGTCGGATTGAAGAAGGAAATTGCATTGAAACGGCTTATTCAGCAGATACCATATAAATATGAAATGGGTGATGGTGATGAAAGAATTGCCGGGGTTAATGTAGTTATTGATACAAGTACGGGACAGTCATTGAAAATTGAATCATTCATCCAGCCTGATTATGTTAAATCGGTTTTTGAACAATTTGAAAGTTGATAATGGAAAATGGGAAATATAATATAGCAGTTGTAGGTGCAGGAGGTTTGGTCGGCAGAACAATGGTTAAAGTTCTGGAAGAAAGAAATTACCCTGTGAATGAATTATTTCTTTTCGCTACAGAACGTTCCGCGGGGAAAAAAGTAAAATTCAATGGAAATGAAATCGAAATTCATACAATAAATGAAAATTCATTTAAAAATATAGATATTGCATTGTTTTCGGCAGGTAAGCAGGCAAGTATGGTAGATGCACCTTTGGCAGCACTCAGTGGATGTGTTGTAATTGACAACGGAAGTTACTGGAGGATGAACGAACAAGTTCCTCTTATTGTACCCGAATGTAATCCTGATGCTGTTAAATTTCATAAAGGAATAATTGCAAATCCGAATTGTTCGACAATACAGCTCGTTGTTGCATTAAAACCGATTCATGAAAATTTTGGATTGAAACGAGT
>JACRLY010000027.1:2941-6103 GCA_016219595.1 Ignavibacteriota bacterium | reverse complement strand
TGTTTCGACTTACCAGTCAATAAGCGGTGCCGGACAAAAAGGTGTTGATAAATTATTGAATGAAATTAATGATAAAAATTATAATTCAGGAAATAAACATAAAGTTGCATTCAATACTGTATTTCACGAGTTTGTTGATGATTCGGGATTTTCAATTGAAGAAACAAAAATGTTCAATGAAATCAGGAAAATTATGAACATACCTGAACTTCCTCTTGCTGTGACATGTGTACGCCTTCCCACCCTTGGAGGTCATAGTGAGTCTGTAAATATTGAAACTGAAAAACCGCTTTCAGTGGGTGCTTTGAGGGAATGTTTATCAGGACAAAAAGGAATTACATTAATTGATAATCCGAAAAATGATGATTACCCTACTCCTCAGATTGCAGGTGATACTGATGATGTTTATGTCGGCAGAATCAGGTTAGATAATTCTGTAAAGAATGGTGCCTATTTGTGGGTTGTATCGGATAATTTAAGGAAAGGTGCAGCGACAAATGCTGTTCAGATTGCTGAATTAATTGTAGAAAATAAATTATTCGAATTTAAAACTTTTGTATAATGTGCAACATTTTTCGTATTTAAGTGTTATTAATAATGTTGTAACTGTCATACTGATAATTATTCAGATATGATTGATAGAAACTGTGTCAGGAGAAATTCTGACACAGTGTTATTTGAAAATAATAATTTTTAAATAAACCAAAAGGTGAAACATGCGTTCACTATTACTTGTTCTTACAATTATCATATCAACTTCAATTCTTGATGCTCAGATTTATGGATGGGAACCGAGAGGAATAGGCGGGGGCGGAGCATTTTATGCGCCGAGCATTAATCCTGCAAATAATGATGAGTTCTATGTTTCAAGCGACATGAGCGGAATGTACAAAACAACTAATTTCGGAAAATCATATAATCTCATCGATTTCAGAAAAATACAAGGTAGTACAAACACTTTCATAAGATTCACAAATGTACCTGATTTACTTTATGCTATGAAATGTTCCGGTGATACATTGTTTCCTGCTAAAAGCACAGATAACGGATTAAGCTGGGAAATGCTTCCCGGAAAACCAAATTTGGAATTCGACACTATTTATAATTTATATACCGATTATAATCATCCCGACAGATTAGTGCTTTCAACGGATTTCGATGTATATTATTCAGGCGATGGTGGAAATACTTTTAACAGTATTCATTCGGCAGTTGATGAAATTTCAGGAATTGTTGTTGGAGGTGTATTTTTTGACGGGAATAATATTTATATAGGTACAAGTGACGGATTATTAGTATCGAATAACGGAGGTTCCAATTTCCAGATTAGACAAACAAATGGAATACCTCAAACAGAAAAAATCTGGTCATTTGCAGGCGCAAGAGAAGGTACGAGAGTTAGATTATTTTGTATAACTGCAGATTATATATCCCCGAATTTAAAACCAAATGAATATTATGAAATTGAAGTCATGGGTATTTATTCTCTTGATATTGGAACAAATACATGGATTTCAAAATCCAATGGTATTGATTTAATATTGAATTATCCTTATTTCATAGCTGCTGCAGAAAATAATATCAGTACTGTGTATATTGCCGGTAGCAGTTTTTATGGTGTACCTTCAATAATGAAATCAACAAACGATGGTGTTACATGGAACGAAACATTTTTAACAGATAACAATCAGAATATTTATACAGGATGGTGCGGTGATGGCGGAGACAAGGACTGGACTTATGCACAATGTGTATTCGGTTTTGCAGTCGCTCCGAATGACCCGAACAGACTTATTTTTACTGATTATGGATTTGTACATACCTCGATAGATGGAGGAACAACCTGGCATGAGGCATACACAAGCACAGAAAATCCTGCAGGCCAGCAAACACCAAAAGGAAAAGCATACAATAGTATTGGGCTAGAAAATACATCCTGCTGGCAGGTGTATTGGATTGATGAAAATAATTTATTTGCTGCATTTTCAGATATAAGAGGTATTAGAAGTACCGATGGCGGTAATACATGGTCTTTCGATTATACGGGATTGAATGCAAATTCAGTGTACAGAATAACAGGTAATCAGAATAACAGTATAATATATGCAGGTACTTCAAACATCCACGATATGTATCAAAGCACAAGATTGAAAGACGATATACTCGATGAAGATGATACTCAAGGAAAAATAATTTATTCGACAGACAAAGTGTAGTTCATTCAACTCAGGGTGGTATCTATGTAACTGATGATTTAGACAATGGTCCTGCTTCAGTTTGGATAAAACTGCCGAATCCACCAAGAACCGAAGGGCATCCTGCCACTGTCGAAGTATTGAATGATGGAACTGTTGTCTGCACTTATTCAGGAAGAATTGTAAATAATCAATTCACAGCAAGTTCCGGTTGTTTTACTTTTAACCCCACAACACAGCAATGGACAGATGTATCCCATCCTGATATGTATTATTGGTGCAAGGATGTGGTAGTTGATACTAATGGATACTATCCCGAAGCATGGTTTGTTTGTGTATTTAATGGCTGGGGTGGTTCAGCAAATGGTAAAGGTGGAATATATTACACAACGGATAGAGGGGCAAGTTGGGAGAAAATTGTTAGTGATATAAGTGTTACTTCAGTAGGTCCACCTCCACAAATCTTATCAATATTTCAAAAGAAAAATACATCAGATATACAATTTCAAGACTTTTTTGGAATAATTTGTTTTACAACTGAAATGAATGGGTATTGCGCCGTAAGAACCAATAATAATTATTTGCAAGATTTAACATACTATTTCCGTCAACCTGAAAGAATTTTTATGAATCAATTTGATAGAAGTTATTATTGGATTACAAATTTTGGATGTGGTATGATAATGCAAAAATTTCCAACATCAGTTGGGGATGAACTTAAAAATTCAAATAACAGCATCATTATTTACCCAAATCCGGCATCAGACCTTGTTAAAATAAGCCTCAAAAATATTGAGGAAACAAAATTACAATTAAAAATATATGATGTTCTGGGAAATGAAATAAAAATAGTTGAATGCGGATATTATGAAAAAGAAAAACCTATAACGATAGATACAAAGCAATTCCATGAGGGTGTATATTATGTTCGTGTAAAAACGATGAATGGGATTTATACAAGGAATTT
>JACRLY010000027.1:0-2917 GCA_016219595.1 Ignavibacteriota bacterium | reverse complement strand
AATTTTATTATTGTGAGATAAATGAATAGCCACTATCTTTAGATAGTGGAAGTCAATCCCCTCAGAATCTGACTTTAGTCACTTATTATAAGGGGATAAATCACATAAAAATAATCAAAAATCATCCACCCCTACTTGAAAGTAGGGGCTATTCAAATAAAATTTTAATTGAATACTAAAAAAATAGGGGTACAAAATTTTGTACCCCTACAAATTATATAATGAAATTATTTTTACTTAATCTCCCATGAATCTTCATCAATGAGCAGGTTTTCGAGTTTGCCAGCACCCGGTTTTCCGGAATAATATGCAATCTGGTCTTCCACTTTTTGCTCATAGGTAGTTCTCTCGATTGCCTGAAACACGCCCATAGGTCTTGGCAATTCAGAATTGTATGTCATGTTTGCAAGAATGAAAGCAAGAGTGGAATCCTGTTCATTATGCACAAGTAAATCGTCAATGGAATATTTTCCGTCAGTAAGTGATACTACAGTTGGAGTGAAACCGTCAAGTTTTATTCCTTTATCTTTATTATCACCGAAAATGAGAGGCTTGCCATGTTCAAGCATAACCGAATGTTCGTTCCTTGTATCTTTTCTTGTGAATAAATCAAAAGCTCCGTCATTATAAATAACGCAGTTTGTATAAATTTCAACAAATGAAAATCCGTTATGTTTTGCGGCTCTTTCAAAAAGATATTGCAAATATTTCGGGTCCCCGTCATAGCCGCGTGCTACAAATGATGCGCCGGAACCGAGTGCAAGAGAAGCCGGATTGAACGGGTCATCCAATACACCGAGAGGTGAAGATTTAGTAACCTGTCCCTGCTGTGATGTCGGTGAATACTGTCCTTTCGTCAAGCTATACACTTCGTTATTAAACATCAGAACATTTAAATTTATATTTCTTCTGCATGCATGTATGAAATGATTTCCGCCGATGCTCATACAGTCTCCGTCTCCTGTAGCTATCCATAATGACAAATCAGGCCTTGCTACTTTCAATCCTGAAGCAATTGCTATTGCTCTTCCATGAAGCGAATGTACACCAAATACATCCATATAATACGGAAATCTGCTCGAACAACCGATGCCGGAAATAAATGCTATTTTTTCTTTGGGAATACCGAGAGTCGGCATTATTCTTTGTACCTGTGCGAGTATGGAATATCCTCCGCAGCCTGCACACCACCTGACATCTATCGGTGCCTTGAAATCTTTAGGAGTATATTCGACTGTACCTTCGTGCTGTCTGAATCTTATCTCATCAACTACATTATTCATTTATATTACTCCTTTTCTTTCAATAGTTCATTTACTTTGTCTTCTACTTCGTATGCTTTAAGCGGCAAACCCTGGACTTTATTCAATCCGATTGAGTCAATCATATAAGTTGAACGTATGATAGCTTTCAATTGTCCCATGTTTAATTCAGGAATTAATATTCTCTTGAAATTCTTGAGAATTTGTTCCAGATTTTTCGGGAAAGGATTCAGGTGTTTAAGATGGCAGTATGAAACTTTCTTGCCATCAGAACGAAGTTTATCGAATGCATCCTTAATTGCCCCATAAGTACCGCCCCAGCCGAGTATGAGCAAATCACCCTTTTGTTCGCCTTCAACCACAGCAGAAGGAATATCATTTTCAATACCCTGGATTTTCTTTGCCCTAATATTTACCATTTTCTGATGGTTAGCCGGATCCTGGCTCACTAATCCTGTAATATCCTCTTTTTCAAGACCGCCGATTCTATGCTCCAAGCCTTGTGTTCCGGGAATAGCCCACAATCTTGCAAGTGTCTGCGGGTCTCTTTTGTATGGAGCAAAACCTTCGGGATTGGTAACAAATTTAGGATGTAAATCAGGCAGTTCATCCAAATTAGGAATCTTCCATGGATTTGTACCTTGTGCAATATAACCATCTGTTAATAGCATTACAGGTGTCATGTATTTAATAGCTAGACGAGCTGCTTCAATTGTCATATCAAAACAATCTGATGCACTCGTGGCTGCAACTATTGGCAGCGGTGCTTCACCGTGTCTTCCGTACATAGCCATGAATAGGTCTGACTGTTCCGGTTTTGTCGGTAATCCCGTGCTCGGTCCACCTCTTTGCACGTCAATGATTACTAAAGGTAATTCAAGAATAACAGCAAGTCCGATTGCTTCAACTTTTAATGATAAGCCGGGACCACTAGTAGTTGTAGCTGCTAAATATCCTCCGTAGGAAGCTCCAATGGCACTGCATACACCGGCAATCTCGTCTTCGGCTTGAAGATGTTTTACTTTAAATTCTTTGTAACCTGATATAAAATGTAAAATCTCTGTTGCAGGAGTAATCGGATACGAACCGAGGAACAAAGGCATATTTGCTTTATTAGCCGCTACAACTAATCCGATTGCAGCAGCATTATTTCCCGTAATATTCCTGTAATACCCGGGTTTCATGTCCGAACGTTTAATTTTAAATTGTGTTTTGAAAACGTCTGATTTATCAGCAAACTCCCATCCTGCTTTTAATACTTGTTTATTAGATGCTAAAATATCCGCTTTTTTCCTGAACTTCCCGTCAAGCCATTTTTCAGTGTGATTGAGAGGCCTGTCATAGAGCCAGTATGTCATTCCAAGAGCAAAAATGTTTTTTGTTCTGTCAACATGCTTGGGAGAAATTGATGAATTCTTTAATTCTTCTTTTACTAAACTAGAAATGTTAATTGGAACAATCTGATAATCGCTTAATGAATTATCTTCGAGGGGATTTTTCTCATATCTTGCAAGTCTGAGATTTTTTTCATCGAAACCTGCCGAATTGGCAATAATTAATCCTCCCTTTTTAACATGCGGCAGATTTACTTTTAATGATGAGGCATTCATTGCCACAAGCAAGTCAATTTTGTTGCCTGGAGTATTAACTCTTTT
>JACRLY010000111.1:7763-13796 GCA_016219595.1 Ignavibacteriota bacterium | reverse complement strand
TAAAATAATTGATTCCGGATTTGTTATTTTATAATTCAAACTGATTAAAATATCTCTTGCTTTATCAGATTGAAGTGAACAAAATAAAAATACTTTATTTTTATCATTTTTAATTACATACTTTACAACAGAGTTACAGAGATTGCAAATTCCGTCGAATAAAATTATTGGTTTATTTGATATATAATCATCCATCTTTATACTCTAATTCACCGAGCATAATCTCAAAAGGTTTTAAGCTGGTAATAATTTCATCATTATAGAATTGGAAGAACTTACCTGAAAAAATGTCTCTGAATGATTTTGATTTTGGAGGAAGTTTGGTATAAAAAAATAACTCTTTTTCAGGATTCATATTACCGATAAACATAAAACTTTTTCCATTAATCCCTTTACGAATGAATGCAATAATATTATTATTCGGACTGTGAAGGTTTAAAATATTGCCGGTATTGTAATCATCCGGATTTATTATCTCTTTTCTTATTCCAGTAATTTTTCTTAAATATTTTGTCCACTCATCCTTGTTAGTCCAAGACAAATGTCCTTCTGAAAAAAGCGGTAATTTTTCAGATGGATAATTTGCTAATTGCCAGGGTTCAAAACATAACCCAGTATTTACGGGATAAGTTTCGCCAAGTTCGAACCCGGAATGAATAAATGGAATACCGGGAATAAGATTAATTAATGTCCATGCAAATTTAGAGAATTGAACACCGCCGCCTCTCGTCGCTGCTCTTGGTAAATTATGAGTTTCAGGTGTTCCGAAAAAAGGAATAGGAAATCCAACTTTTGAGAGTATTCCAATAAATTCTTTTACTTTATCCGGTTTGTCCATATCAAAGCACAAATAACCAACGACAGCTTCGTATCCATCCTCGACAGATTTCTGGTTCATTAGAAAATTTTCTTCCCAAAAAACAAAATTCGGATTTAACATTTTTGCCCTGTTTACTATTTCCTGTCTCAATGCAGACGGTAGAGCATGTCCCATATCTATCATAACACCATCAATATTGAATTTCTTCTGGTAATTAGGAATAATATTGCAGACATTTTCCCAAAGTGCTGTCACCTTATATTTTTCATCGCTTAATTCTTCGTCATACATCCTCACCGTATTATATGCAATATAATTAAAGTCGGGATGGTTGAACAATTTAAGATAAGTAACATCACTCCAAACCGGCTGGGTATCATCAGGAGGCCAGTCTGCAAATGCACTTGGGATTTTACATTTTTCCCCTTTTTTTGTAATTCCTGTAATTTTGTTATTCTCTTTAATTACTTTATCCGGAGTTTCTGTGAAAAAATCCAGGTACGATTCTGGTGGTGAAGGTAATTTATTGAATTCATTTTTTTCAACTTTATACTTTATTTCTACCAACTCTTCTTCCGAAAATATTGGAGGACCATATTTTGATTTGTCAATTGAGCCGGATTCTCTTACTTCAATATCTTCTTTAAGCCAGTAGAACCAATCCGGGTGTTCAAGAGCAAGTTCGCTGTCAACACTTGCGGTTCGGAAAACAAATTCAATTATAACTTTCATTCCAATCAAATGTGCTGCCTCAACAAATGCCTGAAGCTCATCTTCTACACTTATACCTAATGCAGGTTCGGATAAATTATCATCAAGTTTATACGGATTTTTAATTGCATAAGGTGAACCGAGTGTCCCTTTTTTCCCATCAACACCAATTGAGGTAATCGGAAGGAAGTAAATTGTATTTACACCTAACGAATGCATGTAGGGTAGAAGACCGATTGTTTTGAGAAAAGTTCCAGTTTCCCTGAAACCATTGTAAAATTCATGAATATTTATTATTCCATCGCTATTATGGTCAAATGAAGTTGTATTTCGTACAAAAATGTTATAAACGACTGATTCTTTTGTCCAGCCAATTTCAGGAAGTGAGATTGGTTCTGCCTTTGCGAGTTCCCGGATTTCAATAATTCTGTTTAAATAAAATTCATAAGGAGAAACCCATAATTCTTTTTCGTCTCCATTTCCAAAAGGGTCAATCCAAAGTGAGGGAATTTTATAAAACTTTTCACTTCCTTTTTCAATTAACAATTCTTTCAATTTTTCTTCTAACAAGTTAAGTGCTGTTTCCATAACGGGTAATTAATTTAATTTTGGTTAAATTGTTTTATTATAATATTCATACACTAATGTTCCGGCTTTAGGTCCGACAACTTCAATTAATTCTTCTTTTTTTGCATTCTTTATATTTTCGACTGAATTCATTTTTATTAAAAGCTTTTGAGCTATTTTATCACCTATACCCTCGATTTCGGTTAATTCTGTCTGTAAGGTTCTTTTACTTCTCAGCAAACGGTGATAGGTTATAGCAAACCTGTGTGCTTCATCTCTCAATTGCTGTATGAGTTTCAAAGTACTCGATGTTTTCGGGAGCTGCAAAGATTCGGATATTCCCGGGAAAAATATTTCATCTAATCTTTTTGCCAATCCGATAACCGTTATTTTTTCAGAAATACCAATATCTTTCATTACTTCGATGGCTGAAGATAGTTGTCCTTTTCCTCCGTCAATTATTATCAAATCAGGCAATAAAGATTTATCATCATTAATTTTCCCGTATCTCCTTGAAATTACCTCCCGCATTGCAGCAAAGTCGTCATTATGGTCAACAGTCTGTATTTTGTATCTCCTGTAATCTGATTTTTTGGGTTTTCCGTCCACAAAAACGACCATTGAAGATACTAATTCACTACCTTGTATGTGAGAATTGTCAAAACATTCAATTCTTCTCGGCGGTTTATTTAATCTGAGGTCTCTTTGTATAGAATGAAGAATTTTCGGCAAAGTCTGTTCTCTTTTTGCCATAGCAAGATGATATTCTCTCAGCAGAAATTCTCCATTAGTAACTGCCATATTGATTAGTTTTTTCTTTTCACCGATTTTCGGTATCTGAATATCAACCTTGCTTCCTTTTTGTTTTATCAACCAGTCATTAATAAATTCCAATTGTTCGGGTTCTGATTGAAGCAGAATTTCATCGGGAATAAAGTTGGATTCCAGGTACCATTTTTCAACTGCTAACTGAATTATTTCCTTATCAGATTGATTAAGAGTATTTGAAATTATATAATGCCTTCTGCCTATGAGCTTCCCGTCTCGAATCTGGAATATCAGGATGCAGGCACTGTCATCTATTCTTGCAAGGGCAATTACATCTCGGTCAATTAATTCGGTTGATACTATTTTTTGATGAGACAGGTAATCCCTGAGTATTAAATATTGATTTCGGACAATAGCAGCTTCTTCGAACTTCATATGTTCCGATAGAACTTCCATATCGGTTTCAAGTTTTCTTTCCAATTCTTTTGTCTTGCCATTGATGATTTGTACAGCCTGACGTATATTTTCATTGTATTTTTCCCTTGAAATTAATCCTTCACATGGACCTTCACATTTTTTAATATGATAATCGAGACAAATCCTGAATTTCTTGTTTGCAACGGATTCCTCAGTAAGATTAAGGTCACAGCTTCTTATCAGGAATAATGTCCTTATAGTTTTCAATAAATTTTTCAATTGCCTTACCTCTGTATAAGGACCAAAGTATTTTGAGCCGTCTTTAATCACCTTTCGTGTAGCAAAAATTCTTGGATATGGCTCATTTGTTACCCTTACAAAAGGATAAGATTTATCGTCTTTTAACAGTATGTTATATTTCGGTCTGTTCTTCTTAATTAAAGTGTCTTCAAGGATTAATGCTTCTGCTTCCGAATCGGTAACGATTACTTCAACATCTTTGATTTTCTGAATCATTACTTTTGTTTTGGCATCGACAGGTCTTTTAGTCTGGAAGTATGATTTGACTCTGTTCCTCAAATTCTTTGCTTTGCCTATATAAATAATTTTTCCGGCTTGATTTTTATATTGATAAACGCCGGGATTAGTCGGCATCGACTTTACCTTTTCCTGCAATTCCAGGATTATTGATTCAATATTTATATTATCATTAATCAAAAAATTTCAATTCCTGTATTATTTGCAATAGCTTTGTAATACATATTCGGCTTCTTTATACCCAAGCTCAATGGCTTTTCTCCAATCATTACATGCTTCATCGTTTTTCCCGAGGTTGTAATTTGCCATTCCCCGGTAATAGTAAGCTTCTTTATAATCTTTATATTTTTTTATAGCGTTATCAAAATCAGGTATTGCTTCCCGGTATTTTTCCCATTCGTAACAAACGAGACCTCTGTTATAATATCCATAAGCATAATTAGGTTCAAGTTTGACAACTTGACTGAAATCATCTATTGAACCCTGATAATCCTTAAGGAATTTCTTCGCAAGACCACGGTAAAAATAAGCATTGGAATAATCAGATTTAAGCTGTATTGACTTGTTATAATCATTCATATAATCCGAACTGGAGCCGGTTGCTCTTCTTTGTTCAAAATAAATGATTCCCCTGTTGCAATATGGTAGATAGTAATAAGGGCTAATTCTGATTGCTTCGGAATAATCAGATATTGCACCATCAACATCCTTTAAACCATACTTTGCAAGCCCCCTGTTATTAAGGGCATTCACAAAAAGAGAATCAATAAGAAGAGTCTGATTATAATCTGAAATCGCACCGGTATAATCTTTTAACCTTCGTTTTACGTTGCCGCGGTTATAATATGCATCGCGAAATTTAGAATTAAGTTTTATTGCTTCCGTATAATCACTTATAGCTGATGAATCATTACCCATATCGCTTTTCAGAATCCCACGGTTATACCATGTATTTCCATAATTCGGGTCAAATTTAATTGACAAATCATAATCATTTAAAGCACCTTTTCTGTCTCCAGTTTCACTCCTGGAAATTCCCCTGTTATAATAAGCCAGTGCATAATTAGGATTTATTTTTATTGCAATATCATAGTCTTTATAGGCACTTTCCCTGTCACCTAATTTATCTTTTAATGTGCCCCTGTTATTATAAGCCTCAAAATTTTTCCTATTTATTTTAATTGCCTGTGTATAGTCAATCATCGCAGAATCATTAACATTCAATTTGTCAAACGCCAGCCCCCTGTTATAATATGCATAAGATGTCGGTTTTGATTTAATTATTTTAGTAAAAATATTAATTGCCTCACGATATTCCTTTAATTCGATTTTTTTTAATCCGAGATTGAATTGCTCATCATCCTTCGAAAAAGACTCTTGAACAAAGCCAATTACAAAAATTATTATTATAATTATTCTATTCATTTAACTCAAGTCCCCCAATTGTGGTCTTACAACTACTTCTTCAATCATAAAATTATCAGACAATGAATTTTTTAAAATATTAAATATTATTTCTCCGAGGTTTTCAGGTTGCATCATCCTATGTCCGTATTTTTTCCTGGAATTACCACTCCATAGTTCAGTTTCGGTAGCCCCTGGAAGAATATCAACCACTTTAATTCCTTTTTCACGCAGGTCTTCTCTCATCGAGCGGCTCATTGCAAGCACCCCGGCCTTAGAAGCTGAATACAATGATGAACCTTTGAAAGTTTTTTCTGCTGCAACAGAAATTATATTGAGGATAATACCTTTTTTTCTTTTTATCATGGATGGCAAAACAGTCTTTGAAGTAATAAATGTCCCGAAAAGATTTGTATTTATCATAGAATGATAATCTTCAACAGACAATTCATCAAACGATTTAAACTTTGCCACACCAGCATTATTAATTAATATGTCTATTTTCCCTAATTTTTTATTGATATTTTTTTGTGTTTCACTAACCTCATCCTGATTGGATACATCGCATGGGAAAAAAAACACATTTTTTGAATTTGCCAATTCCTTTTTCAATCCTATGAATGATTTCTCTGTTCTCGCACTGAGAGCAATGGTTGCATTAGTGTCAGCAAATCTTAATGCAATTGATGCACCTATACCCCTGCTTCCACCGGTAATCCATATAATTTTTCCGTTAAATATTTTGTCCATCAAAAACTCAAATTATATTAATATTTTATTAAGTTTGTATTGAAAATTAATAAAACGAT
>JACRLY010000111.1:0-7754 GCA_016219595.1 Ignavibacteriota bacterium | reverse complement strand
AAACTTAGTTCAAATAAAGCAAATTTTATAAAAAAGAAAAAAATTCTCGATAAATTATTTTCTTTCCAGAGGTTTGGGATAAAACCCGGTCTTGGAAGGACCAAGAAACTTTTGTCATATTTGGATAATCCTCAAAACCATTTTCATTCTATACATATTGCAGGAACAAACGGAAAAGGCTCGGTTTGCTCCATGCTTGCTTCAATTCTCATTGAGCAGGGATATAAGACAGGTCTTTATACTTCTCCTCATCTTGTAAGTTTTAACGAGAGAATAAGTATTAACGGGAAACTGATTGATGACAATGACTTAATAAAGCTTTCCGAAGAATTACTTCCTTTTGCTGAATCAATCGGGGCTACTTTTTTTGAGATAACAACTGCAATGGCTTTTAAATATTTTGCAGAAAAAAAAGTCGAAGTTACAGTTATTGAAACAGGTATGGGCGGAAGATACGACTCAACAAATGTTCTTAAACCATTACTTAGCATAATTACAAAAGTAGATTTTGACCATTCTGAATATCTTGGTAATACTTTATCTAAAATAGCTTTTGAAAAAGCAGGTATTATTAAGCAAAATAAACCTGTTGTTGTTTCAAAGAACGAAAAAATTGTTTATGATGTAATTAAGAAAAAATGTAATACAAAGAACTCAGAACTTATTTTTGCAGATGAATCATTAAAATGCGAAGATTTTTCATATAAAGATGATTTGACTATGGATATTAACATGAAATCTGATGTATGCCATTATCCTAGTGTCAATGTAGCTTTAGCCGGCATACATCAGATAGATAATATAAAAACCGTTTGGAGTGCCGTTAAGATTATCTCAAGAAATCTTGAAGTTGAAAAGAAATCTATATGCGATGGTTTTAAAAATATTGTAAAAAACACAAATTTTCATTGCAGAACTGAGCTTATTAATAAAGATTACCCGATTGTTCTGGATGTTGCTCATAATCCTGATGCCATTAAACATACAGTCGAAACGATAATTGATTGTGGACTTGAACAAAAGAAATGGAATATAATATTTGCACTTATGTCAGACAAAGATGCTGATAATATATTAAAATATCTGAAGTTAATTTGCCACCGGCTGGTCATAACTAAACCTGATATTGCAAGAGCTGCAGAACCTGAAGAACTCAAATTAAAAGCATTGCAAGCTGGAATTAAAAACATTGTAACTACTCAAAAAGTTAGTGATGCAGTTAAACTCATTCTTTCAAAAAAGCAACCAGTATTGGTAATTGGTTCATTCTATTTGCTTGGAGAATTTCTAAGTTATATAAAAATGTCCAAAATGAATTTATAGAACTGATTCCGAATAATTATTCATTTTAAATATCTATTTTTGTAAATTATATAAAAAATATTTTGAGGTATATTATGAAATACATATTACCTATACTGTTTGTTATTTTTTTCATTTCTTGTGAAAACACTCAAGTTCAGGAACCTAACAATAAATTAATTGGTTCTGTTAATGTTGAACTTTTAAGGGCTCATGAATCTGGAGTAATACTAGGAAAGTTTTATCCAAGTTATTATCTTTCGGGAGTGAAAGTTGATTTAATGAAAAATGGTAATGTTATTAAAACTACCTATACTGTGGTTGACACAAATGTTGATAATATTTATATGTTTGAGAACATAGAATTGAATGTTCCTTACAGGATACGGATTACTCTGAATGAAGATTTTATTGATACAACCGATGAATTTATTGTTACAGATAGTAATGTTATTTATGTTACAGATACAGATATCGGCAAACCCGGCTGGCTAAAAAATGGGAAATATTATGCTGCAATGTTGAATGAACCGGAAAAAAATATTGTATTTGATTTATATACAGACATACAACATTTTTTTGCAATTCCTTCTCCATTTACTGATACGGCAGAATTAATATATAATATTGAAGAATCATCTTATGTTGAAATAAAATTATATTGGATAGATAAACATCTATCTAAAGTTATATATAGTGAAACGCTTCAACCGGGTAAATATAGTCTTAAATTTGGTGATGGAATTAATGATGGACTTTATTATTTAAGTCTAAAAGAAGGTGGTAAAACTTATATTTGCCCTTTTTTGAAAGGAAATAAAGGAGCCCCGAAAAAACCATAATAATGAAAAATAAATTTAATAATTAAAAATTAGGATTGAAATGAATACACCTGAACAGCATGTAATTAAAAAAGCTATTATTTCTGTATCTGATAAAACCGGTATCGTTGATTTTGCAAAAGAATTGAATTCACTCGGAATTGAAATTTATTCGACAGGAGGGACATCGAAACTACTTTCGGAATCAGGGATTCCTGTTAAAAATATAAGTGAATTGACCGGATTCCCGGAAATTCTCGACGGAAGAGTAAAGACATTACATCCAGCCGTACATGCAGGTTTACTTGCCGAATTGAATAAAGAAAAACATCTGAAACAACTTGAAGAACACAATTTAACATCTATCGATTTGCTTGTTGTCAATCTTTATCCATTCGAAGAAACCCTCGAAAAACAGGGAAGTAAACATGAAGAAATAATTGAAAATATTGACATTGGTGGTCCTACGATGCTCAGGTCTGCAGCAAAGAATTATTTATGGACTGCTGTGATTGTGAATCCAAAGTGGTACAATGAAATTATTGATTTGATGAAAAACAATAATAAGAAAATACCCGTAAATGTAAGGCAGGAACTAGCCGGAGAAGTATTCACCCATACAGCATATTATGATTCATTGATTTCGTCATATTTCAGAAAAGTAAATAAAATTGAACTTCCTGAAAAGCTGACAATTGGAATGAAAATTCAGCAGCCGCTGAGATATGGCGAGAACCCTCATCAGAAGGCTCAACTTTACGGCTCATTTTTTAAGATTTTCAAACAACTGCATGGTAAGGAATTATCGTATAATAATATACTCGATATTGATGCTGCATCACGATTAATTCTCGAATTTGAAGAAACAGCACTTGCAATTATCAAACATACAAATCCTTCGGGTTGTGCAACCGGTAATACATTATCAGAAGCATATCACAAAGCATTTGCTACTGATACTGCAGCTCCTTTCGGTGGAATCATCGCAATGAACAGGATAGTTGATAAAGAAACAGCAGAGACAATTCACGGCTTATTTACCGAAGTATTGATAGCCCCTGAATTCACAGATGAGGCTATGCAAATTCTGACAAAGAAAAAAGACAGACGGCTAATAACAGCAGATTTAAAAAAGCTGAGAGAATCTCTTGGATTTGAAATCAAATCGGTTTCAGGAGGATTCCTTGTACAGTCAACCGATATGCAACTCTATGATGATTCAAAAATGAAAGTTGCAACTAAACGACAACCGACAAAAGAAGAAATGTCAGCTCTTATGTTCGGCTGGAAAATCACCAAGCATGTAAAATCGAATTCAATTGTTTATTCAGCAGAGGACAGAACGCTTGCAGTAGGGGCAGGACAAATGTCGAGGGTTGATTCATCACGTATTGCTGCAGAGAAAGCCAGGATGATGGGTATTGATTTGAAAGGTTCGGCTGTTGCTTCTGATGCATTCTTCCCATATCCTGACGGATTATTGGAGGCAGTCGAAGCCGGAGCTACTGCAGTAATTCAGCCGGGTGGTTCTGTCCGGGATGATGAAGTTATAAAAGCAGCAGACGAACACAATATTGCAATGATATTCACCGGATTAAGGCATTTCAGGCACTAAGATGAATATTCTTGCAATCGAAAGCTCCTGCGATGAAACTGCGGCATCTGTAATCAGTAACTCGCAGGTGCTGAGCAATATAATTTCATCACAGCATTTCCACAGTAAGTATGGAGGCGTTATTCCTGAACTTGCTTCCAGGGCTCATCTTGAAGCAATCAGCATAGTTGTAAGAGATGCACTTGACAAAGCTGAAAAGAAAATCGAAGAAATAAATGCAATTGCAGTTACTACTGAACCTGGATTAATTGGCTCGTTGATTGTCGGTTCAAACTTTGCCAAGGGACTTTCGATAAAATATAATCTGCCGATTGTACCTACTAATCATATTGAAGGGCATTTGTATTCGGGCAATATCGTGGATGAGTCAATTGAATTTCCATATATCGCTCTTGTAGTAAGCGGCGGACATACTGCACTTTTCAAAGTTGAATCTTATTCTATGTACACAATGCTTGGTTCAACTGTTGATGATGCCTCTGGAGAAGCATTCGATAAAATCGGAACTATGATCGGATTGCCATATCCTGCAGGACCTGAAATTGATAAGCTTTCGAAAGCAGGAAATCCAAGAGCATACAATTTTCCGAGAGCTATGCTTCACAGCGGAAATTACAATTTCAGTTTCAGCGGTTTGAAAACATCAATTCGATATTTTCTGGAAAAGAATTTCCCTGATGGTCTTCCTGAAGATAAACTTCCTGATGTTTGTGCATCTGTGCAGGAGGCGATAATTGATGTGCTTGTTAAGAAAAGCATTGATGCTTCAGTCGAGTATAATGTCAAACACCTGATAATTGCCGGTGGTGTTTCAGCAAACTCATGCTTGAGGAAAAGAGCAACAGACCTTGCAAAGCTTCAGGGAATAAAAGTAGTTGTTCTCAATCCCGAATACTGCATTGACAATGCCGCAATGATTGGTTTCATCGCTGAAAAAAGGCTTCTCGAAAACGGACCTGATGCTTACCGGGATTTAAGTTTTAAGGTAAATGCAAGTGCATTGAGAGCAAAGAGTAAGAAGTAAAAATTAGTATCGCATTTACTGATTTTTCAAAAATTAATGTCACACTGAGCGGAGTCGAAGTGTGAACAATTATATATATCAGTCTTTGACTACGCTCAGAATGAAAAAAAAATTATTGTCTGTAAATCTCTAACGGTCAATTCAGCAAACAGAATTCATAATTCAGAATTCTTCTTAAGCTACATTTGCAACCACTTCTGTTACTTTCTTTGCGGCATCTTCAAAATTCTTTGCTACTTTGAACTTCATTCCTGATTTTTTCAGTGTCTCTGCTCCTTCTTCGGCATTTGTACCGTCAAGACGGACAATAACAGGAATGTCAACTTTTACACTTTGCAATGCCTGGACGATTCCATCGGCAACTTTGTCGCAACGGACAATTCCGCCGAAAATATTAATCAGCACTGCCTTGACATTCGGGTCACTCATCATAATCCTGAATGCGTTTGCAATCCTATCGGGATTTGCACCACCGCCTACATCAAGGAAGTTTGCAGGATTGCCACCTGATAGCTGAATCAAATCCATTGTTGACATTGCAAGCCCTGCACCGTTAACCATACAGCCGACATTACCGTCAAGCTTTATGTAATTCAAATCATATTTTGATGCTTCCACTTCGAGTGGTGATTCTTCGTGTGTATCCCTCAATTCGAGATAATCCGGATGACGGAATATTGCATTATCATCGAAATTCATCTTAGCATCGAGTGCAATCATTTTCCCATCTTCAGTTAAAACAAGTGGATTGATTTCGAGCAGACTGCAATCGAGTGATTCATAAGCTTTGTATAAATTCTTAATGAAAGAAAGGAAATTCTTGAATGGCTCTCCTGTCAATCCAAGCCCGAAGCCAAGCCGTCTTGCCTGGTATCCCTGGAAACCAATCGAAGGGTCAATTTGTTCTTTAAGAATTTTTTCGGGTGTTTCCTCTGCAACTTTTTCGATTTCAACTCCACCTTCGGTTGAACACATAATCGTATTCTTTCCTGTCTGCCTGTCGAGAACTATTCCCGCATAAAATTCCTTTGCAATTCCAACACCCTCTTCGAGCAGGATACGCCTGACAACACTGCCTGCGGCACCGGTCTGAATTGTTACCAGTTTGTTGTTCAGCATACCGTTTGCGATTTGATAAACTTTGTCCGCGATATTATTCCCGTGGATGACATTCACACCTCTTAATGGTTTGTCGAAAAGCTGAACCTGTTCGTCGGTTTCAACATTGTGAATGATGCCTTTACCTCTGCCTCCAGCGTGAACCTGTGCCTTAACGACAACAGTTTCTATTCCCTTTGACATAAAATCTTCAAATGCAATTTTTCCGGCTTCATCTGCTCCAAAAACTACTTTGCTGAATAGAACAGGAACATTAAATTTTTTCAATAATTCTTTTGCCTGGTACTCATGAATTTTCATAATGAACTCTTTTAATTTTTATATATAATAAATTGATTTTCAAAAAGTAAATTAACATTTGCTTTTGAGTGAGGATGCAATCTATTAAATATCAAAATAAATCACAAACTTTCACCGATTTTGAGTGTTAAGTGTTGAATTTTATCTGTAAACATCTTTTCTGTGACCAGCATGTAAGATTGTGACGATTTTGGTATAATCATCAATTTCATATATGATTCTGTAATTACTGAACCTGTTCTCCATCCTTCTCTGTCTTTTAGTTTTTTACAACCTGCTGGTCTTGGTTCTTCTTTCAATTTTAGTATAAGTTCTTTAAGTGCTAATGCAAATTCTTTTGGAATAAATGTAAACTCTTTTTGGGCTGCTTTTGATATGAGGAGTTGATAGCTCATAAACCAATTTCTTTCATTGCGTCTTCAAAAGGTATTACTTCATCGTTTTTCATTTTGGCATTGTCATAGACTTTGACATCTTCTATATCTTCAAGCTCATTTAGCAATTTCTCATAGTCTTCGATTGGAAGAACGACATCGGTTTTATTACCTTTTTCATCAACTATAAACTTTTCTTTTATCGCAATCATAATATCCTCATAATGATTTATTTCTTAAAACCTGACGACTTTTGAAACATATTATTTTTTAATTTTGAGTTTTGTGTTTTTATTTTATCATTCTGTAAACAAGTTAATTTTTACTATAAAGATTTCACAAAGTGGACATAGAGAAAATCAGTTTTATTGTTTGACCACCTTCCCGATTCTTATATCGTTGTTGAGTGAATTTATAGTATAAATGTAAATGCCCTGGTTAAACTCAAATTTATCTATCACTAATTCATTTGACTTGCTTCTTTCTTCGTAAATAACCTGTCCTAATAAATTGTAAATAGTAACCTTGTCCCCGGGATTCAATCCTGTAATTTTAAAATTATCATTAACGGGATTAGGTAGTACAGTTACGTTATTATCAATTTCCTTGTCATCAACTGCTGATGCTGATGTATATTCACACCTGTCTTTAAATGTCAGCGTTGAATCAGGATGGAGAGTGCATAGCTGTTGACTTAATATTTCGCCGCTTTCAAGATTTACTCCATTATGCGAAAAACAAACCATTGTATTATTACTATTCGTTACGTTCAGAGACAATCCAAAGCCTTTGGTTGAACCAATGCCTTCAATCCAGGATTCTTTCAGTCCGTAATATAAAGGCTCAAAATTAATTCTTCTTCTCAATGAGCCGTCTGACATCATTACATTATCAATTGACTCCACGGTGAGTGTAATTGTATCATGCATCACACCACAGCCCGGAGTCGGAGTCGGGTCGCTTGAAGCACCGAATGGAAGAAATAAGAACTCATAAGCTAAAATTGTTTCCCCGGCACTGGAAAGGTTAAAATTAAAAACAGGATACTCTGTTCCATCCGGGTCGCCGAAACCATTTTGCTGCGGGACAAAATAAATGATTTTATTTTCTTCCCTGAAACACATAAAATAATATGCACTGTCTTTATTAAAAACAAAACCGCAAGTATCGCAGCTGAATTTAAAATTCACATATTTTCT
>JACRLY010000026.1 GCA_016219595.1 Ignavibacteriota bacterium | reverse complement strand
ATTACATCACTCTCAGGTTCAAAGATTACAGGAGCCATGACAGGAACCACTATCGGTTTTGATGATGTTACGAGTGCTACTAATTTAGGACAGGCACTATTAATTGGAAATGGCTCTACATTTGGACCTACAGGAACAGGTGTGATTACAGCCAACGCGATTAGTGCAGGAACGTATGGTATAAATATAAGCGGTAATGCCGCAACTTCAACAAGTTTGGCAGGGAATCTTGCAGGTGATTTACCTTATCAGTCTGCACCGGGAACGACTTCATTTTTAAATATCGGTGCAAATAATACTATACTTAAATCAAACGGAACTGTGCCGAGTTGGGGAACTATCTCTGCATCAAACATGTCTGCGGGTGATTATACTTCAGTAATTACTTCAGGCTCTTATACGATTGATATATCAGGTAATGCCGGAACTGTTACTAATGGTGTTTATACAACAGGTTCATACTCTGACCCAAATTGGATTACATCATTGTCAGGTTCAAAGATTACAGGTGCTATGACTGGAACTACAATAGGTTTTGATGATGTTACAAGTGCTACAAATTTAGGTCAGGCTTTATTAATTGGCAATGGCTCTACACTGGGATCCACAGGCACAGGTGTGATTACAGCGAATGCAATCAGTGCAGGAACTTATGGTATAAATATAAGCGGCAATGCCGCTACGGCTACAAGTTTAGCAGGTAATATTGCTGGTGATTTACCGTATCAGTCTGCTCCGGGAACAACTTCATTTTTAAATATAGGTGCAAATAATACTATACTTAAATCAAACGGAACTGTACCAAGTTGGGGAACAATCTCTGCATCAAATATGAGTGCAGGTGATTACACTTCTGTAATAACTTCCGGTTCTTACACGATTGACATATCAGGTAATGCAGGTACTGTGACAAATGGTGTTTATACTACAGGTTCATACTCTGACCCAAATTGGATTACATCACTCTCAGGTTCAAAGATTACAGGAGCCATGACAGGAACCACTATCGGTTTTGATGATGTTACGAGTGCTACTAATTTAGGACAGGCACTATTAATTGGAAATGGCTCTACATTTGGACCTACAGGAACAGGT
>JACRLY010000059.1:41043-42761 GCA_016219595.1 Ignavibacteriota bacterium | reverse complement strand
CTCGGTATAGTTCCGTTTGCTTTAAGTATTGTATTATTTGCACCAATATTTAAAAATGCAGTTGTTCCCGGAGCAGACTGGTAAGGTAAATCACCTGCAAGATTACCTGCAAGACTTGTCGAAGTAGCTGCATTACCTGTAATACTTATTCCATAAGTTCCTGCTGTAATTGCATTGGCTGTGATAGTTCCTGTTCCTGTCGGACCTAATGTAGAGCCATTGCCAATCAATAAAGCCTGTCCTAAATTAGTAGCACTTGTAACATCATCAAAACCTATTGTTGTGCCTGTCATTGCACCTGTAATCTTTGAACCAGACAATGATGTAATCCAGCTTGGGTCAGCATAAGAGCCTGTAGTATAAACACCGTTAGTAACTGTTCCGGCATTACCTGATATATCAATCGTGTATGAACCTGATGTGATAACAGATGTATAATCACCTGCACTCATATTAGATGCGGATATTTGACTCCAGGTTGCTGACGTTCCTGCTGAATTAGTCAGCAAAACCGAATTTGCAATGCCCGGATTTATTTTTGTTATGGTTACAGCATTATCCTGTATGTTTGAAGTCGCAACTGACAATAATCCTAATTTTGCACTTGTTATTGCAGCATCAGAAATTTCTGTTGCACCAATTGCACCTGCAGCAATTCCAAGTGGTATGCTTACTCCATTACCCGTAAATGTTGATGATAAATTCAAATTCTGCCATTGAGAATTGCCAGCAATTGTAACTAATATATTATCATTTGCACCGTTATTTATTTTTCCAACAGTTACATTTTTATCCGCTATTTTCGAAGTTGTAACTGCCAAATCTGCAATCATCGGGGTTTGAATTTTATTATATGTCCAGTTTGTTCCGTCGAACACGAGTAAATCATTTGCATTAACACCTGCAGTATTTATAGATATTTCATTTCCAGGTGTACCGTCGCCTATTAAAGGAAGCGAAGTGTTTACCGCAGGCTCGACCCACTCCATCATTGTATTGGAATTATTCCAGGAAAGCACATAACCATCTTCAAACACACCCGGGCTTGACGGAGTTGCGATAAAATTTTCAGGCATTAATTTTCCGTTAGTCCAGGAACCGGTTGTAGGACTTAAATAATACAATTCATAAGGCGAAACACCGCTCCTGTTCAACGTTATTGGATTTGCCGGCTCTCCGTTTCCAATAATTGGTAATGCTGTATTTAATAATTGAGAATTAAAATTAATCCATCTCATTCTCGGATTAATACCATCGTTCCAATCCCAGGAAAGCACATATCCGTTTTCACCAATGCCCAATGCCGTATCAGTATAAGTATATAAATTCTCAGGTTTTATTTTTTGTGCTATCCACCTGTCATCATCATTAGTCGGTGTTCCATAGTTCCTGAAAATATAAACCTGGTTGTCTTCTAATGTCGGAAAATCAGCAATAGGTATTCCTCTTAAACCGACGACATGCGGAGATGGGTATAATCCTCCCAAATCACCTCCTGCACCGCCTCCCGGGCTTGGATTTCCCCAATATACTTTTGTCCCGTCAAACATAATTGATGAGGCAACTGGTGCTAAAGGACCATTAATATGCTGATGAAAATCAATATTGTCAACATTTACCGCATTTAATGATAATTTATTTTGAGTTATTGATGAATCCTCAATTTTAGAATTTGTTACTGCTCCATTTTCAATTTTTTTTGTGTTAATTGCATTATC
>JACRLY010000059.1:32459-40998 GCA_016219595.1 Ignavibacteriota bacterium | reverse complement strand
TTTTTTTTTTTTTTATTGCATTATCTTTTATTTCGGGATTTGGATATTGACCGGTCAAATCACCTCCGGCTTCCTGATTTAATCTTACGAATCCAAGCGATATAAATTTATTAAGAGAATCGGGATTAAGCGAAGGATTTGGATATGACCCCGATAAAAAACCTGATGCCGGTCCCCAAGGTATTGCTCTGACACTTGGGTCCAGCATATTTTGTTTGATTCCATTTTCAATAATTGTTTGCGCAATAACAGCTGTATCTGATTTTAATGCTCTTAATGACATGAATGAGTAAGGAGAAGCCGAAAGTCTTGTTCTTTGGAAAGGAGGAGAATCTCCTAATTTTATTTCGAGCCAGTATGTCCTGTCGAATTGTAAATTAACCGGATTGACTTCTCCCAGGTAAATATTTATAAATCCATTTATTATTTCAACTCCTCTGCTTTCAGCCCATAATGGAATGACCCCTGCGTATTCATCCTGGAATATAGCAAATGTCATGATTTCATATCCATTAAATGGTTTACCATCATTATCCATCAGGCTCGCTTGATAATTAATTATCCTTGGAACCTGTGAATATAATGTGATGTCTAACAATAAACAAATTATTGCTATTATTATAATATGTATATACCTGTTCATAACATTTACCTGTAAAAAAAATATTACATATAACCTCTAAATTTTTATATATAGAAGCTATGGAACTTTTTATAACAAATAATATGCCTTAAAATTGAATATTCTGAATCGAGTCGATAAGAATTTGAATTATATAGTATTTACATGACGAGAAATTTAAAAGAAATATGGGGAAAAGGCGATGAAATTCAATCTTTAATTTTTTTCATAATTTTTCCTTTCACAGTAATATTGAAAATATTTTATACAAATAACACACAGAAAAAAAGCACAGCAAAAAAAGCTGTGCTTTGTAAAATTAGAATTATAGGTTTCAGAAAATAAATACTAATAATTAATTTCAATTTGCTTTGAACCATGTACTTCCATTTGAAATTAAGGTTGCACCTGCACCGGTAGCAATACTTCCACCTGCTGACAGGTTAACCTGTTGCCCTGAATTATTACGAATATACAATACCTTTCCTGTTAATACAGTAGGCATTGTAACAGCAAAAGCTCCTGTTTCAGTTCCTGCAGTAATTTCAAATACAGAAATATCATCAGGAATTGTAATTCCTGCGTCAGTTCCTGCGAGTGTACCAAATGAAAGCTTCAAATCACCACCACCGTTAGAAACTGCAATTGCAGAGCCGCCTCCGGAGTTTGACAGAGTTAGTAATGCTCCCGAAGCCGGCGTAATGGTTCCAAGTGCAACAGCACCAGTCGAAAAATCTCCGTAAATAAGAGGAGGATTCGCACTTGAATTAGCTATATAAAGTTTATCGTTCCCAGTTTCATTGTATCCTGCACGATAACCAAGAAACACGTTACCACTACCTATTGAATTGAATCCCGCACCTTCGCCGATTGCAGTATTATTATTTCCATTTTCATTGAATACAAGCGAAAACATACCATAAGCTGAGTTATTATATCCAACTGTATTCGATGCTAACGATTGATATCCGAAAGCTGAATTATTATATCCAGTCGTATTATACCAGAGTGCCTGCTCTCCTACTGCTGTATTTTCATCACCTGATGTGTTAGCCTGAAGAGCTACGCTGCCTACTGCCGTGTTAGCAGTTCCGGATGTATTAGACTGGCCTGAATGGAATCCTACAAAAGTATTATTAGAAGATATAGTTGAGTTTCCCGACAAGTAACCAAGGAAAGTGTTTTGGGATATATTATTAAAATTTATGAGGTCAACTACCTGAATTTTATTGTTTGGAGTTGTAGTCCCTATACCAAGCATATCGCCTGTAATTGTTGCTGATGAAGAACCCAAAATTCCTGTGAAGCTACCACTTGCTGCTGAAATATTTCCTAAAGTAATAATATTTTGCAAACCGAAATCAGGGTTTATTTTTGTTCCTGCAATCGCTGCAGAAGTATTTACATCGGCATCAACAATTTCATCGTCAACTATCATTGCACTTGTTACTCCACTCCATTGCATCATTGTATTTGAATTGTTCCAGGACAGGACATACCCGTCTTCACTTCCTCCAGGAGCTGACGGAGTCGCCAATAAGTTTTGAGGTATTATTTTTCCACTAGTCCATGTGTTTGATGTTGGAGCTAAATAATAAATATCATAGGCGGAGACACTTGTTTTATTTAAAGTAATAGGATTACCTGGTGTACCGTCACCAACAATTGGCAAAGCGGAACTGATAGTTAATGTATTGGGTGCAATCCACCTCATTCTCGGGTCTGCTCCGCCGTTCCAATCCCAAGATAATAAATAATTGTCTTCAACAGCACCAAGTGGAGTTGTATTATAAGACCATAAATTATCAGGTAATATTTTTTGAGAAACATATTTGTCATCAAGTGTCGAAGGTGTACCGTAATCCCTGAATACATATACTTCATTATCATCTGGTGCAGGAATAGAAGAAATTGGTACTCCTCTCAGACCAGTTACCTGGGGAGAGGGATATGAACCTGATAAATCTCCGCCTGCACTGCCTCCCGGGCTCGGGTATCCCCAATATACAGTCGTACCGTCCCACATGATAGCCGATGCTCCTGGTGCTAATGCTCCTCCAATATGATTATGAGCATCTATATTATCTACATTAACAGCATCCAGAGCAATCTTTCTTTGTGTTATTGCGTTGTCTGCAATTTTTACTGTTGTTACCGAATTTGAACGAAGTTTTATTGCGGTTACTGCAGAATCACGAATTGTGGGATTCGGATATTGTCCTCTCAAATCGCCACCTGCATTTTCATTAATTTCAATGAATCCCTGTGATATAAATTTGTTAAGTGTATCAAGATTGAATGTAGGATTAGGATAAATTCCCTTCAAATGACCTCCGGCTGGTCCCCAAGGCAAAGCTTTGACAGTTGGGTCAATCATGTTTTGTTTTATACCTCCCTCTACTACCGATTCTGACATATCAGATGTATCTGCACGGTGTGTTCTTAATGACATATATGAATAAGGTACAGATGACAACCTTGTTCTCGGATATGCTGATGCATCTCCAAGCTTGACTTCAAGCCAGTATGGTTTGTCAAATGGAAGATTTATTGGTACGATCTCCCCAAGGTAAATATTGACAAATCCGTTTACTGCATCTACACTTCTGTTTTCAGCCCATACTGGTATTACCCCGGTAACTTCATCCAGAAAAATTGCAAATGTAATTGTTACTGTACCACTGACCGGTTTGTTTTCTTCATCCATCAGGTTTGCCTGGTAATTGATTAATCTCGGTACCTGTGAATTGGTAATAATGGTAGAAAAAAGAAAAATTAAAAATAAACAAAGGAATGATTTGGTAAACTTTTTCATTTTGCCCCCGATTAAGTTAATAATTAATAATCTTGATTTTATATATTTATTTGAATAGAATGATTATTTCGTTTATATGATAAAATAATTTATAATCTATATTAATCAGGATTAATCGCAAGGTTTAATTTACAATTATGTTTCAATTAACTTTTTAAATTTATTGAATATTTGTAAACAATCAAAAAAATATTTTATTAATTACATAAAAAAAACTCCCGCATATTATTGTGCGAGAGTTTATAGACTTTTTATTTTTGTTTTAATTTAATAAAGATATTTCCTATTTGGTATTAATGTACAACGCAAACAACATCAGGGTCACCGCCTGTGCGGTAAAAAGCACCGACAGTTAATCCGCCTGCAATTGCTGCTGCATTGTTCGGATATGCAGGAAGGCCGACTACAGTGAATGGAGTTGCACTCGGAGTTATTGTTCCGATAGCAACCCTGGCTGTGCTGAAATCTCCATAAATTAGCGGCGGATTAATTCCGGTATTCGCTATATATAATTTATTACTTCCTAATTCACTTTCACCTGCACGATATCCTATAAATACATTTCCATCCCCACTAACATTACTGTTGCCTGCATTAAATCCGACAGCAGTATTCCATGAACCTTCTGCTTGATTTAATGCACTATAACCAATTGCTGTATTTTGGGCTCCGATAATCATACTAAAAAGTGTATTTGCTCCGAGTGCTGTATTATAATTACCTCCGGTGTTCTGATAAAGGGCTGCTATTCCTATACCCGTATTATATGCACCGGTAGTATTTGAATACAAAACTTCATCCCCATCAGCCGTATTGTTTGAACCTGTTGTATTAGAATAAAGTGCCAGATTACCTGTTGCTGTATTCCACATACCTACAGTATTTAAGAATAATGCTTGATATCCCATTGCAGAATTGCTTCCTCCGGTTGTATTTGTGTAGAGTGCATCCAAACCGAATGCAGTGTTTGCATTCCCGGTTGTGTTGGAGAAAAGTGCATTTAATCCGCCTGCTGTATTTGAATTTCCCGTTGAATTTGAATACAATGCCTGTAATCCAAATGCTGAATTATTACTTCCTGTCGTATTGTTATATAGGGAAGCCTGTCCACTTGCCGTATTATTATTACCTGTTGTATTTCCATGAAGTGCATTTTCTCCGTTTGCTGTATTACCATTACCAGTTGTATTATTATATAATGCCTGGGAACCTGTTGCAACATTGCTGGAACCTGTAGAGTTGTACCACAAGGCATTAAATCCTACTGCCGTATTCCAGTCACCTGTTGTATTATTTTCGAGTGCATTATTTCCAACAGCAGTATTTTGTCCTCCTGTTGTATTAAATAATAATGCTTGAGAACCTACTCCTGTATTATTACTACCTGTAGTATTTGAGAATAATGCAGTCTGTCCGGCTGCTGTATTATTATTTCCAATAGTATTATTTTGTAATGATGCTGAACCGACTGCGGTATTATTAGCTCCGCTTGTGTTTGAATACAATGCAGCAGCTCCTGTCGCTGTATTTTGATTACCAGTTGTATTTGAATTTAATGTATTATCACCAATTCCTGTATTCTCATTACCTGTTGTGTTATTATATAATGACAAGTAACCAAAAGCGGCATTATTAGCGCCAGTTGTATTTGAATATAGTGCGTCAAATCCGGTTGCAGTATTATAACTGGCAGACGAATTTGAAAACAGAGCATTCACACCGATTGCTGTGTTGAAACTGCCGGTCGTGTTCATGTATAGAGCCTGATAACCACTGACAGTGTTATAGTTTCCTGCAGTATTCATAAAAAAGGCATTCGAACCGTTTGCAGTATTGTATCCACCTGTTGTGTTTGAATATCCTGAACGGAAGCCGACTAATGTGTTATTTAATCCTGTATTTGCTGTCCCGGACTGGTATCCGGCAAATGTTGAAAATGGAGTAGCACTATTAATTACTAATCCTGCTACTGTAGCAGGCGACCAGCTAAATGTTCCACTCTGGTATGAAAGATATTCACCGTTTACAGGAACATCAGCGTACAAATTTGCAGGATATAATAATGACGGTACCCAGCTAATACCATCAAAAATAAAAGTACGGTTTGGCACTGGAGTAATTAATGATACCGGAACTCCACGTATTTGTGCAACTGATGGATTGGGATATGAACCTGTCAAATCACCGCCTGCTGGTCCTGCAGGAGCAGGTATATCCCATTCAAAGTTTCCGTATCTGTAAAATAAAACTTCGTCCTGTGCAGGAACATTTGCATTTAAACTGAATGGAGTCAAATATGATGGCTTCCATTTTGTACCATCATATACAAATGTATGCCATAGTAAAGGTGCTTCGGGAGAAACCGGGATGCCGCGAATTCTTGATACAACAGGTGATTCAATAGTACCGGATAAATCTCCTAATAATGCTTCATCACGTCTGAAGAAATTATCATCGACAAAATTCAATATTGTATCTTTATTCAATGATGGATTCGGGTATTGTCCGGTTAATGCTCCACCGGCATTTCCCCATGGAATTGCTTTAACTCCAGGGTCTAATTTTACCTGTGTGATTGCACCGTCAACTACAGTAAAGGCAATATCTGCAGTATCGGCTTTGACAGCAGTCAATGAATGAATCGAGTAGGGAGCCGAAGTTAATCTCTTTCTTGGATATGGTGACGAATCTCCAATTTTTACCTCTAACCAGTAATCACTGTCAAAGGGAAGATTGAGAGGTACAATTTGACCAAGATATGTATTCATAAACCCGTTGATTACTTCAACATTCTGGACTTCTGTCCAGATAGGTATGACACCTGTAGTCTCATCGGTGAATATTGCTGCAAGTAGTTTTATTAATGCTAAATAATTTTTTTTCATTGTTATACCTCCCATAAATTAAAAATCAATAATTATTTTCAAATTAGTATCAAATAACACTTAACAAAAATTCATTTACAAATCTTTTTTAAAAGGGAGTTTAATATATAACCTAACTATAATTAATTTCGACTAACTTATATTTTAGCCATCCTCATACTGCTAAATTATTAAATTTTTTAAGAGTAATCAAGTATTACTTTTTTATTCTTCTAATGTCATTTTTAAAATAATTGATATTTCGTGTTAGAAATTAGCAAAGATAAGATGCAGAATAATTGAAAATTTTATTATCTTTTTTTTATTGAAGAGCTAATATATTTTAGATTTTATAACTGATAATTGTCATACTGAGCGGAGTCGAATTAGGACTTCATTGGAAAAAAAAAGGGCGAATCGCTTCGCCCTTTATTCATATCATCTGTATTAACAAATGATAATATTAAATTTCATATTATTGTATCCAGGAACCTGTAATTACCCAAGCTGCTCCGGAATATACCATTGTTACACCGACTTTTTGTCCGGCAACCAAAATAAAGTTTTGACTGCTTATTGTAACATCATCTCCACCGCCAGGGCAAGTATAAGTTACATAAAGAATCTTACCATTTACTCCTGCTGGGTTAGTAATTACATCGGTCGTACCATTATTATCAGAAGTTATATCAACAACTGATATATCATCAGGAATTGTATAAACATCTGCTGCAACTACACCGCCTGTGTAAGAATACTTCACATAACCGCCGCCATCAGTAACTGATAAACCGGCACCTGTTGAAGTATTGTTTGCTGTTATCGCAGCAGTTCCGGTTGCACTTGCAAATGAACCTGTGCTTGGAGTTACGGCACCTATCGTTGAATTTTCAATTGTTCCACCGTTGATTGTCAAATTATTATCAACCTGTGCATCTGTTAATGAAGCAACCCATTGGGGTGCAGCACCTGTCGATGTCATAATCGTATTCAGAGCTCCAATACCAAGGAATGTTGTTGTATTAGGAGCAGTCTGGTAAGGAACACTACCTGCAGCACCACCTGTAAGGTTGTTAATGTTACCTGTAATTCCATTTGTTACGGTCAATGCGCCGTTAATTGTTAAGTTGTCAGTTGCGAAATCACCGTAAATTAGCGGGGTAACTGTATTGCTGTTATCAATATAAAGCTTATTGCTTGTTGTTTCAAAATATCCTGCCTGGTAACCTATGAAAACGTTTCCACTTCCAACTGAATTACTATAACCTGCTGAATGTCCTATACCCGTATTGCTCAAACCGGTTGTATTGGAATAGAGAGCATCTCTTCCAAAAGCCGAGTTGTTATCTCCTGTTGTATTTGAGTGTAAAACGAAATATCCGAAACCGGAGTTGTCATCACCTGTTGTATTGCTGGTGATGGCTTCAGCACCGTTAGCAGTATTATTATTTCCAGTTGAGTTGTTGTAAAGCACATCCCTTCCGGTTGCAATGTTGTTCGAACCTGTTGTATTAAGATAGAGTGCTGCATAACCGACACCCAGGTTGTCAATACCAGTTGTGTTCGAATAGAGTGCTGAATACCCGTAAGCTGTATTGTGATAGCCGGTTGTGTTATTCAACAAAGCACTGAATCCGCTAGCGGCATTCTGATATCCTGTTGAATTGTTACGAAGAGCATCATAACCTGTTGCAGTATTCTGATAACCAGTAAGGTTTGCACGAAGGGTATTTGAACCTAAAGCTGTGTTGTAATAACCGCTTGTATTTGAGAACATAGCATCATTACCGACCGCTGTGTTGTTGTCACCTGTTGAATTTGTATTTAGTGCATGTGAACCAAATGCAGTATTTTCAAAACCGCTTGTGTTTGCAAAGAGCACATTCGAACCAAGAGCTGTATTATCACTACCTGTTGTATTGGCTGTCAAAACATCCGAACCTACAGCAGTATTGTCATTTCCTGTAGTATTTGCATCTAATGCACTATAACCAAGAGCCGTGTTGAAATTACCTGTTGTGTTTACACCAAGTGCCTGGAAACCAACCGCCGCATTATTTGTGCCTGTAGTATTTGCACTCAATGCCTGGTAACCTACAGCAGTCAATCCGTTAACTGTTGTGTTTGCTGTTAGAGCATTGTAACCTACAGCTACGTTTTGGCTGCCTGTTGTGTTGGCAGAAAGAGTAGCATAACCCAATGATGTATTCCCGGAACCGGTTGTTGTTAGTTGCATCG
>JACRLY010000059.1:17150-32426 GCA_016219595.1 Ignavibacteriota bacterium | reverse complement strand
GAACATAACCGACTGCAGTATTAGCAGTACTATTTGCTGTAAATAATGACTGGAATCCTATTGCTATATTATAATGAGTTGTTGAATTTGTAAACAAAGCATCGGAACCCAGTGCGACATTGTAATTACCGGTAGAATTTGATGTAAGTGCATTTACACCTAATGCTACGTTGTCAGCACCTGTTGTATTTGCAAAGAGTGCAGATTGACCGGTGGCTGTATTGTCATTTCCGGATGTATTTGTGGTTAATGCATTATAACCAACTGCTGAGTTTCCACTTCCTGTTGTGTTTGATGTAAGAGCGGAAAATCCAACTGCAACATTATTGGCACCGGTTGTATTTGCATTCAATGCCTGGTAACCGACTGCTGTCAATCCGCTAACAGTATTTGCCTGGAGTGCATTATAACCAACTGCTGTATTATTGCCGCCTAAACTGTTTGCAGCTAAAGTATTATAACCGACTGCAACATTATTATTTCCTGTCGTATTTGCCAACATTGACAGCGAACCATAAGCTGTATTGAAATTACCTGTTGTGCTTGCAAATAAAGCTCTGTATCCACTACCTGTGTTATTATTCCCAGTGCTTGAAACAAGAACCTCTGAACCTAAAGCAGTACTGTTGCTGGAAGTATTAACTGATAAGGAATTAAAACCTAAAGCAGTATTGTCATTACCTGTAGAGTTGGAATATATTGCATGGAAACCGATACCTGTGTTACGCACACCGGTTGTATTTGTATACATTGCATTGTTACCATAAGCAACATTGTCAATCGCTGTTGTGTTAGAATAAAGTGCTCCATAACCGCCTGCTGTATTGCCTGTCCCGGTTGTGTTAGAATAAAGAGCATTATAACCGCAGTGAAGCATAACCTGATGCAGTATTATCGGCACCTGTAGTATTGGCTTGCAGTGTCAATGAACCCAATGATGTGTTACCACTTGCGGTAGTACTAACTAACTGTGATTGATATCCGACTGCTGTATTATTACTTCCGCTAACGTTTGCATTTAGTGCTTGTGAACCTACTGCAGTGTTTGAGCCGCCTAATGTATTGTTCTGTAATGAACCGTTACCGAAAGCACTATTATTAGAAGCTGTAGTATTTGATAATAATGAATTATAACCAAATGCCGCATTGTTATTTCCCAATGTATTTGCTGCAAGTGAATTATAACCTAATGCAGAATTACTTGCACCGGTTGTATTTGCTGTTAATGATTGGAAACCAACCGCAGTATTTCCTGTTGCCGATGTATTAGCTGTCAATGCCAAATATCCGACAGCAGTGTTATCATTTGCTGTATTATTTCTAAGTGCCTGGTAACCGTTTGCAAGGTTATTATTTCCTATTGTATTAAACTGCAATGCCTGTTCGCCGGTTGCAGTATTTCTCAGACCGGTAGTATTGCTGTTCATTGCACCATAACCCAATGCTGTATTATCGGCACCCGTTGTATTTGCCGATAGAGCAATTGTACCGACTGCTGTGTTGAAACTTGCAGTTGTATTTGCTGCCAATGTCTGGTAACCAAGTCCGACATTTGAACCTCCGGTTGTATTTAAAAGTAGTGACTGATAACCATTAGCTGTATTATTAGCACCGGTTGTATTAGCTGCTAATGCATTAAAACCTGTTGCAGTATTATTAGCACCTGTTGTATTTGCTGCTAAAGCATTGTATCCGACAGCTACACCACCACTTGCTGTTGTATTGGCAGTAAGTGCATTGCGACCTACCGCTACATTCTGGCCACCAGATGTATTTGCAGACAATGTAGTATAACCGACTGCTGTATTGTCATTACCTGTATTATTAACTAATAAGGAATTATAACCGACGGCAACACTTCCTGAACCTGTTGTATTTGCAGTTAATGCCTGGTATCCTACAGCTGTTAGAGCGCTTACAGTCGTATTGGCAGATAATGCTGAATTACCAATGGCAACATTGAATCCCCCTGTTGTATTATTGAAGAGAGAGAAAACACCAACAGACACATTGGAAGAACCAGTTGAATTGTTAGCTTGTGATAAATTGCCAACAGCTGTGTTTGAACCTCCTGTCGTGTTAATCTGTAATGTATTATTACCTACAGCAGTATTACCGGATGCTGTGTTAGATAAAAGTGCATTGTTTCCTAAAGCAGTATTTTGATTGCCAACTAAATTATTACTGAGTGCAAAATAACCAAGAGCAGTATTTTGATTTCCTGTTGTATTTGCATTTAAAGCGAAATATCCAACTGCAGAATTAGGTGAGCCGGTTGTGTTTGATCTTAAAGACTGAGAGCCGACAGCAGTATTTTGACTTGCTGTTGTACTCAATCTTAGTGCTTCAAAACCGATTGCAACATTGTCTTGTCCCGTAGTATTTGAATATAGTGAATAAGCTCCGTTCGCAGTGTTATTTAGTCCTGTTGTTGTTAATTGCATGGCTGCATAACCGGTAGCAGTATTCAGTGAAGCAGTATTTTGTTGAAGGGCTGCATAACCGACTGCAGTGTTATAAGCACCTACTGTATTCATCAATAGTGTCTGCATACCGACGCCGGTGTTATAACCTGCAGTTGTATTTGAATACAAAGCTTCTTTACCTAATGCCGTATTGCTGGTACCTGTTGTATTTGAACGAAGGGCACTGGAACCAACAGCCACATTGTTTGGAGCAGTTGTATTTGAATAAAGGGCTTGATATCCGATTGCAGTGTTATCCACAGCTAATGTATTTGCAGCAAGAGCCTGTAATCCTAAAGCAGAATTTCTGACACCTGTGGTATTAACTGTGAGTGCCTGGTATCCAACTGCAACGTTGTCTGTACCGGTTGTATTTGCATTTAGTGATAATGAACCAAAAGCTGTATTTAAATTACCGGTTGTATTTGCGAATAAAGCTCTGTAACCACCGGCTGTGTTATCATTACCGGTATTCGTGACGAGTACTTGTGAACCAAGAGCAGTATTGTTGCTGGCTGTTAGTACCATGCTTAAGGAATTGTAGCCAATAGCCGTATTGTCTGAACCTGTAGAGTTTGAATATATTGCATGGAAACCGACACCGGTATTCCGAGGTCCTGTTGTATTTGATAACAATGCATTATTACCAAATGCGACATTATCATTCGCTGTTGTGTTAGAAGTTAGTGCTCCATAACCGCCTGCTGTATTGCCATTCCCGGTTGTATTTGCACGAAGTGCATCATAACCAATTGCTACGTTAAAATTACCGGTTGTATTAAATTGCATTGATTGAGCGCCATAACTGGTATTCTGATTACCGGTAGAATTTGAATTCAAAGCATAAACACCTGAAGCAGTATTAAATGAAGCTGTGGTATTTGATTGTAAAGCACCCCAGCCTGTTGCAGTGTTATCATTACCTGTTGTGTTAGCTGCTAATGCCTGGTAACCAGCTGCTGTATTATATGTTCCTATAGTGTTTGATAAAAGTGCATTAACGCCGAACCCGGAGTTTCCGGTTCCTGTTGTATTAGCACTCAATGAATAATTACCTGTGGCTGTATTCAAAGTACCGGTTGTATTTGATAATAATGCGTTATAACCTACTGCAACGTTATCAGCACCTGTAGTGTTATTTTGAAGAGCATCATAACCATAAGCACTGTTAAAATTGCCTGTTGTATTAAATAGCAGGGCATTCCAACCGAATGCACTATTACCGCTTCCTGTTGTATTGCTGGCTAATGCTGAATAACCGACTGCAGTATTATTGCTTCCGGTTGTATTCGGGAATAAAGCACGGTAACCGACCGCTGTGTTCGGTGAACCTGTATTTGAAAGTAATGCCTGGTAACCTATTGCTGTACTTCCTGAAACAGTTGCCTGGTTCTGAAGTGCCTGGCTGCCAACTGCGACGTTGAAAGCACCGGTTGAGTTATTTGCTTCTGCAAGATTACCAACTGCTGTATTATCATCTCCTGTTGTTGTTGCGTAAAGAGCCTGGTAACCTTGTGCAGTATTGTTGTCACCTAATGTATTTGTATAAAGTGCGGCATAACCGAATGCCGAGTTATTAGATGAAGTAACGTTACTGAATAGTGCAGTGCTTCCTGCTGCAGTATTGAACGAACCTGTTGTATTATTGTATAATGCATTATATCCGTATGCTGCTCCTCCGTTACCTATTGTGTTGGAATAAAGAGCACCGTCGCCAGCTGCAGTATTGAAACTGCCGCCGGTATTTGAATATAAAGTATTAGAACCTATAGCAGTGTTGTTACTTCCTGATGAATTCGTACGAAGTGCTGAAATACCTACACCGGTGTTATTTCCTCCAGTTGTATTGGAGAAAAGTGCGAAGTTACCGTATGCAGAGTTTCCACTTCCGAAAGAATTGCTATAAAGAGCAGAAGAACCGGTTGCAGTATTGAAGCTTCCCAATGTATTACTGTACAAAGCTTGAGAACCGTTTGCAGTATTGTTATTTCCTGTAGTGTTAGCCTGAAGGGCATTATAACCTACAGCCGAATTATTTGTACCGGTAGTATTATTATAAAGTGATAAAGCACCAACTGCCGAATTGTTTGCACCTGTTGTATTAAAATAAAGAGCCTGGGAGCCCAATGCACTATTATTATTCGCTGTCGTATTTGAATATAATGAATTGTCCCCAAAAGCTGCGTTATTTATACCTGTTGTATTACTATATAAGGCATTATATCCGGCTGCTGTATTTAAATTGCCGGTTGTATTTGAATATAGTGCATAACGCCCTATGGCAGTATTCTGTCCGCCTGTAGTGTTTAACTCCATCGAATTAGCACCAATCGATGTGTTCTCGGTGCCTGTTGTATTTGAATATAATGAGTAGTATCCGTCAGCTGTATTATAATTTGAAGTTGTGTTGCTGAACATTGAATAAGAACCGGTTGTTGAATTATAACTACCGATTGTATTGTTTACAAATGCATTATATCCGATGGCTACGTTATTTTGACCTATAGTTGTATTAAGTCCAGCCTGGTAACCGACAAATGTATTATATGGAAAAACATCCATTACGGTAATCCACGGAATTCCTGAACCTTGATTTTTCCATGCAAATTGTCCATTCAAACTGTCATAATAGAAAATATAATTGTTCAATGGCGGCGTGTTTGTAATAGGGATTCCATGAATTGCATAAAGTGTAGGATTAGGATAAAATCCTGTTAAATCCCCACCTGCCGGTCCTGCCGGAACCGGAATTTCCCATGAAAATCCTCCGTTCCTGTAAAATAGCACATCGCCATCCATTGCAGAATCTGCAAATAAACTCTGTGGGTTAATTAACGATGGTTTCCACAAGTCTCCGTTATAAATGAAAGTTTCCCATTTTTTTGGTATGGTCGGTGAAACGGGGATTCCGCGTATTTTTGCTACTGTCGGCAATCCTGCTATACCTTCGAGGTCACCGAGCAATGCTTCTTCACGCTTAATAAAATTTTCACTCACATATTTGTTGAGAGAATCCATGTTCAATTGAGGATTTGGATATTCTCCCGATAAAATCCCTCCTGCAGGACCCCATGGGAATGCACTAACAGATGGGTCTAACTTCGTCTGTGTTATTGCCCAGTCAATTACTGTTATTGCAATGTCTGCAGTATCTGCTTTTGTTGCCAATAACGAATGCATCGTATAAGGCGATGATGTGAGTTGTGTTCTTGCATATGGTGTACCGTCATTAACCTTTACTTCAAGCCAGTATTGTTTGTCAAAAGGTAAATTTAATGGTACAGTACGACCGAGATAAGTGTTCATAAAACCGTTACTGACCTGTACACTCTGTACTTCCGTCCAGAGTGGGACAACACCGGTATTCTCATCGTCAAAAATTGAAAAAGTAATGACTGCATTACCGTTTACCGGTTTTGCAGTTTCATCAATTAAACTTGCTTGATAATTCATGATTCTTGGAATCTGGGCTACAGCATTATTCAATTCCATAAATGGCAATAATAATACTGCTATGATACCGAGAAGTAAAATCTTCCTCATCATTAAGTACTCCTGAATTTTGTTTAACATCAACATATTTATTTTCTTATTTAATTTCAATTTATCTTAAAATAACCATGAGGTTACGTAATGTATAAGATGTGCCGTTTGTCGTAGGACTGTATTTTAGCTCATAAAGGTAAGAACCGGAAGATAAATTACTGCCCATTTCATCTTTACCGTTCCAGGATAACTCCTGGTCACCCATATTTTGATATCCATCATACAAAGTTTTAATTACATTTCCTACCATATCGTATATTTTTAAAGACACATAACCGCTTGAGGGCAGATTGTATTTCACTAAAGTTGATGAGCTGAATGGATTTGGAAAATTCTCTATTTTCCCGTATCTGGAATCTGTTGTTTCCTCTACACCCGAGAAGAAATCTCCGACAGGAACCCAAAATCCCTGGTATATATCTACTTTCATGTTATTGTATACAGGTTCTGTCCCAGCTATTTTTTCAATTGCTATTTGCCCGGTGATTCCGGACATTGATATATTATCATCATTAACACCGGCAACCATTCCACCTGTGCCAATCACGAATCTGTCAATTTTAATTTCCTGTGCATTTGAGTTGTTTGCGGCAATTGTAAACATGCCGGCAGCTATCAGACAGCAAATAATTCTCTTCATTTTAGACCTCTTTACTAAATTTATTATTAATGATTATATTCTAATTAAAACCTTAATTTATATGTCATACTATTCCTTAACTTAGGGATAAAGACAATATTTATGCCAAACAATAACCTAACTTTTACTGCATTTAATTGCAATATTTAAATTTATCATTAACGAAAATACGATTTTTAAAGATAATTGTCAAAAAAGTTTTTGAAAAATCCTATATTTATAATATACATTAAACAAATTTTAACATTAAATATTTTAATATAATTTTTGACATATTAATGCTGCAAGACAAAAATAATATAAATAATTGTCTATTCAAAGGAATAAACATCGTTTTCATATCAAATATGTTGTATAATTATTAGTTATTTTAATGAAATTAGCATCATTACTCGGACATAGTGCGGAAATAATAAAAATCATTCGAAAATCACATCAGCCTTCGGATATGATATTAACCGATTATTTCCGAAAAAAGAAGTATATAGGCAGTTCCGAAAGAAGGTTTTTGTCCGAGCTCGTTTTCTTAGTTTTGAGAGGGTATGGATTATTTGATTATTGCTTGTATGAAGCTATAAATAATAAAAATAATGATATTTCACCTGTTTTTTTAAGAAATGAGATAATGATTTCAGCCGTCACCATTTTTATTTTTGAAAAACACACGAGTTACAATTCAATTTTTCATCCTTCAGAACTTGCAAAAAAATTTACAAATAATGAGAATGATAACTTTATTGAACAATTAATAGAATCTATTATTGAGAAAATTGAATGTGAAAAAAATATTATTGAAAAATTTTTTCTGAATATTGAAGCCGCTTTTGATGAGCTTGAAAAAAAAGCAATCTTTATTAAATCAAAACTAACAGATATTAATAGTGAGGAACTTGAAATTATTTCGCATAGGTATTCATTGCCCTCCTGGATTATTGATACTTTGTATAATAATAAGACGAAGAATTTTAATATAAATGAGATATCTAATCTTGCCGAATCACTTTTAGAGCCTGCTCCTTTAACTATTAGAGTAAATTTATCCCAAATTAGCAGAAAAGACGTCCTAGAATTTTTTAAAAACAATTCAATAGATTGTGAAGCCTGTGAGTTAAGTCCATCAGGTATAATAATAAAAAAAAGGACACAATTGAATTCTCTGGAAATTTTCAAAAAAGGTTTAATTGAAGTGCAGGATGAAGGAAGTCAGTTAATAAGTTATGCACTTTCCCCGAATGAAAATGAAAGAATTCTTGATGCCTGCGCTGGTGCAGGCGGAAAATCAATTCATATTGCCGATTTAATGAATAATACCGGGGAAATAATATCTAATGATGTAGACATCCGAAAATTAAAAATTCTTCTTGCAAGAGCCCATAGATGCGGCTTCGATAAAATCACGATTAAAGATTTAACCAACATTCAAAAGACCTCCGCAAGTATTAAAAGAAGTAATTTTGATTTTATATTTGATAAAGTTCTTGTTGATGCTCCTTGTTCGGGAATGGGAACAGTGAGAAGAATGCCAATGCAAAAATGGCGATTAACTCCTGAATTATTAAAAAAACACAGTATTCAGCAATTGAAAATACTTGAACATTATTCTCAATTTGTGATTGATGGGGGAGTTCTTGTTTATTCAACTTGTTCTCTGATGGCTGAAGAAAATGAAGAAATTGTTGATAGATTTCTTGTACAAAACCAACAATTCAAACCATATCCTTTAAAACCTGATTTCAACAAGCATCATATATCTATTGATGGATTGAAGGAAGATGATTTTATGATTCGATTTTCTCCCGACAAACATGGTTGTGATGGATTTTTCATATCGAAATTCATAAAGGAAGATTAATTTGAATAAATTTAAGAATATCCAATGTTTTGTTTTAGATTTCGGAGGTGTATTATATGACATTAGTCATTTAAGTACATTTCAGGCTTTTTTATCCATATCTAACAACAAGAAAAAATTTGATATTTATAAAATGAATGATTACCTGAATGATGAATTTGTTATACAATTCGAAAAAGGAATAATATCAAAGGAAGAATTCCGATATAAAGTGAAAAATAAATTCTCGATGATTATAGATGATAAATTGTTTGATGAAGTCTTTAATGCTACACTTGTCGGATTAAAATCTGATGCGATTCAGAATGTGAAACGATTAAAAGATTTTGGTAAGGTTTTTTTACTTAGTAATACCAATGTAATTCATTATAAATATTTCATCAAGGAATGTAATGAACTATTTGATTTATTCGATGGACTTTTGTTTTCATTTCTACTCGGCAATAGAAAACCGGACACCGAAATTTTTAATTTATTATCAATTAAAACAGGATTTAACCCACAATGTACTTTATTTATTGATGATTCTCCGGAAAATATAGTGGCTGCTAAGCAATTGGATTATCAAACCTTCCTGATAGACAATACAAATAATCTGTCAGATTTATTCAACTATGTGTAAAATATTACATAAAACAACCTGACAAATTCAAAAACAATTATTAATTTGAAAATTGAAATACGTGTTGGAAAAGAAAGATATTATTATATGGCATCGATATGGGATATACCTTTTATTGTTACTGATGTTGAAACCACAGGTTCGAGCGGTCAAAAAAACAGGATTATTGATATAGGCTGTGTAACACTTCTCGGTGGTCAGGTTATTAGTCAATACGATACCCTTATAAATCCTCATCAGTTTATTCCATATTATATTGCAAACATGACCGGAATATCAAACGAGATGGCTGCCCGTGCTCCAGAAGAGTGGCAGGTTATGACTGATATTATGGAAATTTTACATCAGCAAAATGCTGTTTTTGCTGCTCATAGTGTACCCTTTGATTTTTCATTTGTAAATAATCTTGTTATCAGAAATGGGTACGCTTCCCTCGAAATGGAAACATTATGCACCCTTAAATTGTCACGGAGATTGATTGCTTCAGGTCAGAAAAAAAATGTAGGTGACCTTGCTCAATACCTCGGTATCCATGTTAAAAACAGGCACAGGGCATTGGGTGATGCATTGGCAACCGCACAAATTCTTGCTTTGCTTCTTGAAAAAGCTGAGGCAGAACACGGTATAAATACTATCGAGGAATTGATTTCTTTTCATAACAAACCTGCAAGACATTTCCGTGCTTCTTACAAAACTTTCAAAAGAGTTGAAACAAAACTTAATGAACTGCCAAAGGAACCGGGTATTTATTATTTCCTTGGCAGAAATAAAAACATACTCTATGTGGGCAAAGCAAAATCCTTGAAAGACAGGGTCAGGTCCTATTTTAATGAAGGTGCATTATCGTCGAGGAAGATAGCTGACATGACAAGGAGAATTTATGATATCAGGTGGACTACAACTGAAACAGAATTAGCTGCTTTACTACTCGAGTCCAAAGAAATAAAAAGAATTAAACCGCATTTCAACAGTGCCGACAAATCATACCAGAAATATATGTTTCTGAAATTAAGCAAAGATGAATATCCCAAATTTGAAATTGCTGATACAATTGAACCCGATGGAACTGAGTATTTCGGACCTTTCAGAAGCAACGGATTAACACAAACCATTCTTGAACTGATTAACAAACAATTCAAGCTGAGGGAATGTGATACACCTATTAAGCCGAATTTGGAAAATCAACCTTGTTTTTATTTTCAGATTTCAAGGTGTAATGCACCTTGCTCTTTAAATATATCAAAGGATGAATATTTCGAAGAATTAGAAAAAGTGAAAGCTTTCCTTAGCGGTTTTTCGGAAGGCATAATAACACAGCTCGAAGAAAAGATGATTAAATTTGCCGATGAACTTGAATTTGAAAAAGCATCAGTTGTGAAAAATCAAATTACACAATTAAACAGACTGTTCCTGCGAAGGCAAAGAGTTCCTACTTCGATTAATAAAAATAATCTGATTGTTGTGATTCCTATTTCACCGAGGGATAAAACTATTGAGGTTATTGTCATCAACAGGGGAAAGTTAATGCACCAGGAAATCATTGGCAGAAAAGCCCCTCTCGATAATTTAATAAATATTATAAGGAATACTTTTTTTATAAAATATAAAGAAAATATTCTCAATTATTCATTGAATGACTTAGATGAAATTAAGATTGTATCTTCCTGGCTGAACAGGTTAAACGGAAAAGGAAATTTTATATATATTGAAAACAAATCTGAGAATTCAGTTTTAAATGATGTTGAAAAAACTATCCGTAATTTAAAATTCGAAGAAGTCCCCGAAGAGAATTAATTAATAAATTTTTCCTTATTCTATTCATTAAAAACTTTTCATTTTGAAACAAATCAAAAAAAATTACGTTATAGGACAGAAGCAAAATTTGTAGAATTTTAAATTTAAATTATTAACCGTTATACTGAAATTTAAAGTATAGAACGCATTATGTAATGTTAATCAAAATATCTTTATGAAAAAATTAATTTTAATAATATTATTTATATCATTTTATCAATTGAAAGCTATTGAACCTGAGCCGATGGGCATTAACGGGACTTTCAGCGGATATGTATTGGACAGTGCTTCCAGCGAAACTCTTATTGGTGCTACAGTAGCTTTCAAAGGAACCAAACTTGGTACCTATACCAACAAAAGCGGATTCTTCTCAATCACTAATATTTTACCGGGTGAATACACAATAGTGGTTTCATACCTGGGATATGAAAAGAAATCATTCAATTTGAAATTTGATGACAAGAGTTCAATCAGACGTGAAATAAAATTAAAACATGACGGAATCAAAACACAGGAAGTTTCTGTAGAAGCTGAAAGGGAAGTTGAGAAAAGGGAAATTACTATAAGCAAAGTAAATGTACCTGTTGAACAGCTGAAAGAAATCAGAATTGGCGGGGAATCCGATGTTTTCAGGTCTCTGCAATATCTTCCGGGGATACTTACATCTTCCCAGATTTCAAGCGGACTATATGTCCGGGGTGGCTCACCCGATCAGAACCTGGTACTTGTAGATGGTTCTGTTGTTTATAATCCGACACATCTTTTCGGTTTCATCTCAACATTTAATTCCGATGCTATTAAAGATGTAGAATTGATAAAAGGAGGTTTTCCTGCAGAATACGGAGGCAGGCTTTCTGCTGTGTTGAATCTTACACAAAAGGATGGCAATCAAAATAATATAGATGGACTCGTTTCGCTTGGAGCAATTTCATCCAAAGCTTCCATCGAAGGTCCTTTATTCAATGGTTCATGGTTTATTGGAGGAAGAAGAACTTATCTGGAACTTTTAAAAGCGTTCATTCCTGAAGACCCAACGAGTCCTTTGCCTGATTTCAATTTTTATGACCTTAATGCAAAGATTACGCAAAATTTTGGAAGTAATGACAAAGTTTTTCTGAGCGGTTTCATGAGTGCCGATGCATTGAACTTCGACAGTTACGGTATGAATATGTCTTTGGATATTGGTAATCAGTTATTATCGACAAAATGGACTCATATATTTGGTGATGATTTATTTACTACATTGAATTTGAGTTATAGCAAATATAAAAACAGGTTCTTCGGAGACCAATCAGGTTATCAGTTTGTAATTGATAATACAATTACTGATTACACTATTAAAGGTTCTGTCGAATGGTTTACATCCGACGTATTAACTACGAAATTCGGTTTTGAATCAACAAAATATACTTTTGGCTATCTTCAGAATTTTACGGGCAATACAGATTCGACAAGACCGGGTGCTTCTGGAGGCACTCTGAATCTTGAAGTTGATGACTGGAATCATAGTTTATACGGACAATTAAATTACCGAATATTTGATCTGTTATCTTTTCAGGGAGGATTAAGGACTAATTACTGGAAACAGAGAAACCTTATTTCATGGGAGCCAAGATTGGCTTTAAGGTATCAGTTACAGGATAATATTGCGCTAAAAGCTGCATGGGGGATATATCATCAGAATCTCAGGCTTGCAACTATGCCGGATTTTTCTTTTTTTGATACATGGCTTCCCACTGATTCAACTGTACCTGCAAGCAAATCAATACATTATATTTTCAGTATTGAAACCAATCCTTATGAAGGTTATGATTTGAATTTTGACGTCTATTACAAACAAATGAATAACACAAACGAAATAAATATGAATTCCCTGGAAGGTAGTACAGTTGCTGATGTTTTCTATATTGGAAATGCTAAATCATATGGTGCAGAAATTTTTCTTCAGAAAAAATTCGGCAATTTCACAGGTTGGTTCGGATACGCTATTGGATTTATATATGCCAAGTTCGACAGTATTAACAATGGTAAGGAATTCAGGCCCAAATATGACAGGAGGCACGACCTGAAGCTTGTCGTTCAATACAAACTGAATTCAGACTGGGAATTTGGCGCTTCCTTTAACTTCCAATCAGGACAATCATATACCGGAGCTACTTCCAGGTTCCAGTCAAGGCTGATTGACCAAAACTATGGAACCGGTAAAATATTCCCTTCGCAAAGGTATGGTTTGAGATTGCCTTCTTCCCATCAGTTGAATGTTAATGCAAGTTATTCATTTAATACTTTTGGATTGCCTTCGAGACTTATCCTGGACATTTACAATGTTTACAACAGGAGAGATATTTGGTTCAGATATTTTAATACCCAAAAGGAAGAAACAAATGTTGAGGATGTAAGACTTCTGCCTATTCTTCCATCAATTTCTTATGAATTAAAATTTTAACTGTGAATGTTATGAAAAAAATTATTGATAGAATTAAAATGAAAAATGTACTTTTAATAACTTTCGGTGTCCTCGGAGTCTTATTGATAAATGCTTGTGAAGATGCCATACCATCGGATTATGTTGAACAAAAATTTGTTGAAGCTTATTTAATTGTTGATGAACCGATAAAAAATATTGTGTTAATGAATACTCAACCGGTCAACAAAAAATTTGATTATGCATATAGTTTAATAAGAGATGCAGAAGTAAAAATTATTGGCGACGGCAAAGAATTCATTTTAACAATTGATACTTCGGGTGAACAGGGATATTACTATCCTGATACTACATATCTCGTGAAACCGAATACTAATTATAAATTAGAAATTAGAATTGGGAAAGGAGACGTTATTACTGCTGAGACTACGACTCCTGCAAGATTTAAATATACAAGAACTTCTGATAATATATTATACTATCCAAAGGATACTGTAAAATTACCGGCACTCGATTCTTTTAAATTATCGTGGGAACCTGTTCCAAATGTCAGCTTTTTTATACTTAACCTTAAATGTATAGATACTATTGAATATGGTAAGTATCTTACACCTGAAACTGATGAAAAAAATCGTCGCATTGTCCGGCCCTGGAATGAAGACTGGATGTTCAAAGAACAATCAAATACAGGATTTATTCCAAATACACAGACACCTGTTGTTTGGCTGACTTTCAAATGGTATGGAAGGCATGAGGTTGCGATTTTTGCTCCCGATTGGAATTACCTGCGTTGGTTTATTCAAAGTGCTACTAAGAATCAATATGACCCCTTGCTCGGAAGTGTAAAAAATGCCATTGGTGTTTTCGGGTCTGCTTCAGCCGCAAGAGATACATTTTTCCTTGTGAAGAATCAACCATGAATAGACGTTTAGCTGTTTAGCTGTATAGCTGTTTAGATGGATAGTCTATTAGCTTATTTATGGTACACAGATGTAAAAGATTCGACTGATTTTCATGAATCTGTGATTATCAGTAGTATCAGTGTAATCAGTGTGCTATTTTATTCAATTAATACCAATTATTATATATTAGCACAAACATAAAACTCATAGTATTTGATTTTCATTTTCGTAATTTTGCGTTCCTGATTATGGGCTGATTTATCTCCCTTGTTTATTTTTTTAAATGAAAGGAAAAAATGAAAAATTATAAAGAGCTTTTAAAAATTGATTCACAAAATATGTTTGATGTTCTGAAAAACTTCCCACAACAAATTAGTGATGCCATTAACATTGGAAAAAATATAAATCCCGATAGAAAAATTAATTGTAATAAAGTTATAATTCTCGGAATGGGTGGCTCTGCTATCGGTGGAGATCTGCTCAAATCATATTCTGAATCCACCCATGGTGCGGACCATCTCCCTATAAGTGTTTACAGAAAATATGATATCCCTCAAACGATTGATGAGAATACATTTATCATAGCAAGCTCTTATTCGGGTGGAACAGAAGAGACTATACAGGCATTTAAGCAGGCATTGACCAAAACAAAAAACATTGTTATTATTACTACAGGCGGAGAACTCGGAAAACTTGGAGTCGATAATAATATACAGGTAATTAGGATACCGTCGGGATTGATGCCGCGATGTGCACTTGGATATTCCTTCTTTGTTATGCTTTATGTTTTGATGAATTTCGGATTATACAAAACCGAAGCTATCAATGAAACAGAAAAATCTATTGAAGAGCTTATCGGAATTATTAAGGAAAATTCTAATGTATTTTCTAATTATGAACAAACTAATCATGCAATAGAAATAGCAGAGAAAATAGAAGGGAATATTCCTATTATATATTCATCTATTGAAAGAATGGAAGCGGTAAATTTGAGATGGAGATGCCAAATACAGGAAAATGCTAAAAATCT
>JACRLY010000059.1:11784-17145 GCA_016219595.1 Ignavibacteriota bacterium | reverse complement strand
AGTTAATGCTTTCAGCTATCCCAACGATTTAGCGATAAAAAGCGCTGTAATATTATTGAGAGATGGTGAGGATAATTCTAGAGTAAAAATCAGGTTTGATTCTTTGAAAGAATTATTAAAAGATAAAGTTAACAATATTTTAGAAATCCAGGGGATGGGGAAACATTTGTTAACCCGAATGTTTGAAATGATTTATCTCGGGGATTGGGTCTCATATTATCTTTCATTAATTAATGGAGTCAACCCTACCCCAATACCTCTAATAACAAAATTAAAGGAATTACTTAGTCGGAAATAATCAAATAAGCCATTGATATTTAAGGAAAAATAAAAAATTAAATTATTTTAATTAATCACACAATGAATTGAATTATTTGGTAGTTACAAATATTATTATTATTTTTGTAGTTCCTGAAATATTAATTTTAATAATAGGCGGTAAGTATGGCTATTAAAAGGAGATCGAGAAGGGCGAAATATTTAACTCTTTATTCCCCTTTTCTAATGAAGGAAACAAAACACGAGTTAATCGGAGAACCTATTGAAACAGATAAAGGGAGACATCAATGGGCTCGGTGCACACGTAGCAGACATTCTCAGCTTGTTAATCTCGATGCGATTGAAGCTGAAGTAGATAAATCAAGGGCAGTTGTACATATTTCTAGGGAAGATGCATTAAAATATTCCCCGAAAGAAGAATACCAGGTCGGCGATGTCATTTTCCATTCTATCTGGGATGATGTAGGTATTGTCAGGGCTAAAGAAGTAACAAGTACTGGCGGTAAAGCTATCCTTGTACAATTTGAAAAAAACAGCGAAAAAAGATTAATAGAAAATTTTTCAACTAAAATCAGGAGATAATTTGTGATTGGCGTAACGATTCAAACCAATGAAAACATTGACCGCGCTTTAAGAAGATTCAAAAAGAAATATGAGAGAAGCGGAATCCTCAGAGACTACAAAAAACGTACAGCATTTATGAAACCATCTGTCGAAAAAAGACTATCCAGACTTAAAGCTGCGAGACGCCAGCAAAAAGCTATTATGGAAATGGAATAATAAATTTTTATTGATTTTAAATTATGAAAGCCTGAATTTATACAGCAGGCTTTCTTTTTTTTTTATTTCCATTCCAAATAAATATCTATTAGATTATTATTTAAACATGAGATGAATTATTTGCAACACTGGCAACCTTGTGCTGTGTCTTAGGTCAGATGCAACAGAGCCAAGTATTATATCACTTAGGTAACGGTGTCCGTGTGTAGCCATGGCAATCAAATCACAATGTTCTTTTTCTGCTAATGAAAGTATCTGTTTAGCCGGTTCACCAAAAAGAAGTACGGCTTTCACATCAAATCCCTCATTTTGAAATTCACTTTCCCGCTGCTTCAGGTATTGGTAATCGTCCCGCATTTCTTCTGATACTCCAAGGTCCTTTTGATTTCTTGCCATGAATCCGTCGGCAACATGCACAAAAGTGATTTTGGCATTCGTAAGCTTAACTAACGGTCGTATATGATTGAGAATAACATTGTCTGTTTTGCTATTGTCAAGTGGTATTAATATATGTTTGTACATTTGTATTCCTTTCGCTGATTTATTTTCTATTTGAAAAAATCAATAATAAATTGGTACAAAAGAAAAGCATTGAGTCCAATGATAACAACAGCAATGCACCAAGCAGTAATTTTAAGCCAAAGGGGATTTACAAATTCCCCCATTTTTAATTTGTCACTTGTAAACATAATAAGTGGTACAACAGCAAAGCTTAATTGCAGAGAGAGTATCACTTGCGAAAGAATCAGCAGGCTGCCAACCCCACTTTCACCATACAGACCTGCAACGATAACTGCCGGAATAATTGCCAGCAATCGGGTTAACAAGCGGCGTACCCATGGGCGTAACCGTATGTTCAGAAACCCTTCCATAACAATTTGACCTGCCATTGTGCCTGTTAATGTTGCATTTTGACCCGAAGCAAGAAGAGCTACGGCAAAAAGTACACTTGCGAGAGAGGCACCAAGTAGAGGTGTCAGCAGCATATATGCATCACTTATGTCGGCTACATTTTGATGTCCTGTGCCATGAAAAGTTGCTGCACTGAGAATCAAAATTGCTGCGTTTATAAAAAGTGCTAGCGACAGTGCAAATGTTGAATCGATGGTAGCGAATTTTATTGCCATTTTTTTTCCAACCGCTGTTCGTTCATATTTGCGGGTTTGCACTATGCTGGAATGAAGGTAAAGATTGTGTGGCATGACGGTAGCTCCAAGTATTCCAATGGCAATATAAAGCATTGAAGGATTAACAATTATTTCCGAACTTGGAATAAAACCTCCTAAAATTCCCTTGATTAATGGATTGGATACAATTAGTTCATATAAAAAACAAGCTCCTATTACACCAATAAGAGCTACAACCAGCGCTTCGATATAGCGGAATCCTTTGTTTTGCAGATACAGAACAATAAGTACGTCGGCTGCAGTAATAATCACACCGACTACTAGAGGAATTTTGAACAGTAGGTTCAGTGCCACCGCTGAACCTATTACTTCTGCCAGGTCACAAGCAGCGATAGCGACTTCACATATTATCCATAAAAAGATAGTGAATTTTCGCGAATAACTATCTCGGCATGCCTGGGCTAAATCACGACCTGAAACAATACCAAGCTTTAATGAAAGATGCTGTAAAAGAATAGCCATCAAGTTCGATATCATAATGACAGATAGAAGCAGATATCCAAACTGGGCACCACCGGCTAAGTCTGTCGCCCAGTTTCCCGGGTCCATATAACCGACTGCCACTAAAAAGCCGGGTCCTGAAAATGCGAAAAGTTTTCGTATAAAATTTGCTGAAGGATTTACCTGAATGGAGGCATTTACTTCTGGCAAAGATAATGTCTGTGCTTCGCTATGCCATCCTTTAGATATATTGGAAGGATGAGTGTTTTCCTTCTCTTCAACGGAATTATTTGTATTTATATTATCATTGTTTTCAACGGGCATCGAATATCCAAATTAAGTTCTAAACAATATTTTTCTTTAATATTCACGGAATAAAAAAAACTATTCGTACAAATTTAATACTATATTTATAATTAGTTAATTTTCGTTTCTTAGATTATTTTATTATTTAATCCAGGGCAATTTTTCCAAATCAACATTGCCACCTGATAAAATTATACCTATTTTACTTCCCTTCAAATCAATTTTATTTTCGAGTAATATGCCGAGAGTGATTGCCGATGATGGCTCGACTATTATTTTCATTCTTTCCCAGATTAATCTCATGGTTTTAATTACTGACTCATCAGAAACTGTTACAATTTTATAAATATTTTTCCTGATTATTTCAAATGTCAGTTCTCCAAGAGAAGTCAGTAATCCGTCGCAAATTGTTTTTGGTTTAATCGAAGGAACAATCCTGTTTTCTATCAGAGAATGGAATGCATCATCTGCTCCTTCAGGTTCTGCAGCAATTACTTTTGTTGCAGGAGACAGGGCAGAAACGGTTGTTAGAGTTCCACTCAAAAGTCCTCCTCCACCAACCGGTGTAATAACATAATCCAGGTTTTTTATTTCTTCAATTAATTCAAGTGCAGTTGTTCCTTGTCCGCATATAACATTGAAATTATTATATGGATGTATGAATGTAGCTCCTGTCCTTTCAACAACATTTGTTAGTGTCGACTCTCTTGCTTCGAGTGTCGGTTCACAAAATATAATTCCTGCACCATATTCTTTGACTGCTTCCACTTTCACTCTAGTCGAATTTGATGGCATTACAATATATGCTTTTGTTCCCTTCATCTTAGCCGCAAGTGCAAGTGCTTGTGCATGATTCCCGGATGAATGTGTCGTAACTCCCTTTGATAATTCCTCATCTGTCAATGACAACACAGCATTTGTTGCTCCCCGGAATTTGAATGCACCTACTTTCTGGAAATTTTCACATTTAAAATACACTTCTGCACCGGCTATCCTATTGATGCTTTCACTCCTCAGTACAGGTGTCCTGTGTATATAATTTTTTATTCGTTCCGCTGCCGAACGAACATCATCTATCATTGGTAATTTGATTTTATCCACACTAATCTCTCAAATTCAAAATATTTAATAATTATTTATAGATTTGTACTAATTGTTTTATCAATTATAACAATAAAAAAAATAACTGAAAAAATGAAATTTATTAAGGAATGAAATATGGAAGTTAATCTCTCACTCGACAGGAAAATGAGAATAATCGGTTCATCCGAACTTGGTCATAATACTATTTTCGATACGCATCCTTCATCAGGAGGCGAGGACACTGCTCCCACCCCGATGGAAGTCCTGCTCCAGGCGATGGCTGCCTGCTCATTTATGGATGTTGTCAGCATTATCAGGAAAAAGAGGAAAGAAGTAATTAATCTCGATGTGAAAGCTGTAGCTGTTAGAGCAACGGAACATCCCAAAGTTCTTACTGATGTTCATTTGACTTTTGTTCTTACAAGTCCTGATGCTGAACAGAGTGAATTAGAGAGGGCAGTTGAGTTATCACAAAAAACCTACTGCGGTGCCTCCGCAATGTTCCAGCGTTCCGGCTGCAAAGTTACATGGGAATCAGTAATAAAGAAACCTTAAAACATAGCAAATTTAGTACATTCGTGATAGGGTGAACCTATTTCATTTTTTTATTTCAAATTCATCTAAAATTTTCCCATAAATATCATATACTTTGAATTTGAGATTTTTTGGAGATGCATCAACTATAGCATAATGATATTCTTTAGCTGATTTTTTTACATAATCTCTACTCTCTGGTGAATAAAGAGGTGCACCGCCTCCACCTATTACCAAATGACAAATTTTACCAACTAAGTTTCTTTGATAAAAATGAGAATGTCCTGCAAGTACGACTGCTATATTATTCTTCTCAAATATTTCTTCGGATAAATCATATAAAGAAGTATTATCGCCGTGACCTCCTGCACAATAAACCGGTTCATGCATTACAGCAATCTTCCAGGTCTTTTTTGAATTCTTCAAGTCATTTTCTACGAAATTGTATTGCTTACTACCTTTTTTAAGCGATTCCTCAGAATTTAAAATAATGAAATGAATATCCCCGTAATCAAAAGAATAAAAATCATTTGAGCCGGAAATATTTGTATTTGCACCCTGCAAAAATGCTCCGCTTGTCTTACTCCCCCCTTCGTGATTACCAAGTGAATTAACGAATGGAACATTTTTATCTAATGTTAGCTCGGCATCAGTGAAAAATTCTTTTTTCCATGATTTATATTTTCCGTCATAACATAAATCGCCTGTATAAATAGATAATTGAGGTGAATGTTTTATAATTTCTTTTGAA
>JACRLY010000059.1:2619-11766 GCA_016219595.1 Ignavibacteriota bacterium | reverse complement strand
TTCCCTTTATACTGATTATATTCATCATTAAGTGTATAATTATACTCAATACCCGGTTCGAGTTTATTCAATAAAACCCTGTGAACAAATACTTTTTTCTTTTCTTTCACTTTGATATAAAATGATGTTTTACCGGTCATCACCACCGACTTCATATTGTCTTGATAATTTACAACTACATCATCTTTGGAATCAGTTTCTACCATTAATGTTATACTGTTCTCAGTTGGTGCCTGCAAATATGGTTGCATAAGCACTTTTGCATTTAACGAAAATGCATTAAATATAATTAAAAAAATGAATACTAATTGTAATGCGAATATTTTTTTACTCATTTGAAAACCTAAATAAACTTTTTATGAATTAAAAAGAATTTTAAACGGTAGTGATGTTTTGGTATTGTAAAACTATTTCGATTTGCATTATGTATTAACAAAAAAGTAGAATAATTTATTTATTGTTTTAAATTTTATTTAACTTTGATTATTTTCTAATTATTTAATATCATTATCTTTCTTATTTGGTCTTTCTAATAGTTCGTGTTCTGCCACATTATATAAATACCAGTTATTATCAAAATACCAAAAACCAAAATTAATTACTTTGTTGTTCGATTCAATTTTAATAATATTTGTGATGTAGTTTTTATTTTTAGAAGCAGCAACCGTCGTATCAGAAAATTTCAAAGATTTATTTCCTGTAAAATAATTTTTGAAAAGTTCTTTCCCCCTGTCTTTCATAAATCTTAACATGTATTGTTCAGAAAACGGAGAAATTAATCTGCTTCCTTTTATTATGGATTCATAATTTTCAGGATTATTAATCAAATTATTAATAAATTCATATTTCTCCTTATCCTTATCATTGCAGGAGAAGAACAATACTATTATCATCACTATTAATATTTTTTTCATCACTTGTTCTTATATTCTTAATAAATACTTTCCACTTTACTAACTTTATAAACTTTTAACTTTACTAACTTTATAAACTAATTCTAATCCGGTAATAAAACTGCTTTGCCCCTGAACACTTTCACCCATCGCGGCACTGAATCGAAAAATATTACGAATACTGAACCAACTATAATTACAGTTAATATAATATTTATTGCGCCTGTAACTTCCTTTCCAGGCTGGCTGAGCATTGGGATAAATAAATTGGAAATATTCATAATCCCGGCTGTCACGGTTACTATTCCAACGAATATTAGAGGCACCAGTGTGACCCAAACATATTTTGTTTTTCCACGGTTTAAAATATATGAAGTTCCAACTACCAATGCGGCAGTTGCAAGCAATTGATTTGCAGAGCCGAACATGGGCCAGATGGTTGAAACTGAGCCGGTGTAAATAAAATATGCCCATGCAAAAACAATTACAAGTGTTGATATTATCGAACCCGGCAGCCAGTTTGTATTTGCAAATGGTTTCCAGAATTGACCTACAAACTCCTGCAGTATAAATCTCGAAATTCTTGTTCCTGCATCAATCACTGTAAGGATGAATAAAGCCTCGAACATTATTGCAAAGTGATACCAATAGGACATTAATCCCTTTAATCCCGGAATTGCAGAGAAAATTTGTGCCATTCCGACCGCAAGCGATACAGCACCTCCTGTACGCCCTGCAATTTCTTCGCCTACTTCTTTGCTTAGTTCAGCAAGATTAGTCTGTGTGAATCCCATCGCCCTCAACTGGTCTGCTACTAAGGGGAATTTATCCACAGGTATATTGATTTGGAAATAATCTAAAGGGAACAAGCTTGTAGCTGCAATCAATGCAAGTATAGCTACCAAACCTTCAATCAACATAGAACCAACCGCTATCATCTTGATTTCCTTTTCACGGTAAATCATTTTCGGTGATGTTCCCGATGAAACAAGGGAATGAAAACCGGAAATTGCACCACATGCAATTGTAATAAACAAATACGGGAATAATGGACCTGGTATGATTGGACCACCTCCTGAAACAAACGATGTTACTGCCGGCATTTTTATATTTGGTGCAACCACAATAACTCCAAATGCAAGGAAAAATGCAACCGCCACTTTCATAATCGAACTGAGATAATCCCTCGGAGAAAGTAATAACCATACAGGTAATATTGATGCCAATGCCCCGTATATCGCAATCATTATTGTCAATGTGTGATGGTCAAATGAAAAATATGGTCCTAGGAATGAATCGGGAATATATTTCCCAATGATGACAGATGCGGTCAAAAGAATTACTCCTATTATAGTTGCTTCGGCAGTTTTCCCTTTTCTGAATTTGAACATCCAGACACCCATAAAAAGTGCAATTGGTATCGTCATGGCAATTGTAAATGTTCCCCAGGAACTTTCTGCTAATGCATTGACTACTACTAAACCTAATCCTGCCAGTGCAATAACCAGGATTATCAAAGTGGCTATTGATGCAGTAATTCCGCTTACTTTACTAATTTCTTTTGTTGCGATTTCTGCAAGAGACTTGCCGTCATGCCTCACAGATGCCACAAAGATTACAAAATCATGTGCTCCGCCTGCCATTACTGCTCCCAGGATTATCCACGCAAAGCCGGGGAAATACCCGAACTGTGCCGCTAATACTGGACCGACCAATGGTCCTGCACCGGCAATTGCCGCGAAATGATGACCGAACAATACCCATTTGTTGGTCGGTACATAATTATGATTGTCATTGAACCTGTGTGCAGGTGTCTGTTTCAGGTCATTTATAACTGCAACTTTTGATGCAACGAAAGAGTAATAAAATCTATAAGCAAGAGCAAATATTGCAATAGCAATAATAATCAACGGCATAGCATTCATAATAACATCCAATCCTAACTAATCACAAATTTACTTTCATTATCAATAATATTTCCCTCTTTCCTAAATTCTGACCAAGGGGGATTATTAATTTAACCTTATCTTAATATACTGAGTTTATGCTATATCAAATCTGTAAACTTACGAATTAATGTCTTATTGTTAAAATGTGGGAAAATAATTTGAAATTATACTTGGAAACACAAGTCATACCTCGTAATTTTATCTTTTTATATGTGTCAAATTGAAAGGCAATCCAATGAAAAAAGGTCTCTCATTAATAATTTTTATGTTATTGCTTACAACATTTTCCTGCACAAAGCAGGATGATGCAAAAAAAGAGGGTGAAATTATGAATACTTCAGAACTTCCTTCAATAGCAGAAAGAGTGAAAGCTTATGCTCCAACTGATATTAAAGTTGACATTTCGAATATGACTGAAAATCAGAAAAAGTTAGTACAATTGTTAGTTGAAGCCGGCAAGATAGCCGATGAAATATTTTGGCAGCAAACTTCTTTTGATGCCATATCAATTAGAGATTCATTGTTGAAACTGAATAATCCCGATGTTAAGGATTTATTGGAATATGTGAAAATCAATTATGGTCCTTATGACCTAATTCACGAACATCAACGCTTCGTCGGAGAAGGTCCTCAGAAACGCTTCGACGGTGGAACTTACTATCCACAGGATATGACTAAAGAAGAGTTTGAAAAATATATTGCGGCTCATCCTGAACAGAAAGCTGAATTAGAAAGCCAGTATACCGTTATTGTCAGGGATGGTGCCAAACTGAAAGCTGTTCCTTTTCACGAGGCATATCCATTAACAATTAAACTTGCAGATAAATTGGAAGAAGCTGCAAAATTTGCCGACAATCCTACTTTTAAAAATTATCTCATGCTCAGAGCCAAAGCCATCAGAACAGATGATTATTTCGAAAGCGACATGGCATGGATGGATATTAAAAACAGCGATATTGATATTGTGATCGGACCAATCGAGAATTACGAAGATGCAATTTTCAATTATAAGACTGCATACGAATGTGTAGTTATGATTAAGGATTTGCAGGCAACCAAAGACCTCGAAATGTTCAATCACCATGTTCTCGATTTCGAGAAAAATCTTCCCTATGATAAAAAGTATATTCGCGATAAAGTAGGTCAGGGTACTCAAATCAATTTCGTTAATGTTGCTTACTTCGGCGGTGATTGCCAGAAGGGAATCAAAACTATAGCGGCTTCTTTGCCTAATGACCCCAAAGTTCGTGAAGCAAAAGGCGGCGGAAAAAATTCAATGTATAAAAACATGATGGAAGCAAAATTCGATAAGATAGTAATTCCAATCGGTCATAAGATTTTGGAGAATTCCCTTGTTCCATTCTTAGATAAAAAAGCATTTATCACTTTCGTTACACTTCATGAAGTCTCGCATACTTTAGGCAGGGACATTGTCTTCGGTACTAAGGATATGTCAGTCAGAAAATCAATGAAAGAGAAATATAGTGCAATTGAAGAAGCAAAGGCGGATATACTCGGATTATATAATCATAAGATTTTGGTTGACATGAAAATTTACGACAATGATTATCTGAAGAAAACAATGGTCACTTATCTTGCCGGACTATACCGTTCTATAAGGTTTGGTGCCGAAGAAGCTCACGGCAAGGCAAACCTTGTTCAGCTTAATTTCATTCGCTTTCGATGAAAAAGTATTTTTCGAAAAAGTAGCCGAGCTTGCCAAAATGCTTTTAACCGTCGAAGCAGAAGGTGATTATCAGGGTGCAGTTAAGATTTTGGAACAATACGGAAAGATGAGCGATGAAATCAGGCAAGTGATTGACTCATTAAAAGATATTCCTCGTGACTTGGACACAAGTTATGAAATCGTTGGAACTAACGGTAAATAATAACGTATTTAATAAGATAATATAGGATTTTAAATTAGGTCACTATAAATTCATTGAAAATAAAAAAAATTGAAAATTGAAAATTTTTGTTATAAGGTGGATATTTATTAAAATGCTTTAATGGAATTACAATTTTAGGAAAAGTTATATGGCGAATATTAAAATTACAAGAACTCAAAATTCCAGGATAAGTTCCGTTGACTGGAGCAATCTTGGTTTCGGTGTTTATTTTTCTGACCACATGTTTGTTGCAGAGTATAAGAATAATCAATGGAATGACGGAGAAATTTTGCCTTATGGTCCCATGCTTATGGAACCGGGCATGTGTACTTTGCATTACGGGCAATCCATTTTCGAAGGTTTAAAAGCTTACAAATGCGTTAGCGGAGGAGTGAATATTTTCAGACCGGACATGAATGCAAAGCGGCTCAATCATTCAGGAAGTCGTGTCTGCATCCCGGCTTATGACATCAAAAACAATATCGAGGCAATCATCGAATTGGTGAAGATTGACAAGGACTGGGTTCCTCAAAAAAAAGGACAATCACTTTATATCAGACCGGTTGTATTTGGCTCCAGTAATTTTCTTGGGGTTCACTCATCATCCGATTATTTATTGATAATAATGACATCACCCGTATCATCCTATTATCCCGAAGGATTGAATCCTGTCAAAATCATGGTGGCGAGTGAGTATGTCAGGACTGTAAGGGGCGGGCTCGGTTCGTCCAAAACTGCAGCGAATTATGCGGCATCTCTTTTAGCGAGTGCCAAAGCAAAAGAATTGGGATTCTCCCAGGTATTGTGGCTCGATGCAGTAACCCGAAGTTTTGTCGATGAAGTGGGTGCTATGAATATCATGTTTGTAATTAATGACGAGTTGGTAACTCCGCCGCTCGAGCAGGGAACTATACTCGCTGGCGTTACCCGCGATACCGCTTTGGTTCTTGCCCGCGAATGGGGAATGAAAGTTTCGGAAAGGGCACTCGGTATCGAAGAAATATTCGAGGCACATGAAAATGGCAAATTGCAGGAAATTTTCGGAACGGGAACAGCAGCCATTATTTCCCCGGTCGGATTGCTTGCTTATAAAGATAAAACTATTATAATCAATGAGCAGAAAATCGGTCCTGTTGCCCAAAAAATGTACGATACAATCACTGGCATCCAATACGGCGAAATCGAAGACAAGCACGGCTGGAACATCCACGTGGAAGTTTAAGAAATTCTGAATTTTAAATTCTGAATTTTAAATTTCGGTCGTCATACTGAGCGTATACGAAGCATCTTTCTCCCTTTACTAAAGGGAGACAAAGAGGGATTATTAATTAACATTACTATTCTATCACGAAGGGATTAAATAAAATTCTTCTCAAATCACAATTCGTTAATCCTTGTTCTCAAATTCAAATCTACCTTTCTTGATGAAGGGCAGGGTATGTGTAATAAATCCTGCAATCCCTTAATCCGTTCATACAACTTACGTCTCTGAATACATTAACCCCATTCTTCAGAATGGGGGTAGAACCCGTCACCCAGACCAATTGCTGCCTCCGAGCCACCTCACGCTAAAGTGTGAGGTTATTGTATTACACAAATCACCGTTCATCCCACTTGTGTCCTTTCCGTCTTTTCCGTACCTGCCTGCACCCAATCAGCGAAATCCGATTAATCCGTTTAATCCAGGTTCTGACAACTTACTTCTTTGCGTGAAACAAAAAATTGACTTCCGCCTTCCGCTTCCGCCTTCCGGCTTTTTAATTTTTAATTGTGAATTTTCTTATATTTGCTTTCGCATAACCTTATTATTAATTCTGAAAGTGTAATATGTCTGTTCCGCAGAAAATAATTTTAAATAAAATCAAACTTGCATCTAATCAAATCGAATCCACCGACCGCCAAATAGACAAACTCGTCTATGAACTCTACGCCCTAACAGAGGAGGAAATCAAGGTTGTGGAGGGTGTAGGAAAATGAAAACCAAATTTGAAATATTTGAAGATATTATATGTAAATCATTATTGGTAATAGATAATAATAAAAATCAAATACCTATTGGATTTAGATCTGGCTTTTTAGGTAAATATTTTGAAGATTTTCATTTTTTAACTGTGATACATAAATTTAATGTTGATGATGAAATAATGAGTATTGCAAATTTTGAATCTTTTGAAAAACTTGGATTTTATGCTTACCCTATAAAAAGTGGATTTAATTGGAAAGTTTTTTATACTAAAGAATATGAATTTGAAAATTTTAATATTAATACTTTTGAAAATAAAATATTAAATGCTGAGCCAGTTGATTTTTATCATGCTAAAGTTGGTTTTCAAGATGAATTAATACAACCTGAAGTGAAGATTAGTGATTATTTAATTAAAAAGCAGAAGAAAAGAATTATTAATTTAAATAATTTATCAAGTATTACATCTGATAAAAATTTTGGATTCTATGGTTATAAATGTTCGATTGACGGTATTAGAATTGACAATGAAGGTTTACTTGTTTTCCCTGTTGTTTTTGATTATGAGGATAATGATTACTATTATTTTAAAACAAATATTACAAAAGCTAAAATAGGTGATTATGAAGGATTAAGTGGTTCACCTATATTGGATGAAGAAGGTAATTTAGTTGCTATATTTACTGGTTATTTCCAAAATACTAATACTGTATTCGGTTTTAAAGCATCAAAAGCTATAGAATTTATAAAACAATCACTTGTATTATAATCACACAAATCACAGTTCAGACAAATTGTGTCTCTGAATACATTAATCCTATTCTTCAGAATGGGAGTAGAACCCGGCACCCAGACCAATTGCTGCCTCCGAGCCACCTCACGCTAAAGTGTGAGGTTATTGTATTACACAATTTACCGTTCAGACAACTTGCGTCCTTCCTGTTCTTTCCGTCCTTCGTGTCTTCCCTCCGTGTCCTTTGTGTTAAAAAACTTGCCATTCTTCATGTAAAGAAATCAGCGAAAATCCGTCCCATCCGTCAAATCAGTGTGCTATTCTGCTTCTCTGCCTCTTTGCGTGAAATCCCTTCCGCCTACAGTCTAAATCCCTACAGTCTACAGCCTATATTTTAAAAACCATTTTAAAATCCTTTTAAAACCGTTTTCTTGACATATCACTTCCACATCCTTATCTTTGCCTCGCGTTCTTTGTTAGATAATGTTGGACTGAATTCAGTCTCTGCCGGGATGTATGTTCGGGGGCTTTCCTTTTCACTTTATAAACTTTACAAACTTTCAACTTTTTATCTGTCTCATTTTGCCTACCCCAATAGGACATTAATAAGACAATATCGGACATTTTTGGACAATACATGACAAAACGTGACATTTTCCAAATTGCCCCCTTTTTCAAAGGGGGATTCTGGGGGTTTTTATTATCCATTCAAAATGCATAATTGAAAAAATGAAAATGATGTCAAAACTGCTCCGGATGCACAAATCTGCACCTTTTTGGCTCCATTCAACCAAAAATACTTAGTGTTACCCTGTTTTTTTTTGTGCTTCTTTACGAAAAAAAATATTTATTCCAAACAACTAACGACTATTGACCATCTCCTTCCGACTTCCGACTTCCAGCTTCTGACTTCCGACTAACGACTATTGACTATCGCCTTCCGACTATCGCCTTCCGACTATCGCCTTCCGACAATCGACTTCCGACTATCGACTTCCTACTTCCTACTTCTCACTTCTCACTATTCACTATTAACTGTTCACTATTTTAGTGCGTGTGAATTCTCTTATGCATAATCCTTCGGGATTCCTTCAGCTTTTCGTCGTCAGCCAAAGCGAGTAACCTTTGATTCAGACTTTTATCATTCTCATTCTGCAATAGTTTCGCAATATAAGTGATTACATTATGAGGAAAGATACCGTCTTTTTCATAATCACTGCGGTGATTGAGAAGAATCTCGGCGGATTCGGCACAGCTTGTTGCAATTTCATTCAGAGTGGAATAGCTCGATGCACTATGGATATTAGCAGAAACATAATTATGCTCGGCTATGTTTATTGATTCTTTTTCCCGCTTCAAACCCCAGTCAACAGCAACTGTCAATCCGGCTAATAACAGGTGAGAAAATGCACTTCCGTCAGGGCTTCTCAGTTCCACAGTCTGCCTGCATTCGTGATTTTCCAGGTCTGTAATTTGCTGAGGATTAATTTTCTTTGTCAGGTTGCTTACGTTGGACCATCCGAGCGGAACACGAATTAAAGCACTTCGGTTGCGTTCGCTCCAGCATACTTTTGTCGGTGCTTCCTGGTTTGGCACCAGTCTTAAATAGGATGCAGAAACCATGTTGCCGAATGAAGTGAGACTCGGAGCATAATGGCATAATCCACCGATTAGCAATTTTGCCTGCTTAGAGAGTTCACCTTTATTGCCAACCATAATA
>JACRLY010000059.1:0-2574 GCA_016219595.1 Ignavibacteriota bacterium | reverse complement strand
AACCATAATATTTTTTCCGTTTTTCATTAATGCCATATGAATATGCATTCCATTTCCTGCATGACCCACCTCGAGTTTAGGAACAAAAGTTGCAATCACCCCGTGTTTATAGGATATATTTCTAATAATCCATCTGGCAAGAACAATGATATCGCCGCAGTCTTCCACAGGTGTCGGTAAAAATTCAATTTCTACTTGTTCGGCTTTCTTACCATTAAGTTCATCAAAATCGCTTTCGATTCTTTCGAGGCAGCCGACTTCATGATGGGCATATTTGATATTGCCGGTGATTTGAGAAAGATGGAGTAACATCTCATCGAGTAATTCACCTGATTTAACAAAGGGAGGGCTGGCGTGGTATCCCTGCTGTTTGAGAAGAGGGTAGAGCCTGTCCGATGATTCGCTGACAAGGTAAAATTCAAGTTCACCCATCGCATTTAAAGTATAACCTGAATTTTGGTTTAATTGATTGCTGGCTCTTTTCAATATATTATCAGGGGTAAATTCAGCAAGGTTTCCTTTAGGGTCCAAAAACCTGCAAACGAAATCAAGACTGTTGTTGGAAAAAGGATTGAGGAATGCAGTTTTATAATCAGGAACAACATATAAATCGGAACTCCCGGAATCAACAATATCTTTGAACAATGATGACCCGTCAACTCTTTCACCTTCCGTTAAAACAATTTCTGCCTGTCGTCTATTCGTGACAGGTATTTTCAATTCTTTAATTTTTCCATCCATCGCAGTGTAATGGAAAGTAATTCTTTGAATTTCTTTTTCAATAATAACCTTAATTAAATCCTCTCTTGTCAAATCCTCTTTATTTTTTCCGGTAATCATGGAAATTGGACTTTCAAGAGCAAATCTTTCTAATTTTTTTGACATTTTAAAAAACTCCGTTTTCAAATTTTAATAATTACACAAACAATAAAATTAATAATAAATATTATACCAAATTTTAAGAATTATTTTATTTTGATTATTTGTTCGATGAATGAAACATTTGTAACCCTGTGTTTTAAAATGAAAAACTTAAATGAGGATTAAATAAATAATCACATAACCTTATGTATTAAATAATGCTTACATTCATTTAGAATTTATTAAAGTATAATATTTTACTAAATTCCCCTGAAATTAATATCAGGCACAATGAGCAAATTTTTGTTTCAGATTATTTTTCTTAATTTAGATGTTTGAAAAATTGATTAATGAGAATACGTAAAGAAGCAAATGCTTAAGATGACAAATAAATATTATTGCTTTAACTCGGAATTAGAAAATTATCTGGTAAAAGGACCATTTAATTTACCTAAAACCCGAGCAAGTAAAATATTGCAATTTAAGCATTACCAGACCGATGCCCCTGTCTAAATAGCAAATAGAAAATAGCAACAGAAAAAAGAAATAGATAATAAATAAAATTCTTTAATATAAATTTATTTTACAATTAAATTTTAAATAAAAAAGGAGTCTTGATTTTGAAACGAGATTTTTTAAGTGTCAGGGATTTCACAACTGATGAAATTTGGGAAACATTTGATTTAGCCCTGAAAATGAAAGCAAATCGATTGGGATATATCGATTCATTAAAAGGAAAGACGTTAGCATTAATTTTTGAAAAACCATCATTGAGAACAAGGACCAGCTTCGATGTAGGCATTCAGCAACTCGGAGGATTTTCACTATATTTATCACCGAATGAAATAAACCTTGGGAAGCGGGAATCAGTCTATGATGTTGCTAAGAACCTGGAGAGAATGGTTGAGGGAATTATGATAAGAACTTTTGCACATCAAATTGTTATTGATATGGCGAATCATGCCTCGATACCAATAATAAACGGATTGACTGATTTTTCCCATCCCTGCCAGGCAATGGCAGATTTCCTGACAATTTTGGAAGTTAAAGGTGGAAAAGAGAAAAATATAAAAGGTTTGAAATTATGTTATGTCGGAGATGGAAATAATGTTGCTCATTCTCTAATGTTTGCTGGAGCAAGATTAGGTGTGAATGTAACAGTTGCTTGTCCGAAGGGATTTGAACCTGCTCCAAAAGCAATTGAATTATCAAAAGAAGATGCAAAAGCCAGCGGAGCAAAAATAGAAGTCGTTAATGACCCAGTAGAAGGAGTTAAAGGAGCAGATGTGATATACACAGATGTATGGGCATCAATGGGACAAGAGAAAGAAGCTGAGGAAAGAAAGAAAATATTCAAACCTTTCCAGGTCAATGATGAATTGATGTCTCATGCAAATAAGGAAGCAATCTTTATGCACTGTTTACCGGCACACAGGGGTGATGAGGTAACTGATAGTGTGATTGATTCGAAGTATTCCGTTGTATTCCAGGAAGCTGAGAACAGGCTTCATGCTCAAAAAGCAATTATGTACAAATTGATGAAGTAAGGTGTATCGTGGCTTTAAAAGCATTAATAGCGGTCGGGGGGAATTCTTTAATTCGTGCAGGTGAGCGTGGCACATTGGATGAGCAGATGGTCAATGCCAGAGCTACTGCGAAGAGTATTGCCCAAATGGTGAAATTAGGCTGGAAGGTTGTCATCACACATGGTAA
>JACRLY010000127.1 GCA_016219595.1 Ignavibacteriota bacterium | reverse complement strand
TCTTTATGGCTTCATCATATTTTTTCTTGAATAAAGCTGATTGACCTTTTTCCATCCATGTGTCAACCTGTGAATAAAGTAATACAAAAGAGATTAATAATAAAATCAAAGGTAAAGATTTTTTGATATAGTTCATTTTAATTCCGATTATTTCCAAATACATTAAATTCATTTGACGTGATTTTTAAAATTATATTTATTCTATTTGATGGTTTATTCTTTCCATCTAATAATTTTTCCGTATTTTTTTACTTCTTCGAAGAGGTTTTCAGCAGTAATAATCCATGTCGTTGATATACTGAATCCCGCTGCAGCTAATCCTTTAGCTACCCATTTGTTGCAAGTTTCCAATATATGATATTTATATTCTGATTTAAAAAAAACAGTTTGATTACCAGCTTTCTTTAAAGTTACTATTAATTTATTTTTTTCATTCCTTGAAAAAGACGAATCTATAAATTTTGAAAGATTTGTGAGTTGTTTTTCACTAAATTCAAATTTTATGCAAACATCTGAATATGATATTATTTCATCTATTTCATTTTTATATCCTTCAATTCTTACAACACTTTCAGTTGGGATAAATAATGCTTTGAAAGCAAGATATATATCGAAATCTTTATTTGATTGATAGAAATCCTTATCACCCCAGCCAATATCGACATATTTCATTTTACTGAAGAACCTGACTGCTTCTATGTTATTCAACAATATTTCATTGATTTTAAAAATTAATCCGGTATGCCATCTGCTTTTAATCAGGTAAACATCACAGGTAGTACTTGATGAATCAGAGAAGGAATAGCAATAGCAAATTTGTAAAAAGAATAAAATAATTATCAATAAATATATCTTATTCACAGTTTTCATTTTTTATTAAATTAGTCAGAAGTCAAAACATTCCACATTTCATTTTTTAATTCGGGAATTGATTCTCCTGTTACTGATGAAATAAGGAAAACTGAAGTATTTTTTTCCTTAAAGTCAATCTTAGATAATTTTTTTCTTATTTCACCAGTAATCACATCAATCTTACTAATACAAATAATCCTTTTCTTTTTTGAAAGAGAAATATTATATTTTTTTAGTTCTTTAATCAAAATCTTGTAATCCTTCAATGGAGATTCACTCATGGAATCCAGCATAAACAACAGGCATTTTGTTCTTTCGATATGTCGCAGGAACTGGATACCCAATCCTTTGCCATCCGATGCACCTTCAATTAACCCGGGAATATCTGCCACTGTATAGCTCTTCCCTTCTGCAATTTTAACGATTCCCAAATTTGGAACAAGTGTTGTAAACGGATAATCCGCTATCTTCGGTTTTGCAGATGAAATGACAGAAATCAAAGTTGATTTACCTACATTAGGTAAACCGACAATACCAATATCTGCAATAAGTTTTAACTCAAGAATAATTTCAAGTTCAATTCCTTTTTTCCCATCCTCGGCAAATCTCGGAGTTTGATTTGTTGGTGTTGCAAATTCCGAATTACCTTTGCCACCTTTGCCGCCTTTTGCTAAAATATATTCCACATCAGGTTCGATTATATCAGCAAGAATTTCATCGCTATGAATATTCTTTATTAATGTACCTTTTGGAACCCTGATAAATAAATCATTACCATCAGAACCTGTACAACGGCTTTTGCTGCCTTTTTGACCATTTTCTGCTTTATAAATATGTTTGTATTTAAAATCGAGAAGTGTATTAAGATGAGAGTCTGCAATAAAAATCACATCTCCCCCTTTTCCACCATTCCCTCCATCCGGTCCTCCTTTAGGAACATATTTCTCTCTTCGAAAACTAATATGTCCGTTTCCACCGTCTCCGGATTTTATCAATATTTTCGCATAATCAATAAATTTCATTTCTATTCTTATAATTTATTTTTGTTTAAATCAAAATTGATATTTTAAAATTCATTTTTCATAATATCACTCAACGCTAACGACAACCTTTCCACTTGTATTAAGTCAATATCTTTATCAATTAGATTTTTCTTTTTACCTAATCCCGGCAAAATGACTTTCTTAAAACCGAGTTTTTGGGCTTCATTTATTCTATTATCAAGGTAAGAAACAGACCGTACCTCTCCTGTCAATCCAATTTCACCAATAAATACAGATTTGGAATCAACGGCTTTATCTTTTAGTGAGCTGACCAATGCAGCAGCTATACCCAAATCTGCAGAAGTATCTTCAAGGAAAAGTCCACCGGCGACATTCACAAAAACATCGTGCTGACTGAAACGAAGTCCGAGTCTTTTTTCCAACACGGCAAGCAACATCTGTATACGCCTTAAATCGTATCCATTGACAGTTCTCTGAGGCATACCATAATATGATGGAGTAACAAGAGCCTGAACCTCGAGCAAAAGCGGACGTGTTCCTTCCATTGCAGCAACAATTGCTATCCCGGGAGTATCCTCTTTCCTGTGAGCAAGAAAAATTTCAGACGGATTACTTACTTCTCTTAAACCGGTTTGCTCCATCTCGAAAATTCCAATTTCATTTGTCGAACCGAATCGGTTCTTTGCAGCTCTCAATATCCTGTATGCGTAATTCTTTTCACCTTCGAACTGCAATACAGTATCAACCAAATGTTCAAGTAATTTTGGTCCTGCGATTATTCCTTCTTTTGTTACATGTCCGATAATAAAAATTGATTTCCCTGTTTGTTTCGCTGTCTGCATTAACAATGCTGCGCACTCCCGAACCTGTACAATTGAACCAGGTGCAGAATCAATTCTATCTGTATAAACGGATTGAATCGAATCGACGACAACGACACTGCAATCATTAGATTTAATTGCATAATCAATCTGTTCGATATTAGTTTCTGCCAAAAGATTCATCCCATCAAACATATTATCAAGTCTCTGTGACCTGAACCTGATTTGTTCGAGTGATTCTTCTCCTGTAACATATAATGGATTGCTGTTTTTCAAACCTCCGCACATTTGAAGCATTAGAGTTGATTTTCCAATACCCGGGTCACCTCCGACAAGTACTAAGGAACCCGGTATTATTCCTCCGCCCAGCACTCTGTCTAATTCCGGTATTCCTGACTTCAACCTGTATTCTTTATTGGTATTGATTGAACTAAGCCTGACAATGTTGTTTTTTGGCTGGATTGTTCCTTTTTTCTTATTTGCACCTGATTTTATATGT
>JACRLY010000045.1:21210-75586 GCA_016219595.1 Ignavibacteriota bacterium | reverse complement strand
CATTAAATGCTTCTTTGTCTTCATCTGCAACCAGATTAACAGCCAAACCTCCCTGAACTTGTTCAAGATTTGCCTGAATCATTGCCAAACCGGCAGGATTCATCTCAAGTAAGCGTCCTTCACCGTCAAGTAATTTTACACAATCCGACTCCATATCATAAATAGTGTGGAATATTTCCTCGCTTTTTTTCAAAGCTTCATCAGCTTTTTTGCGTTCGGTTATATTTCGTTCGATAGATAAAAAAAATGGCTTTTGATTTCCTATTTGAAGTAACCTGGAACTTACTTCAACAGGAAAAACAGAACCGTCTTTGCGAATATGTTCCGTTTCAAATACAGCTTTATCACCCGGTTTTTTAAATAAATTCCTTCTTTCATTAATTGTTCTCTTAAATATTTCCGTTTCCAGGTTCAGAACAGGCATACCAATCATTTCTTCACGACTATATCCATGCTCGGAAAATGCAGAGATATTAGCATCTTTAATTATTAAGCCTTTATCTTCGTCGGGATTCAGAATAAAAATATAATCGCCTGCATCCTCAAACAACATTCTGTATTTTTCCTGGCTTTCTTTCAGAGCTGCCTGCGATTTCTTTCTCTCAACAGAATACCTAAGGGATTTCTTTAATATATAGGAATTGATTTTATCTTTAACAAGGTAATCCTGGGCGCCTAAGCTTACAGCTTTTATTGATTCTTCTTCAATATCATAACCTGTAAGGATGATAATAGGAATATCAGGATTGACATGATTCAGTTTTTCAAAACTTGCCAATCCGTAACTATCAGGCAATCCAAGGTCCATTAAAATAACATCAAACTGCTGTTTGTCTAACTCGGCTATTGCCTTGTTTAAACTCATTACATGATGAAGTTCATAATCGATATCAGTCGGACTTTCTTTAAGATACTCCCGTATCAAATATGCATAACCTTTTTCATCTTCAATGAATAAAATTTTCATATAATTCCCTGATTAAAATTTATTTCTCCATTATACAAGCATTGTAAATTGAAAATCTTTTAATTTCCATTCTATAGATTCCGAGCTTTAAATTAATCATAAACTAATTTTTCCCTTGAGGAGGCAATTTCACAATTGTGAACCAAAAATCCTCAATTGACTTCACCACATGTATAAATTGTTCCAGGTCCAAAGGTTTGGTTACATAACAATTTGCATGTCGATTATAAGTTTTAATAATATCTTCTTCAGCTTTCGATACTGTCAAAATAACAACAGGAATACGCTTTAATTCATCATCCCATTTTATTTCTGTAAGAATCTCAATTCCGTTTTTCCTCGGCATGTTCAAATCGAGCAGAATCAGGTCAGGACGTTGTGCTTCGGAGTAATTCATCTCCTTTCTCAGGTACTGCATCGTTTCAATACCGTCTCTAATCCATATCAAATTGTTTTTGATTTTGGAGTCTTTCATTGCCTCGATTGCTAATCGTGCATCTCCGGGATTGTCTTCAACAAGCAAAATTTCAACCGGTCTTATAGTTGCTTTGTGTGCCATTTTATTCTCCTGTCATAAGAATGCTAAAATTTATTAATCATAATATTACAAATCAATTTTTCTTAAATAAATTCTATTTGTGCAATGTGAAATAAAAAACAGAGCCTTTGCCTGGTTCCGATTCACACCATATTCTTCCGCCATGTTTTTCGACAATTCGCTTTGAGACTGCCAAACCGATACCGGTTCCGGGATAATCGTCCCTATTATGAAGTCTCTGGAAAATAATGAAAATCCTATCCCTGTAATCATTACTGAAACCGATTCCATTGTCACTAATCATGAATTTCCATTCCACTCCCATATCTACTGATGATATATGTATTTGGGGAGCATTTTCACCTTTAAATTTGATTGCATTATCGATTAAATTCTGAAACAATCTTATCAGCAGATTTTCATCAGCCATAATCACCGGAAGAGTGTCGTTAGTAATAAGTGCAGAGTTTTTTTCAATTACAAGCTGCAGGTTATTTTTTACTTTATTCAGTACTGAAGCGCTATTTACTATTTTAAATTGATGAACCCGTGACCCTACTCTTGAATATTCGAGAAGGTCATTAATCAACATTTGCATCCTTTGGGCGCCGTCGACAATAAAATTAATATAATCGAAAGCATCACTATCCAGGTTGTTTTTATATCTTTTTTCGAGTAGTTGTGTGAAACTTGATATCATTCTTAAAGGTTCCTGGAGGTCGTGCGATGCAATGTAAGCGAACTGTTCGAGTTCTTCATTCGAACGCTTTAAATCCATCAAAGTTTTTTGTAATTCTTCTTCTGCCTTTTTTTGTAATGTTATGTCCTGGACAGTCCCAAGCGAATGAACCGGCTTTCCTTTATCATCGTAAATTGTATGACACTTCTCATTAACATATTTTAAGGTTCCGTCCTTCAGCACAATTCTGTGGTATATGTCATAAATTGTTCTGTTTTCGACCGACGATGTATACTCATCATTTACAAAATCTCTGTCATCAGGATGAACATAATTCAGAAATGCCTCGTAGGAAGCACCAAATTCCTGCGGTTCAACACCGAATATCCTGTATATTTCATCAGACCATTTTAATTCATTATTTACAATGTCTAATTGCCAATGACCTAAATGAGCAATTTGTTGTGCTTCTTTTAAATATGATTCACTTTCTTCTATCATTTTTTGAGCTTTACGTGCTTCGGTTTGGTCACGGAAAACGAGTATCACACCAATAATCACTCCGTCTTCATTCCTGATAGGTGCGACGCTGTCCGCTATGGGGTATTCTTTACCATCCTTCGAAATCAGTAAAGAATGATTTGCCAATCCAACAATAACTCCTTCCCTAAGAACCTGAATGACAGGATTTTCCGCCTCTGAATTGGTTTCTTCACTAAGGATTCTGAAAACTGTTTCGAGTGGTCTTCCTTTTGCTTCTATTTCTCTCCAACCTGTAAGCATTTCGGCAACAGGATTCATCCTGTTGACATATCCTTTAACATCTGTTGTGATTACCGCATCGCCAATACTGTACAATGTGGTTTTAAATTCTTCCTGTGATTCCCAAAGCTCCTTTTCACTCAGATAAAGGTCCAGGAATATTTTTTTCTGGCGGGTTTTATAAATGATTGAAAAACCCAGACCGGTGATTAAAATCAGAAAAAAAGTCAAACCGATAATTGTTGTCTGTCTGAAATACAAATCCTCATATATTTCAGATTTATCAATTTTTGAAACAATAAATAATGAAGTTCCGGGTATATTGTTTACATAAGCCAAAACCTCAACACCCCTGTAATCATGTCCTTCGACAAAACCTTTATAACCTAATACTGCCTTAACAGCCGGATGGTCTTTTTGGGTTAAGGGAATCTCTAATTTGAGAGCGGAATTTTTCATGAATTTCAGTTCATTGAGATAGAGTACATTATTTCCTTCCTTCCGGACAATTATTGTTTCTGATGTCAGTCTCGGTACCGGCATAGATTGAATCAACGGGTAAATGTAATCATCGGGGTCTATTCTCAATAAAAATGCTGCAATATTAATCCCCCTGCTATCAGTTACAGGTGCAATTATATCAAAGTGAATTTTATCATTGATTGTGCTGTAGAAAAATCCTGGAAAAGATATTTTATTAACCTTCACTGCCGTAATTATATTTTCTTTTGTTGCATCATTAATTATATCTTCCGAATTTTTTGCACTGAGAAGTAATTTTCCTTTGTCAGAAACAAGAAATATATTTTCATAATGATTAATTATAACATCCAAAGTCATCCTGTTTTTCAAATCCTTCTTTAGTGTAATGTTACCGGGATTTTTTAACCATTGTTCGACAGTATTAATAATCAGAGGAGATTTTGTAATGAACCTGGCATCGTCAGTTCTTTCTACGAACCAATGCCTAATCTGGTTTGACTTCAATTCGGCAATCGTTTTAAGTTCCCTGTTTTTTTCCGTACGTATATGATTATCTTCAATTCTGAAATATGAATAGCCTCCAATAACAAAAAAAGTACTGATGATTAATATGAGTATGAATATATGCAACCTTTTAGCAAGGTCAATCCTAAGGAAGGCATTCATAAATTACCTCTTAACCAAAAAATTATATTTATTAAAGTTACAGTTATATAAAAAATTATTTTATTTATTATTTATATTAATACTAATTATTCCCTTTAACTCAAATCATATAATTTTTATGAGTAAGTAATCTATATTTTTTGTCAATATTTTAAAATTAAAATTATCTTATTAATAAGTTTACACTTATAACTTATTACAATTAATTTAATGAAATTAATTAAAAATTACAAAAGAAGTATCGGGTAAAGCAAAAGAAGGAACTTTAATTTATAAATTTGAATATCCTTTTTGAGAAATGCGAAATGTATGATTCATGAGATTATACCGATACACTAACCTCACACTTTAATGTGAGGTGGGCTCGGATGCAGCAACCGGTAGTGTGTCTCTTTTGCCCCCATGCTAAGCATGGGGTTAATGTTTGCAGGAACGTAAGTTGTCTGAAAGTGTGATCTGTGTTTTGGGGGATAACTAACCGCAGGATTAACCCTACGGTTGAGTGATAATCACGTATTTGCATTAATATAAATATTTTGTAAGTTAATATATTATAAAATAAAATCTTATTAAATTTAAAAATATAGTATAAATGCTTCCATCTGCAAAAGATATTTACAATCGAATAGTAGTTTTGAAATATGTTGTTTATCATTCATTGAGAACTCCATTGCCATATATTCCCGAAGTTACCAAAAATTGGGCAAAAGACGAGATTCAGGAATTTGATAATGAGATGAGAAATTCAGCGAAATTAGTGATTGATTTCTTAAAAAAAATTAAATTATGGAAATATCATGTTAGCCATTGGGAAAAAAATTTCTTACAATCATTTGGTACAAAAATAGATTCTTATGATCATCTGGTAGGTATGTGGAGAATGGAATCAGCAGGGATGCTAATGTGGTCAATTAATTTAATAACTGAATGGCCAGAAATAGATATTGAGATATCTCCTGAGATACTTAAGAATATTGAGGACAAAAAATTAAATATTTTTTCAAAAACTCCTAAACTTAGAGATTGGGCTGAAGTAAGTTCAAAACGCAATCTAATGGAATTATGGCATTGGAGAGTTCGTACACGTCAACTTATCGAAAAAGGGGAACCTTTTATAGAAGATGAACATATTAAAAAAGCCGGGTATAGAAGCTTTGATGATATTGTTAGATTAGCAGCTAAAACAGCAAAAGTAAATGGAGATATAAACGAAATTATTGATGATGATTTTGTTTTTAAAGGAAAAGCATTCCGAGATTTAAATGAAGATGAATATAATAATGCTACATCAATAATTATGGAACGACATTATGGATTGAATTGGGTTTGTGGATATGCTCCTATGAACCTTTGGGATGAAACCCTTACAGATACATAATTAATCCATTATTTGCACTATTTCCTAAAAATATTCGTTTGAGTTTTCTTAAATTTCAATTTTCAATAAATCTGTCAGGGGTATTTAATGTCTAATCAAGCGTTGAGCGGTGAAGTGTATTTGCCTTCGAAGGATGTTATAAATCAAGCACACATCAAGGACTGGGATAAACTCAATGAGAAAGTTACAGGCGATTATACAGGCTTTTGGGAGGAAAGTGCCAAAGAGCTTCACTGGTTCAAGAAATTCAGTAAAGTACTCGACGACAGTAACAAACCATTTTATAAATGGTTCACAGGCGGAAAGACAAACCTTGCCTACAACTGCTTAGACAGGCATTTGGAGACATCCCGGAAAAATAAAATTGCTTTGATTTGGGAAGGTGAAAACGGGGAGCATCGAACAATGAGCTACTTCCGGTTGCACAAAGAAACCTGCAAGTTCGCCGCCATACTCAAAAGTTTGGGAGTGAAAAAAGGTGACAGAGTAACAATCTACATGGGCAGGACACCCGAAATCGTTACGGCAATGCTTGCATGTGCGAGAATAGGTGCAATTCACTCTGTTGTTTACGGTGGATTTTCTGTCGAAGCACTTCACGAAAGAATCGAAGATAGCCAGTCGAGGGTGTTAATTGTATCGGATGGTGCTTACCAGCGCGGTAAAATCATTCCCCTGAAACAAATTGCAGACGAAGCATTACAGAGAGCAGGGACAGTCGAGCATGTACTCGTGATTAAGCGAACAGGACAGGAAGTGAATATGGAGCAGGGAAGGGATATGTGGTTCCATGAACTGATGAACCTGCCTGTGATTACCAACAATTGCCCTGCCGAGGAAATGGATTCGGAAGACCCACTGTTTATTCTCTATACATCAGGCACGACAGGAAAATCGAAAGCGATACTGCACACTCACGGCGGGTATATGGTTGGCACATACACAACTTTGAAATATGTATTTGACATTAAAGATGAAGACAGGTTCTGGTGTACAGCAGACCCGGGCTGGATTACAGGTCATAGTTATATCGTTTATGGACCATTACTGAACGGAGCCACTGTATTTTTATATGAAGGTTCACCGAATTATCCATATCCGAATCGCTGGTGGCAGATGGTAGAAAAATACGGCATTACAATTTTCTATACAGCACCGACTGCAATCCGCGGGCTGATGAGGTTCGGCGAGGCATGGGCTAACAGGCATGATTTGTCATCATTGCGTCTGCTTGGTTCTGTTGGTGAGCCTATTAATCCCGAAGCGTGGAAGTGGTTTTACAGGGTAATAGGCAGGGAGAAATGCCCGATTATGGACACATGGTGGCAAACTGAAACGGGAATGTTTATGATAACACCAATGCCATGCGTGGCTCTCAAACCCGGTTCAGGCACAAAGCCATTCCCCGGAATCGAGATGGACATTCTGGATGAAGAAGGCAAACCTGTCAAAGCAAATGAAGAAGGCTATCTGTTAATTAAAACACCATGGCCAGCAATGATTAGGGAGATATATAATGACAGGGAAAGGTATTTAGAGCAGTACTGGAAAAAATACCCCGGTTATTATATGACAGGAGATAGTGCCAAACGTGATGAGGACGGCTACTATTGGATTATAGGCAGGGTTGACGATGTAATCAAAGTGTCGGGATACAGGTTGGGAACGGCAGAAATCGAATCGGCACTCGTGAGCCACAGTGCAGTTGCCGAAGCCGCTGCAATAGGTGTTCCCCATGAAATAAAAGGAAATGCAATACATACTTTCGTAATTCTCAAGCAGGGATTTGAAAAAGGTGAGGCATTGGCTGAAGAACTGAGAAAATACGTCAGCCATGAAGTAGGACCAATTGCGAAACCTGAATCGGTCGAGTTTGTTGATTCACTTCCGAAAACGAGAAGCGGCAAAATAATGAGAAGAGTGCTAAAGGCAAAAATCATGGGAATAGACCCGGGTAATCTATCTACATTAGAAGAGTGAATTAGCTTATTTTAATAAAATGTAACTTTATAATTAAAAAAACGTTATTAAATTTAATAATTATCATTTAACCACAGGAGAAAATAATGAAGAAAAAGTTAGTAGTTATATTTGCATTATTATTTTTAATTTCATTAGGGAATTACTTTGGAATAGTATCGAACGGTACAATCAGAGCCGTAGAATTTGTATCAATCCTCGCTATTGGAGCCTTACTGGGTGTTCTATTAACTTTGATTTTTTCATTGAGAAAAGAAAAACAGATAAATAAATAATTCTAGTTGACTTAAATTTTATTTATTAAATCAACATTTTTTATAAAAGATTTTTAATTTGAATTTAGCTTGAAAAAATAATCTCCTTTAACGATATTGTGAGAAGTATAATCAACAGAACAAGTATCTTCATTAACTAATTACTCAAGTAAGTTAGTAATTTTATTTCCTATTATATTTTATTTCCCGACTGAGACCGGAAATTCGTAAGGAATTTCAAAATTATTCGCTGTTGAAGAACTAAACAGTTATCTGCTAATGCATAGTTTCCATCTGAATATGAGGTGAGAAAAGTGTGTTGATGCAATATCCAGGGGGATTTAATTCCCGGCAACACATCATATTGTGACGGTGTGAACAGTCGAAGTGTATCCCATCTTTTACTTCATGAATCTCCAACGAATAAATAATGAATGAAATGACTTAGCGATTTATTTAAAAATATTAGTGTTACCTAAATAATTAATTATCAATATATTAATTAAATTTTATATATTATTAACTTATATTTGCTCAAATCAATATACAGTTTTATTAAGGAGATATTATGAATTTTAAATTAATTCTACTACTTTCTCTTTTTGGTTTAGCTATGGCTATCGGAACAACTTATGTAATACCCTCCAAAATTGAATTCTTGTTATGGCTTGGAATTTTGGTTCTATGTGCTTACATAATAGCAAAGAAAGCCCCCGGGAAATATTTCCTGCACGGATTTCTTGTCAGCATGATTAATACTGTATGGGTAACAGGGGCTCACCTGATTTTGTACAATGATTTTATTGCTCACCATCCCGAAGAACTGGAAATGATGAGCAATATGCAGACAGCACATGAAAACCTGAAAATAATGATGATGGTAACAGGTCCGGTAATTGGAATCATTTCAGGAATATTAATGGGATTGCTTGCATTTATTGCCGGACGAATCGTCGAGCGAAAAGCTCATGTTAACGTTGAACCTGGTTGAAGAATTATTATTAATTAAATAATTACTGTTTGCATTTGCATATTAACATGAGAAAATTTATTCACATCGTTTTTGTTTTTATTATTATTATAACTCAGTCAGCTTATGCCGAAAAACCATTTATTGATTCAAACGGAAAGGTTACCCTGAAGTACATTAAACTTAAACAAATAAATCGAATAAAGAAAATCAATAATAAATTAAATATTAAAATACTGGATATTATTACTTATCCTTATTATGATATATCAGATGATTTATTTTGTTACGGGGTATGGAACAAAAGAGACAGTGTGGCAGTTCCTGTTATCTTTATTAAAAATTATTTGGAGGACCTGTCTAATTTTTATGATGAGTCAGATTCAACTTTTTATTATTATATCATGAACAGGAAATTTGCCGATGTAATAAAGAAATTGGACAGTCTTAGAATTTATATAGACCTCGAAGGAAAAACATATATTAATTATAAAGAAATATCAAATCAGCAAATCTATGAACTCATAGACAATATATCTGTGTTTAACAAAAATTCCGGGGATACTTTGAATCCCAAATCAATAACCGTCTTCACAGCTCCATTGCTGGACGAAACAATCGGGAGATTGATTAAAATGAAATTGCTATTAATAAAAAATTATGCGAAGAAAAAAGATGTAGATTGTTGGGATAAAATAACAGAGGATATATTCAAATAATAAAAAGAACAGTTAACATACTATGACCAAAGCAGAAGAACTTTTTCATAAAATAGCAGTGGATTTCCCTGATTCAAAAACCGGGAAAATGTTCGGAACATTGTGCATAAAAAATTCAAAAGGCAAGGCATTTGCTATGCTGTGGAAGGATGAAATAGTTGTCAAATTAAATGTTGATGATGTTGACAAAATATTAAAGTTGAAAGGAACAAAACATTTCGACCCGATGAATGGTAGGCCCATGAAAGAATGGGTGCGGTTACCGAATGAACATTCAACCCAATGGAAAAAATTGGTTGAGAAATCATATATCTATGTAGCTAAACAGGTGAAGATGAAATAGTTTTATAAGTATGTTTTAAAAAACAAACCTGTATTTCTTTTTAGCTGTTACTTTATTTTTAACTATTTCTCTTCTTCGTTTTCCTTTCCATTGGGAACAGACCAAATTCCTGTTTTCATGTCAAGTTTATGGCAGTGCGTACATTCTCCCCGGAACATAGTAATGTAGTGATTATCCTTGCCTCCATTAAGATGAATAATGTGGACTAACTGAGATAAAGGCAGAGCTGTTTTCATTGATTTTCCGTGACATTTATTACAATCCTCAGGAATGCTTGTATTATCATTCGATTTGTAGGAGTGTTTTCCTTTGAGATTAACACCATCGGGTGCGCCAGCTTGAATTTTTGCAAGTAATTTTTCATCAACACCTTTTTCACTCCATTCCTTCAAAATGGTACTTATTCGACCATCAAAATACATTTCTTTATAATTCTTATGACAACTGACGCAAGCGTGAGGATATTTGTCTTCTGCCGTTATTCCGGAAATAGTAGGTACTGAAATTGAATCTTTGGGTGCTGAAATGGAATCCAGGATTACTACTGCTGAATCTTTTGTAAATAGTGTCGAATCCTGCTGACCGTTAGTGAAAACATCGTTGAAGAATAAGAATAGTAAAATCAGTGATAGTAAAATAAACAGATAAGTACGCACTTTTTTAAACATATTTCCTCCAATGACTATTGAATTTAATATTGAAATAAATATTGAATACGCTATTATTTTTCTTTATTACAAATATAAATAGTTTATGTGGAAAATTAATTAAAGAAAATTAAATTTGTAAATTGAATTAAAATTTTTTCAATTAAGCAAATTAAAATATAATTATAATTGAAATCAATTGAGAAAATAAGAGAACATTGTACAAATTGCGGTTCACTTGTATTCACCGAGGGTAAAGTCAATAAGGTATTTAGTATTGACGGCGAGGTTATTGTTGTTGATAAAATCCCTGCGAAAATTTGTAAAAAATGTGGAGACGAAAGTTTTACACGTGATACATTAGCACACATTCAAAGCATTATTTATGGAAAACCGAAGAAGTATATCAAAGCAAAAGCATTTGAGTATGCTTAGTGTTAATAATCTTAATTCTGATTTTGTGTACAAGCGTCACATGGAATAAAATGAAATATCCTATATTAATATTGTATATAGTACTCCTTTGTTGTTGCGATACTCAAAAACCTATAAATGATAAAATACATCAAAATGATTCTACTGGTTTATCAATTTATGTCATTCCAGAAGATTTAGTTGAACTCTATAAAAAACAACCAGAGATAATCAAAATTGGAATTATCGATAATGACACACTATTTTTAACGTATAAGTATTATAATGGCGACAGTTTATATAAGTTATTTAGATTTAAAAATTTTTTATTTCATCCTTTATTAAAAGATGATTCATTAATTGAAGATTTTCAAAAGTACAATTCCGGTCAATCATTATTTGTGAAAAAGAAATCAAATGATAAATTTACTATTTATGATAATAAAAAAACATTTTTAATTGATGTTTCTGAAAAACCGATATTAATTGATGCCAGTATAAATCCAACTTTTCTTGTAGGTGATACACTCTTTATCATGGATTATAATAATGGTACTATATTGAAAAAAGATTTAAGTTTTATTTTAAAAAAATATTCAAAAAGGATTTATAGAATAAAAAGTCTAACGAATTTTATAGATGTTAATAATGGAGCTACTGCTTTATATAATAATAAGTTTTATATTTTTAAGGATGAAGGTGAATTTGGTGGTTACGGACTAGAATTTGATTTAATAAAAAATAAAGTTAAATTAATAAATATTACAAATATAAATAAAGCACTTATTCTAAACGATTCATTGTATATAACATCAGGTTTAGCCCATATGGGAATGATGATTGGGAAATTATATCAATTCAATAATGGTTTTAAAGAAGTGCTTAAAGCTGAACTTTATCGTTTAAAAGATTTCGAGAAAAAACCTTATTTAAGTTCATTTGAAACAATATATTTTGATAGTTTATCAAATTCAATTATTATTGGTATGTATAATGGTATTGCTATTATTAATAATAAAACAGTAAAAAGGTTTATTAATTTTGATTTTGAATTGAAATTTCCAGATTACTCTGCAATGAATAACCCAACACAATTAGTAAGGGCTGGTAACAATTTATACGTTAGAACATATAGAGGTGGTCTTTACATTTTCGATTTTGAAACTCTAAAATTTATTAAAAGAATAATATTTTCAGATGATAATCTTATAGATTTTAATAAATTATATTAGTAAATATAAGCACTTTTGTTTTAGGTTATATTAGTTAATTAATTTCATCCTAGTTAATATTTTTTACATTTTATTGTGGGGAATTTTATGAAGAATAATTTCTTCTACCCGGTTTCTTTCTGCTTAATCATATTATTGTCATGTTATAATTCTGCTATCTCCAGAGCTTATTTTGTAGCCACTAACGGCGATGACGGTAATGACGGTTCTGTAAATACTCCCTGGCGAACATTTGAATTTGCCTTAACCATAGTTACCGCAGGTGATACACTTAATATTCGAGGCGGTAATTATCAGCAAAGTATTAATACAGTTAATAACGGAACAGATATGAAAGACGGAGCTATAGTAATCCGTGCATATAACGGTGAAAGTGTTTTACTGCAAGGAATCGAATATCAAGGAAATGCTATTGTCATTCAAAATTCTTATATTAAATTAGAAGGAATTGAAGACTCGTGCTGGAACTCAGGAATGGTAATAACTTTTCCTGCAAACCATGTTGAAATAACAAACTGTAAAGCACATGATATGGATTACGGCATTTCTGTTTACGGAGGCACACATTACATAACACTTCGAAATTGCGAGATGTATAGATTCGGAAATTTTGGTTTCGATGCAACTGCAAATGAAGAAATCGGTCCGGAAAATGAGATTACTAACGTAACTCTTATAAATTGCTATTCCCACGATGCTGATTTTACAACACCTATACATAATCCGGATGGTAATGCTGATGGATTTGCTTTCGGGCATAATAATGAAAGAAATGTTACACTCATCAACTGCACTGCAGCACGTGTCGGTGATGGTTTCGACCTCGACGGGAATAATATTACAGCAATCAACTGTACATCTCATAATACGACTTATCTTAGCGGTGGTGGATTCAAATGCTGGGCTGACACTGTGTTCTTGTTCAATTGCTTGTCCTATAATAATATCAGTACAGGTATCGAACTGGATCAAAATGACGCTAATGTTCCAATAAATAAAATGACTGTAACAAATGTAATAAACTGCACTGCGGTTGATAATGGGTCTAATAATGTTTCCGTAGAGGGAACAACCAAAAAGCTGAATATGTTCAATTCACTTATTGTCGGAGGGATTGAATATACTCCTGATGTTGTGCCGAAAGGATTAGTCTTTATGGCAGACAGTCATGCAACCTATACAGGGGATTACAACATTATAAATTCTACTATTGAATTTAATTATATTAATGATGTTAAGGGTGAGGGGATTGATTACAACTCTGATATGCTTGCTGACTGGCAGGCTTCATCCGGACAGGATGCACATTCCTATTTTGTTAAAAACATTGATTCAATGTTTGTGAACCGCCAGGGACAGGACTTCCATCTCAGGTCAGGTAGTTTTCCGATTGATAAAGGCAGTTCGGCTAACGGATATTCTTATGACCACGACAGTATTCAGCGTGATGCCACACCTGACATTGGATGCTATGAATACAATCCCGGCAGTTCGGTTGATGATGATAATGCAAATAATTTTCAATCACTGTTTACTTTTTTCTCAAATTCCACAAGCAAGGACCTGAATATTTATTTTTATCTTACTGAAGATAACTCCGTTGATATTTCGATATATGATATTAGCGGAAAACCTTCGCTGGAGCCTGTGAAAACCAAGTGGTATAGCATTGGCGGACATACTTTAAATGTAGATTGCGGTGGTCTTTCGTCAGGTGCTTATATAGTCGTATTAAAATATCAAGGTAAAGCGGTTAGCAGTAAATTTATTATCTGAAGGTAATATATACTCATTCACTACTCCACCAAACCCTTCAGCTTTGACCAGAGACTGCTGAAACACTCTTCAAATTCCTGTGGGAACTTTTCTGTTGGCATTGCTTTTTTGATGTCCCCTTTTTCAGGGATGCAGCTATCGAACACTTCGATTGATATTCCACGATGTTCTATTGAGGTTTTTGCTTGCTTTGCATCTTTGAGAAATTTTTTGGATTCAGGTGTGAGGTAAACGTCTCTCATCGTTTTTGCTTTGTTCATGACAACACCGATTTTTGCCGGCGGCAATGGCTGTATCCTGCGGCTTAATCCTTCGAGCATTTCGTTAATGTCGGTAGAGGCAAACACATCCGGATTAACAGGTATTATTATCAAGTCAGAATTACTAAGAACTGAATGAGTCAGAGCATTGAAATAAGCCGGGCAGTCGAAGAAGACATAGTCATAATCGAAGTTTGTAGTGTGTTCTAATTTATTGAGAAATACTTTGACGAAGCTTTTGACTCTATCCCTGTTGCTGATATCTGATTCAAGCCAGTACATGTCGTCAGTTGATGGAATAAAGTGCAGTTTCTCGCTCATTTTATATATCATCGAGGCGCTGATTGGATAATCGAGGAAATTACCTTTCCCTTTTTCAAATGATTCGAGTGCGTCTAAAAAGGTCTTTTTGTTTTTAATATGTTGAAGATACCAGCTCTCAAAATCTTTTTTAAATCTTCCTTTTTCCTCATCAAAATGAACTGCCAGTGTGAGACACATTTGGGAGTCAATATCGACAACAAGTACATTTTTCTGATTTTTAACGGCAAGGAATTTTGCAAGCAGCCATGTTATTGTGGTTTTACCGACACCACCTTTAAAATTTATAGCAGAGATTATTTTCATTTTTTCCTCGATGGAATGAATAATTACAATCAATAGAATTAAATAGCTGCTATTTAAAAAAAGCAGCATGATTTCTGATTATCATGAACTAAGGGTTAATCCCTAACTCCAGGGACACAAAATTTTGTGTCCCTGCAATTTCATTAATCTTAACATAAAATTTATAATATTAAATTTTATTCAAGCACGTGAATATTTTTTTCTTTGCAAATTCTCTTAAGCTCATCGGGCCAAACTGTTACCGTTACTTCGCCAAGATGTGCTTTGCGAAGCAGAAGCATCTGAACACGTCCCTGACCAATACCTCCACCAACGCTCAAAGGAATCTCATCGTTCATTATAGCTTTATGATAAGGCAGTTCGAGATAATGGCTCAAACCTGCTATTTCAAGCTGTTTCACTAAAGTTTCCTTAATGACACGGATGCCCATGGATGAAAGCTCATGGCGGCGTTTGGTTATATGATTCCAAACGAGGATGTCGCCGTTTAAACCGAATGTTTCTTTACCTGATTCTTTTGATGTATCTGTTACCCAGTCATCATAGTCGGCTGCTCTCATCTCGTGAGGATAGCCGTCTTTAAGAACTGAGCCTATACCAATAATAAACACAGCAGGGAACTTTTGAAGAATTTGTGTTTCCCTCTGTTTACGCGGCAGATCCGGAAACATTTCGAGGATTTCTTCTGCATGTATAAATTTAAGCTCCTTAGGAAGATTAGGAACTTTCGGGTCTTTTAATTGAGGAAACATTCCCTGGATAAAATCTTCAGCACCTGTTATAACTTTCCAGATTTTTAGTAACTATCTCTTTCAAGAATGCAAGATTTCTTTGTTCCATGGTCATCACTCTTTCCCAATCCCACTGGTCAACGTAAGAGCTGTGGTCATGGTCGAGGAAATAATCTTTGCGGACAGCACGCATATCAGTGTTAATGCCTTCTCCTACTTTGCAATCAAATTGCTTCAGAGCCGGGCGTTTCCATTTTGTTGCCGCCTGAACAACTTGTGCATTGAGCCTGGGATTTATTCCAAGTCCGCATGGGAACTCAACAGGTGTGCGTGAGCCGTCACGGTCTAAATTGTCGTTTACTCCGCTTTCCCTGGTTACGATGAGCGGAACCTGAACCATGAAAAGATTCAGTTCCTTGCATAAATTCTTTTCTATGTAGTCTTTCACTGCATAGATTGCTTTCTGTGTGTCCTTCTTGTTCAAAATCGATTGATAATCATTTGGGAGAATTTTCTCCACCTCGGGGTATGTGCTTATACCCGGACCAGCTAAATCTGCTTTCTTATCTGACATAATAACAAACTCCAAAAAATTAAAACCATAATAAATTAAAGAACTAAAAAGTATTTAATTAGAATTGTACATTTTAAGAAAAGTTTTCCACATTTACAACAAGTATTTTACAGAAATCTATAGCAATCAATATATTTCAATAATATTGGTAAATAAATCTATTTTCTGTATTTAAAATTTTTATTTTATTATACTAAGTATTTTGTTAGTTATTATAAAAATTAATAATTTAGAACATTAATACAATTAATAATTTTTAGTTAATAACTACACAAGTGTATTTGATTAATCATATATAATATAAATATTTCATGTAAATTAATACTAAAGGAAATAAAAAAATGAAATCTGAAAAAGAATCAATATCTTTCAAATTAGATGAAACCATTATCAGGGAATGTTCAATTTCTTCGAATTTTCGATTGGGCAAAGAGCTTTATGAAAATAAAAATGTAGAAATAACTGCATATTCAGAAGGGTAAGTATCTGAAATTGTTCGTGGAGGTACAAAAAGGACTGTGGAATTCATTCTCAATAAAAATTTCCTAAACTGGAAATGTACCTGCCGGCTCAATCAGAAAAAATACTGCAAACATGCAGTAGCCGTTGGATTGGAAATCACCTGGAGGAAATAATTATATCAGGCTTTCTCAAGTTTTGCATACTGAAGCATTAATACTTTCTTCCCGACTGAATTGAAATTAACAACCGCCTTGGCATTATTACCCGTTCCAACCATTGCCATGATTTTCCCTTTGCCGAAATGGGAGTGATTTACCCAGTCACCTGTTTTGAATTTATTGATAAATTCATCCTGAGATGATGTAATTTCCTTTTTTGGTTTAAAACTAATAGACGGAAATGGTTTTTGAAAGTCATTTTTAATAGGCTGATATGAGATGACGTTATTCAGCCTTTGAGAATATTCAAGATACTTTTGGTCAATTTCATTTATAAACTTACTTGGAGATGAAGTAGAATAGGAGCCGAATCTCATCCTGTTTCTTGCATAAGTCAGGTAAAGTAGTTTTTCTGCTCTCGTTATTCCGACGTAAAACAATCGTCTTTCTTCCTCTTCTTCTTCAAAATGGCTGTCGGCTCTGAGTAAAGGCATCAATCCATGTTCCAGACCTGCAATAATAACAACAGGGAATTCCAAACCTTTAGCAGAATGAAGTGTCATCATCTTAACCTGTTCCTGCGATGTATCCTTTTGGTCGAAGTCAGTTAGCAAAGAAAGTTGGTTCAGGTAATCCCCGAACTGTGCTTCTTCATTTCTGTTAAAATAATCGACAAAATCCGAAAGGAATTGCTGTATATTATTCCACCTGTCAAGGGAATCTTCTGTGTTAATTTCCCTGTACATTTGCAATATCCCGGTTTCGGAAATATATTGCTCTGCGAGTTTACCTGGTTCCGAATTACCTGCTAATGAGCGGTAATTTTCGATAAATGCTATGAATTTAGATGCAGATTCCTTTGCTCTCTGCTGAAGATGTTCATTTTCATTCACCCTGAGAAATGCATCATAAAGCGATATATTGTGCTTTTCTGCAAATCCCTTAATATATTTCAATGAAGTAGGACCGATGCCTCTCGGCGGCTCATTTATGATTCTGATTAATGATTCTGAATCCTGCCTGTTCACCAAAAGCTTGAGATATGCCAGTACATCCTTTATTTCTTTTCGCTGGTAAAATGAAATACCACCAATGATTATATATGGAATCTGTACTTTCTTGAATGCATTCTCGAGCGCAAGCGATTGTGCATTGGTTCTGTATAAAATGGCAAAATCTTTATGAGAAAAATTCCCGCTTTTAGAATTTTCAGAAACAATACTCACGACTCTCTCTGCCTCTTCCTTATCATCCGATGACTCAATAATTTTGACCGGCTCACCATCAATATTGTCAGTCCACAATGTTTTGGAAAGCTGTTTGCGGTTGTATTTAATTACAGAATCCGCCGCACCGAGTATAGTCTTTGTTGAACGGTAATTCTGCTCCAGCCGTACAACTTTTGCTTCAATATAATCTTTCTGAAAATCCAGAATATTGCGAATGTCGGCGCCGCGCCATCTGTATATACTCTGAGCATCATCACCCACGACACAGATGTTCTTATGCTTTTTTGCCAGCATATTGATTACTATATATTGAGCACGGTTAGTGTCCTGGTACTCATCAACAAGTATGTATCTGAATTTGTTCTGATATTTATCAAGAATGTCATCGGAATGTTTTAACACTTCAATCATATTAATGAGCAGGTCGTCGAAATCCATAGCATTGTTTGACTGCAATGCCTTTTGGTATTCATTATAAATTACCGAAGTTTGTTTTTCGAGCTCACTTTCTGCCGAATTTGAATATGCTTCGATATCAATCATCTGGTTCTTTGCCCAAGAAATCCTACCTATCATACTTTGGGGTGAAAATTTCTGCTGATTGACTCCGAGATTATTCATAATACCTTTGACAGCACTTAATGAATCTTCAGTGTCGTATATTGAGAATGAACTTGTAAATCCTATAGAATTCGCTTCATACCTCAATAGCCTTGCAAAGATAGAATGGAATGTTCCCGCCCAGACTTTATTTGCTGATTCGGGAGGGACAATTCTCGAAATTCTTTCAAGCATTTCCTTTGCGGCTTTATTTGTAAAAGTGAGTGCCAGTATATTATATGGATTAATTCCCTGTTCGATCAGGTAGGCTATGCGGTGAGTCAGGACGCGGGTCTTGCCGCTTCCTGCACCTGCAATAATCAGCAGGGGTCCGTCAATGGTTTTAACACCCTCCTGCTGTGCTTCGTTTAATTTATCGAGTAATCCTGAATTTATATCGTTTGTAACTTTTACTAATTTTAATGCCATGCTTATATTATTTAAATTGTATTCTGAAACTTAGCAATTTAAGAATTATTATTTTAATCATTATCTGCTTTATGTCATGCTGAGCTCGTTTCGGCATCCATATGCGATAGTGAAATTATATTCCAAATGATTTGTTTATATCATTATCTATAACAAAGAATTTTTAAATGAAAAATTTCAATTTAAAAGCGGAAAATATTACGAAATCATTCAGTAGAAATAAAATAATTATTTCTAATATAAACCTGTATTTGTCAAACGGGAAAATCATTGGTGTAGCAGGTCCAAACGGTTCAGGCAAAACCACATTCCTGAAAATATTATGCGGTATATTGAAACCTACAAAAGGAAATGTTGAATTAAAGATTGATGATTCAATCATTAAAACAGAAAACTATTTCGAACATCTCGGTTATGTAGCTCCATACCTCAATCTTTACGATGAATTTACACCAATCGAGCATATTAAAATTATGTCAGGACTGACAGGAACAACTTTCGATAATAAGAAAGCCATTGACCTTCTGGAAATGTTTAATCTCCACAAGAAAAAAGATGATGTCATCAGAACATTTTCATCGGGAATGAAACAGAGAATGAAATACATTCTTGCAATCCAGAGGGATTGTGAAATTCTGATTTTCGACGAACCAATGACCAATCTCGATTCAGCCGGAGTGGAGTCAGTTCATGAAATAATCAAAACCAGGACATCCTACGGTGCTGGCGTAATAATTGCTACTAATGACGAAAGGGATAAACTCCTTTGTCATGAGATTGTTGATGTTTCTTTAAAGTAATAATTATAAACTGAATTTGATTATTAATAACGGAATTTAATTTCCAATTTAAAATTTAAAATGAATTTTAAATAAATTAATTTTTTAATGTATTATGAATAGCCACTATCTTTAGATAGTGGAATCTAATGAACAATAGATTATGACTTTAGTCACTTATTTTAAGGTGATAAATCCCGATTTATGGTTTCAATTATTACCACGACTTAAAAGTCGTGGCTATTCATAATTCAAAAAATAATTTAGAAAAGTTATGAAAAAATATTTTATTTCTTTAACGATACTATCGTTTGTATTTTCAATTTCTGTTCTTAAAGCACAGAATTTATTTTCTTATTTGTCATCGCTGAAACTTCCTAATCATCTTGAATTCTGCGGAGAGAAAATCCCACTCGACATTCCCGAAGTAAAGGAAAGAGCAGAACGTGAATTTTATTTATTACTACAGCAGCCGGGACAGATCATTCTTTACATAAAGCGCTCCGGGAGATATTTCCCGATTTTTGAAAAAACAATAAGAGAGAAAAATCTTCCTGATGATTTGAAATATTTATCAGTAGCAGAAAGTGCATTGTATATGTCTCGTTCTTCGAAAGGTGCCGTAGGACTCTGGCAATTCATGCCCGGCACTGCACGGGCTTATGATTTACAAGTTGACGATTACGTTGACGAAAGGCGTCATCCTGAAAAAAGCACCGAAGCAGCACTCGAATACCTGAAAGACGGATACAAACAGCATAAGTCTTGGATTTTGTCTGCTGCCGGATACAACATGGGCAACTCTAATGTCGCTTCTCATCTCGATTTCCAGAACGGCAACAACTTTTTCGATTTGTTTCTCAACGAGGAAACATCGAGATATATACTTCGTATTGTCGTAATAAAAGAAATTATGTCAAATCCGGAAAAATACGGTTTCAAGATAGAGGCAAACGATAAGTACACACCTGACAATGTAAAATATATTGATTGTAACGAAGAAATTCCAAACCTATCGAAATGGGCAACTGACAATGGAAGTACGTACAAAGATGTGAAATTACTCAATCCCTGGATACTCGATAAGAAGCTGCCCAAGCCATCTAAAGGTGATGTATATAAGATAGCAGTACCTATGAGGTAGAAAATAATACTCATTTCTCACTTGGCACGAAAATTGGTTAATATATTCTTAATTAACGGTGAGTTCAAAAGCCGCCGTTTTTTGCCATGCTCATAGCAACCCCTCCTGTGTGTGGGAGGGGTGCTTATTCGAGCCTGATTTATTGTCTTTATTATGATTGCGAGGTTCAAATGAAAAAATATATATTAAATTATCTGCCGCTTACAATTGCAGGATTTTTTCTCGTTGTGTTCATTTTATATTCCCAGTCTACTAAAACGAACGATGACAAGGAAAACCCCGAAAAAAAGCAATTGACAGATATGTACAAAAAGTACGACAAATCACTTTTCAAAGCGATATTATCGTTGGAAGAACTGCGTCCGTATGCAATAATCCAGTTAGACAAACTGAGCGATACTTATAAAAACGAGTGGACTTCTCCTGAAGCAATGTATAATATGATGAACAAAAAAGAAAGAGAATACCTGCTCAATCAAATAGCTTTATATTTGCATGAGTCGAAGGACCAAAACCGAAGCACCCGGTTAATCGAAAAACTTAAATTCTGGTGTATAGCGGATGTACAATTTTCTCTTATCACTGAAAAATTCGGATTTTACAATGAAGATGTTTTCCAGGCATTGATGGAAATAGCAATCACGAGGCAATTCTTTATCCGTGAGATTGACGGACAACCTCTCGATATTAAAACACTTTCAAAGACACAAACCGAAAAGATATACAGCGATGCGATGAACTATATCAGCAATTTGAGTTTGAAAGACCAGTTAAAATGCTATTCAGAGGTTTATTCGCAATTGTCAAATATTAGTATGAGGTAGAAAAACGATTATTTTGAATTGAAATGAAAAAAACAAAAAATAATAAGAAGAAAAAAGTAAAAGAAGATGCAGAAGACTATAATTCTGCAATTATGTAAAATTTACTAGTAAGAATTGGACAAGCCATAAGGACTTGAAAAAGAAACTCGGCATTTAATAAATTTGGTTACTTTATTTTATAATCCATTAATTCCCATTTTTCCTTAAGTTTTAATTCCTCATCTTCTCTTTCATAAATTTCGTATAAAATTCTGCCAATACCGGGCGAACAGTATATAATCATCTTAAAGGATACTTTATCATTTCTTTCAACGCTAAATCGAATACATTTAAAATTCTTTCCAAATACTATAACCGGCACATCCATACTGTCAACTTTAATAGTGTCATTAACTCCTCTGAAAATTTCACCTGTTTGAACAGGATATTTTAATATCATATTCAATTTGTTCTTGATATAAACATATAAGCCATCAGGTTCATTAATATAGTAATTCCGTGATTGCACATTACCGTTTGAATCGCTTACTTCAATAATATAATATTTTTTCCCTTTAATTAAAGTATCCCCTGTGACTTTAGTTATCCTTTTGTGACAATTAACTTTTCCGGAGCTGCTATAGCGGCAAATATTTTCTATCCACTCATTACCAATTTTCAGCGGTAATATTTCTTCCTTATCATCCAGGGAGAATAAGTAATTAGCAGGAGAAAAAAATAAGAAAAAAAATATTAAAAATATTTTAAAATTTTTGTTTATGATTATACTTAAATTCATTTTTTCACTCCGTTATTATCTCAATCAAATACCTGTCTCTCTCCGTTTTTGATTTGGCTTCCCCATAAGTTTTGTCATATACTTCAGGATACATATATTTTTCAACTAAATCAACACGGTTTATTTTCTGAAGATATGATATTAAACCCGAATAAAAAGGTTGAATTGACGGCAGTTTTATTATTCCTTCGGACTTATTAAAAAATGGAAATCTCAAATCGAAATTCCCGTCAGGAATGGGGTTCCCGGTCGAATCATCTGTCCTGTCAACTCCAAATATGGTTACAAGTTTATCCGGCAAGCTGTCCAACACGTCGAGTGTATCATTATTTTGATTGATATAATATAATTTTACTTTTGTTTTATTAACATCAATTCCTTCTGTATCAAAAGTATAATAATTCTTAAGAAGTCTTTGCCAGATAGTTCTGTATGGTGGAATTAAATTCGGTCTGTAAATTAACTTAAGAATTAAAGTATCTCCCGGGCTGTAATATGATTTCATAGTCCCATAATATTCATCGTCATCATTTGAATTTGATTCTCCTTCTACTCTGTATGATACAGCATAATACCTGTCCGGTTTTAATTCTTTTAATCTGATAATTCCTAAATTATAATCAACTGAATATTTTGAAGAATCTAATAATTTCCAGGGACCTCCCTCGACCACACCTGAAAATACAGGTGTATTCAGAAGTGTATCATCATATCTCTCGCCTTGATTACATTTCTTATATTCCAGGTCTGCAAAAGCAATTCCATAGGTCGTACTATTCCCTTCTGTATTTGTTTCCCAAACCTCAATTTGTTTTATTCGCAAAGAGGCTGCTGATTGTGGATAATACCCCAATTTGTAGAATTCATTTAATATAGAATAATATGAAGTGTCGAGAAGGAAAAAATTCCTCGAATAATCGTAGGCATGATAATATGTTTTTTTCAGCTTGTTAACAGGCTGATTTGTTGAATTATCAGAACATGAAACAGCAATAATTATTAACAAAAGAAATAATATTTTTTTCATAATCAATCCCTGTTTATTCTACAATAATTGTCGGGATTCAAAATCTTGAACCCCTGTAATTAAAATCAATATCATTTTTTTTCAGTTTGATTACCAACCGTGTACCAGTCAATTTTTCTCGTTATATACATAACGAAAGCCAGGATTAGGAACAATCCTGATGAACCGAGTAATAAAGCATAGTTTTCAAGCTGCAAAAGTACATATAAATAACCATACAATACAATCAAAACCGCAGCGAGTAATAATCCTTCCTTTTTGCTTTTAAGAAAAGCAAAAACATACGCACTGATTAATAATATATTTGCGATACCAGCAGTTATATATGCATATAAGAAATTCCAATGCTCCGAAAGAGACAGCAAAAGCAGGTAAAACATTGTAAGTGCAAGACCGACCAGCAAGTACTGAAGCGGATGAATTTTCATCTTCCTCAGTATTTCTATCAGGAAGAATGTAAGAAAAGTAAGGGCTATGAACAGGATTCCATACTTAACCGAACGTGATGTTTTCTGATACGTATCAACCGGTATTATTAGTTCTGCAGTAGATAATGAATTAAATATTTTACTATTGATTTGGGATACATCATCACTTGATTTCCAGCTTTGGGGATAGTCCCTTCCAAAATATGTTATTTCCCAATTTGCTTCAAACTTACCTTTGCCTATAGTTCTTGACGTTGGAAGAAAAGAACCTGAAAAACTTGGATTCGACCAATTTGATGCAATTGTAACATAATTCACCTTACCCACAGGAGCAAAACTTAGTGAACGGCTTCCATTCAGATTCAGTGAGAATGAATATTCAAAAGAAGTATCATTTGAGTTGTTTCTTAATCCCGTCAGCTTAACGTGCATTCCCGAATTGAATAGGCCTGGACCAATTAATCCCGGCAAAAAATATAATTTATTCTCACCTGAATTTTTTGAATTATTCCATTGTAAATCAACTTCTTTTTTGATACCTCTCATATCTGAAAAACTTGCTATCAGGCAGGCATCATCCCAAAATACATCTGATGAGTCAATATTCAAAGACTTAAAATCAGGAAAAGGAAAACTCCCCTCAAGTCTCAGAGATGTTTCATAAACGGGTATTTCATATATATCGCGGTATCTTATTTGTGGAATTAATTCAGATTCCAGTTTCATCATATCCGGCAAAAAATATGCATACCGGTAAATTAAATTATCGGTAGTTTTCCCATTGCTTTCAATCTTTTTTTCATGTTCGTTGTATGGTATGACCATTATGGGACCGATGACCTGCTGTGCTTCACCCCAAAGCCGGCTGACTTCGCTTTCAACTTCGACTCTCCTGTCTTTACGTTCTTCAACTATGAAACCGATAAGAACAAGAGGAATTAATGAACAGATAACAAGAGCTGCTATAATTATCAATTTGATAATGATTTTTTGACTTGACATAAGAATCCCTTGAATTTGTTTTAAAATCAGGATTTTTCAATCCAATTATTTATCAAGGTTCAATTTATAATAGGCACATCAAATAAATTAATAATGATTTTTAACGTTCTAAGAATGATAATATTTTTTTATCCTAATTTATTTTATTTGCTCTCAATTTTCTCAACACAGCTTCTTTATTTGCTTTATCATTCCTGTCAGCTTCATTCATTAATAATCCCAAGCCAAAATCTTCGAGTTCTTCGAGACTTAAAATTTTTGATTTAATTTTTGTTTTCCAAAAAAATTCTGAGATGAAATTTAACTCAGTTTTATCTTTAGGTGATACCAAAATTGCTGTATTCATAATTCCTCCAAAGTTTCTATTTCAATTTAGTTGCAAAATTAACTAAAATAATTACTTTATAACTTTATGAACTTACAACTTTTAACTTAAATCACACCAGGCTTATTCAAATCATTAAACAAATTGACAAGCTCATCAACAGATTTTGTGCCTAAGTCCCCTTTGCCGTGCTGACGCAGTGCTACAGTTCCGCTTTCTGCTTCTTTCTGACCGACAATTAATGCAAAAGGTATTTTCTGCTGTTCCGATTCCGCAATTTTCCTGTTTACCTTCTCACTTCTCAAATCAATTGAAATCCTGAATCCGAGTTTGTCAAGCTTTTGCTCAATTTCCTGTGCATAATCATGCTGTTTGTCACTGATTGGTAAAATACTCGCCTGCACAGGTGCAATCCAGAAGGGGAAATTCCCTGAAAAATGCTCTATTAATATCGACATGAATCTTTCCATTGAACCGAAAGGCGCCCTGTGAATTACAACCGGTCTGTGCTTCTGATTATCTTCGCCTGTGTATTCGAGTCCAAACCTTTCCGGCATAACATAATCAACCTGCACGGTGCCTAACTGCCATTTGCGTCCAATAGAATCTTTCACGATAAAATCTATTTTCGGTCCGTAGAACGATGCCTCACCAAGACCTATTTTATAATTCAACCCGACTTCGTCTGCGACTTCCTTAATTATTCTTTCTGCAATATTCCATGTCTCCAAATCGCCGATATATTTTCCTTCTTTGTCATCACGGAATGATAGACGTGTTGTCACTTCCATGCCGAATGTGCGGAATACAAGCTGTGTCAGGTCTATATTGTTTTTTAATTCATCTTTTAACTGTTCGGGCATACAGTAAATATGTGCGTCATCCTGAGTAAATCCACGGACACGGATTAAACCGGTTAATTCCCCTGATTGCTCATAACGGTAAACTGTTCCGAATTCGGCTAATCTTAAAGGAAGTTCTTTGTAACTTCTCGGCTTAGATGCATAAATCGAGTGGTGATGAGGACAGTTCATCGGTTTCAGCATATACTCTTCTTCTTCCACTTTGATTGGAGCAAACTGAGAATCGGAATAATATGGATAATGTCCCGATGTTTTATACAAATTCAGATTTCCTATATGAGGAGTTATGACTTCTTTATATCCTCTCTTTTTCAATTCTTCACTTATGAATCTTTCCAAAATTCTTCGAACAATAGTACCCTTCGGTAACCAAACCGGAAGACCTACACCAACTTCAGGCGTAATAATAAATAATTCGAGCTCTTTTCCTAATTTCCTGTGGTCGCGTTTCTTTGCCTCTTCGAGCATGAGCAGATGTTCATCGAGCATTGATTTCTTAGGGAATGTCACTCCGTAAATTCTTGTCATCATTTTCCTCGTCGAATCACCCTTCCAGTAAGCACCGGCAACTGCAAGCAGTTTAACATGTTTTAAGACACTTGAATTTGGAACATGTGTTCCACGGCATAAATCTATAAAATTACCCTGCTGATAAAATGTAATTTCATCATTTTTCAATCCGTCAAGAAGTTCGAGTTTGTATTCATCAGCAACCTGTTTGAAATGCTTTACAGCATCTTCCCATGAAATTTCAATTCTTTTATATTCGGATTCCTTCTTAGCAAGTTCCCGCATCTTTTCTTCAACCTGTGGCAGATTATCAGTTGAAAGAACTACACCTTCAGGCAGGTCAACATCATAATAAAAACCATTTTCGATTGCAGGACCAACACCGAATTTTACTCCCGGATAAATGCTTTGTATTGCTTCAGCCATCAGGTGTGCAGATGAATGCCAGAAGATTTCCTTTCCTTCCTCATCGTTGAAAGTTACAATTCTTACACTTGCATCTTCATTAATCGAACGCGACAAATCATATTTTTTTTCATTAACAAATATACCGAGAGCTTCTCTTGCGAGTCCTTCGGAAATGGATTTAGCGATTTCCATTCCTGTTGTACCTGTGGGATATTCCCTGGTGCTTCCATCCGGAAAAGTTATGTTCATTGTGATACTTAGTTTATTTAAAATTCAAAATTAATTAGAAAATTAGATAACGTAATTAATAAAAGATTATTACTTAAAATTCTGAAAGAAAAGAATATTTCCATCTCATAATCGTTTCGTTTCTTCAATGAATTGCACATCCTATAAAAATGTGTTCTTGTTACAAAGATTGATTATTTTTGAAAAAAACAAATAAATAATTACGGGGAAAACTATGAAAATCAAAATTATTGTTATAGCAATATTATTACTTGGAACAAATTTTCTGTGGTCACAGGATGATATGCTCGACAGTCTCGACCTGTCATTCGAAAGCACTCCCATCAAAGAGGATAAAGTTCCTTACTTTGCAATTGCAGGTGGATTTACCGGAACATTTTTCTTTGCCAATTTCGATGAAATAGACAAACTTATAGATTCAAATTTTCCGTCAATGGGAAAAGAGAGATTTAAAGGTTCTAATATATTTATGCCCGGAGCCGAAGGCTTCACAGCTATAGGTATTATACCGAATATGAGACTTAGCTTTTTTGGTGCGGGTGGTTCCAAGACAATTAAATCAGTAATTGCTGATACAACAAGAAGTATTGACTATTCTATTAGTTTCAACGGACTTTCTTTTGATTATGCTTTTGTACCGACACGCCGCCTTGCAATTTTAGCCGGTGTAAATCTCGGCTGGGGTACAATGGCTGTAGAATATTACAGAACTACAGGCAATTATTCATGGAATCAAATTGGAGAAGATGTCAATCCCAATAACTTTATGAATAGAATTGAAGCAGGTTTTTGGCTTGTTCAACCACACCTGAATATAGAATTTGCAGTAACGCCATTCATAGCATTGAGGGGAAGCGCCGGATATTCTGTTTCATTAATGAATGAATGGAAATTCAATAAAAATTCTACTTTTCCTAATGAAAACAAGCCTCCTGATAAACTTAATGCAAGCGGTTTATATGCACAATTCGGACTGTTTATCGGACTATTCAATTATTAATTAGTGAATAGAGAATAATTAAGAATTAATTTTCTTTTTTTATTAGAATAAGGACAAGTCTGGAGATACCATTGACTTTATAGAATTATCTGCTCATCACAGTTGATATGAATAAAAAGTTTTCGTAAATTTGCAATCCTTTTTTGGAAAAAGTTTTGAATTGAATACATCAAGGGGGCCCTTAGCTCAATTGGTTAGAGCGCCGGACTCATAATCCGTAGGCTGGGGGTTCAAGTCCCTCAGGGCCCACAAAAAATATATTAAAATTATTCAGGATTTATTAAAATTCTGAATAATTTTTTTAAATTTCATTCTTTCTTTTTAATACAAATTTCCAGAATACTAATCTTATATCAGGCGTTTTTCACATCGGGATTCTCGTTCTTTGCTCTCGATTCATCGGCGAGCTTTTCCTTGTATTTGAGATATTTCTTTTGAATTGAATCATCAGAAGCTCCGATTATTTGCACTGCAAGCAATCCTGCATTTTTTCCTGCACCTATTCCAACTGTTGCAACAGGTACACCGGGAGGCATTTGTATGATTGACAGCAGTGAATCCAATCCTTTCAGGGATTTAGATTCAATAGGTATACCAATAACCGGTAGTGGTGTGTTTCCTGCAAGAACACCCGGCAAATGTGCCGCACCGCCTGCACCTGCGATAATCACTTTCATCCCTTTTTTGTGTGCATTTGCTCCGTATTCAATTGCATCCAATGGATTGCGGTGTGCAGATATTACCTTGACTTCGTAGCCGATTTCGAACTCTTTGCAGACATCCGCAGCCTGCTTCATTGTGGGAAGGTCTGAATCGCTTCCCATTATTATTCCAACTAAAGTATTTTGATTTGCCATTTAATCCTCAATCTTTGTTTAATAACAGATATTACATAGATTTTGTCATTGAACTTTATAATAATTTAAAATTTGAAATTTGAAATTTAAAATGAATTTTTAATTTAAAATGTCATAATTTTTAAAAAAACTTTATATAATCCTTTAAATCCTTAATAGAAAATCAATGCAGAATGAGATAAAACCTTATTTCCTTATTTCCGTATTAAAAATAAAAATAAGCTAATAAGGTTGGATTAAAGGGTTCTATTTTTGTCATTAAGGAGTAAAAAGGATAATAAGTTCATTATTTATTTCTCCATATCATTAACTGAAGAGACATCATCTCCATTTTTCTTGTAATCATCGACGACTTTGAGATACATCTCGCCGTTCATGAATTTTTCTGCAATAACTTCGGCTATTGCCTGTCGAATCATTTCGTCATAGCCTGTGGGGTCAATTTTGAATTCGCTTTCATCTTCCATTTTGCACTCTTTAACTATTATAAACTTATTGAATTGCAATATATATTATTTACCGTAATTCTAAATAAATAATTTAAATAAAAACTCAGTGATTACAAATCTCAATTTCAATTAATATAACTCGATGAAAATCGGCTCATCTTTGCCAATGTTCAAATAATTCATTATTTTTGCCATTCACATTTTAATGGATTTTCAGCCATTTTTGTCAATAACGAATAAATATAAATTATTAAAAAATAAAAGGCAAGTAAAATAATGAACGAAGGTCATATTGTTCAGGTTATAGGTCCGGTAGTTGATGTGGAGTTCCCCGAAGGTAAAATACCGGAAGTATTAAATTCACTTGAGATACTCCGAACATCCCCCGAATCGGGCAATGAAGATGTATTAATTTGCGAAGTGCAGCAGCATCTCGGCGAAGACCGTGTCCGTTCGGTAGCTATGGATTCAACAGACGGTTTGGTAAGAGGTATGAAAGTAGTTGACACCGGTGCTCCTATTTCCATCCCTGTCGGTCCAGAAGTGCTTGGTCGCCTTATGAGCATTACCGGTAAAGGTATTGACGGCAAAGGTGAAATCAAAACTGCCATCAAATATCCTATACACAGACCATCTCCTGAGTTTAAAACTTTGACAACCAAGAAAGAGATGTTTGAAACCGGAATTAAAGTAATCGACTTAATTGAGCCCTTTACAAAAGGTGGTAAGACAGGTCTATTCGGAGGTGCAGGAGTCGGCAAAACAGTAATTATCCAGGAATTAATTCATAACATTGCAAAGCACCATGGCGGATTCAGCGTTTTCGCAGGTGTGGGTGAACGTACACGCGAAGGTAATGACCTGTACAAAGAAATGAACGAATCGGGTGTGATTGGCAAAACAGCACTTATTTTCGGTCAGATGAACGAGCCCCCCGGAGCAAGACTAAGAGTAGGTCTTACAGCATTAACTGTAGCCGAATACTTTCGCGACAGCGAAGGTAGAGATGTGCTTTTGTTCATCGATAATATTTTCCGTTTCATCCAGGCAGGTTCGGAAGTATCAGCATTGCTGGGACGTATGCCTTCAGCTGTGGGCTATCAACCGACATTAGCGACAGAGTTAGGTATTCTCGAGGAAAGGATTGCTTCGACCGATAAGGGTTCTATTACATCTGTTCAAGCTGTATATGTGCCTGCTGACGACTTGACAGACCCTGCACCGGCTAATACATTTACCCATCTTGACGCTAAGACAGTGCTATCGCGTCAGATTGCAGAGCTGGGGCTTTATCCTGCAGTTGACCCGCTGGATTCGACTTCACGAATAATGGACCCGCTTGTTGTAGGCAATGACCATTATGATACGGCTATGAATGTCAGGTTAGTTCTTCAGAAATACAAAGACCTCCAGGATATCATCAATATTCTCGGTATGGATGAATTATCTGATGAAGACAAGCTTACAGTTTACCGTGCAAGGAAAATCCAGAAATTCTTCTCACAGCCATTCTCGGTTGCCGAGCAGTTCACCGGCTACGAAGGACGCTATGTGAAGATTGATGATACTATCGCCGGATTCAAAGCAATCCTCAAGGGCGAATGCGATGAAGTTTCCGAAGCATTGTTCAGCTATGCAGGAACAATTGACGAACTATTAGACAGAGCAAAGAAGCAGAAATAGAACATTAATCCCACACTTTAGTGTGGGGTCTCATACTCAAAAAATTGAATAAAAAAGAAACAGGTAATTTATGGCAGAAGATAAATTAATGATGCTCGAAATAGTTACGCCGCAAAAAGTTGTATTTTCAGGGAAGGTACAATCATGCTCAGTTCCGGGTTCAGTCAGCCCTTTCCAGGTGCTGAACAACCACGCACCGATTGTATCAAATCTCGACCCTGGCATAGTGAAAGTAGTTGATGAAACGGACAAAACATTATTTTTTGCCACAAATTCTGGATTCACTGAAGTAAGAAAAAATCAAATCTCAGTTCTCGTAGAAAATGCAGATGAAGCCGGAGCACTCGATATAGATTCAATCAAACAAGAAATGAAAAACACACTCGAGGCACTCAACTCAGCACAAACAGCAGAAGAAAAAGCAGGACTCAAAAAGCAATTACTTCTCTCAGAAATCAAGCTCAAAGCCGTGGAGAAGATGAAAGAGGCGAATTAAAGTTTTAATTTTTAAGTGTTGAGTGAATGTCATTCTGAACTTGGCTCAGGATCTATAGCCGGAAAAAAAACTTTTATTCTTTTGTTTTCAATAAATAAAAAAATACATTAATGACAAAGATAAAAAATCCACTTTTTAATTTTTTTATTCTTAAAGTCCATTTCTTCTTTTCATCAAATTCAGCTTACAACCACTAACCCGTTTATATCCATATATTTACTTAAAGAATTAATTAATCCTTAGAAAAAATTATACCGAAATCAAAAAAAACTACTAATAAGTCCTTTTTTTTTGCGAATTTTGTGTTTATTTTTTTCGCAATTTTCCGAAAAGTGTTGGAAATTATTATGAAATTAGAGCAAGAGAAAATCAGAACCGAAGGAATTACTTATGACGATGTTCTTATCGTCCCTTCCTATTCCGAGATTCTCCCAAAAGACACAAACCTCGAAACACGGCTGACAAAAAAGATTAAACTGAACATTCCAATCCTGAGTGCAGCAATGGACACGGTTACCGAAGCAGAAATGGCTGTGGCTCTTGCACGCGAAGGGGGTATGGGAGTCATTCATAAGAATATGTCAATCGAGAGGCAGGCAGACAACGTTGACCGGGTAAAACGCAGCGAAAGCGGTATGATTATAAAACCTATTACTCTTACAATTAACAGTACCGTGCAGGACGCCCACGAATTGATGGCAAAGTTCCATATATCGGGTATTCCTGTTGTCGATGACAGCATGAAGTTGATTGGAATAGTAACGAACCGGGACCTGAGATTCAATCCTGCTAAAGATGAGGGCATAGCAAAATATATGACAAAGGATAAGCTTGTAACTGTGCCTGTGGGAACCACTCTTGAAGATGCTGAAACACTTCTGCAGAAGCACAGGATAGAGAAGCTGCCTGTAGTAGATGAGCATTATATATTGCAGGGTTTGATTACATTCAAAGACGTACAGAAGAAGAAGAAGCATCCGAATGCGACCAAGGATGACCATGGTAGATTGAGAGTGGGAGCGGCTGTCGGGGTAGCCGGCAATACGATGGAAAGGGTATCGGCATTGCTCGAAGCAGGTGTAGATGCCGTATTTGTCGACACTGCACACGGACATTCAAAAGGTGTTATTGATACTGTAAAGCAAATTAAATCTAAATATACCAAACTACAGGTTGTTGCAGGCAATATAGCTACTGCAGAAGCCGCAAAATCTCTGATTGACGCTGGAGTTGACGGATTGAAAGTAGGAATCGGACCCGGTTCGATTTGCACAACCAGGATTGTTGCCGGTGTCGGTGTGCCTCAACTCAGTGCAATAATGAATGTTGCGGAAATCGCAATGAAATCAGATGTGCCAATAATAGCAGACGGGGGAATCAAACAGACAGGAGACCTGGCAAAAGCAATAGTAGCCTGTGCTGACTCCGTGATGATTGGCGGCATGTTTGCAGGGCATGAAGAAAGTCCCGGCGAAAAAATCTTTTACGAGGGCAGGGTTTATAAAATATACAGGGGAATGGGCTCACAGGGTGCCATGCACGAGGGTTCTGCAGACAGGTACTTCCAGGATGTCGAGGAAGAGATTTCCAAGCTGGTGCCTGAAGGTATCGAAGGAAGGGTGCCATACAAAGGAGTAGTCGCCGATACTATTTACCAGTTAATTGGTGGATTGAAGGCAGCTATGGGTTACACAGGAAGCAGAACTATAACGGATATGAAACAAAAAGCAGGATTTTTGAGAATTACTGCCGCAGGATTGAGAGAATCTCATCCTCACGATGTAAGAATAACTAAAGAATCACCAAATTACTTTGTTCAATAATTAAATTAATAACTCTATGTCTAAAGCTATAACAAAAGTAACCGAGCAAAAAGCAGGCTATCCTAAAGCATGCGATAAAAGGCTTGAGCAGATCAGATTCACGATGACCGACCTCAAGGTTGATGCAGTCGTGGTAACTTACCTGCCGAACATTCGATACCTTACAAATTTCTCAGGTTCGAGTGCCGTTCTTTTCATTACAGAAGATGAATTGCATTTCTTTACCGATGACAGGTACGAAGAACAAATAAAAACTGAATTATTTCCTTTGCCAAATCTACAAACATATATAGCCAGGGATGTCTGGAAATACGTTAAACAGAAAAAAGTTTTGAAGAAAGTCGTGAACATAGTGTTCGAATCAGACAGGGTAACTTATTCCGATGCAGTTGCCATCAGGAATCAGCTAAGACCACTCAAATTCAAACCGGGTGTAAACGTAGTTGAAAGATTTACGATTCCTAAATCACCCGAAGAATTGGATTACATGGCAAAAGCCTGTGAAATCACACTTAAAACGTTTGATAAAGTAACCAAGAAAATGAAGAACGGCGTCTCAGAAAGAGACCTTGCAATCGAAATTGCTTATCAATCGAGACTTCTCGGCTCTGAAGGCGACCCGTTTGATATAATAGTTACAAGCGGTCCACGCGGTGCTTTGGTTCATGGGCAGCCAAGCGACAGGAAAATCAAACCCGGAGACCTTGTTATTTTCGATTTCGGGTGCAGGGTGAATGGTTTTTGTTCAGATTTAACAAGAACTGTTGCTTTCCAGAAAGCCAGCAAAGAGCAAAAAACTTTATATAAGATGCTTGTAAAAGCCAAAGACCATGCAATAGCTAACGTTAGACCTGGTATGAACGGAAAAACCCTTGATGAATTTGCAAGAGGTATTATCCGAAAGGAAGGATATGGTCAATACTTCCAGCATTCGCTCGGACATGGAATCGGATTGGTTCCTCACGAAATGCCTACAATTACATTCAGATTAGATGACCAGATTGTGCCAGAAGGTGCAGTTATCGCGATTGAACCAGGAATATATTTACCGGATAAATTCGGAATGAGAGTCGAAGACCTGGCATTAGTAACAAGAAACGGCGGAAAACCAATAACAACTGCACCCGGAGAGCTTCCGGTTGTCGGTTGATTAAAAGGAATTTGAAATTTAAAATTTAGTTTTAATAATCCCAGAATTAAATCTTGGATTATTTACAGGATTAAATGAAAAAAATTATAAAATGAAAATTGTTATAGAGAATAAGGACAGTTGCTTTGACTAATAGGACTGTCCTTATTATTGCTTATTATTTCCCCCCGATGGGGCTTAGCGGTGTTCAGAGAATTGTTAAATTCATCAAGTACCTGCCGGAATATGGATGGAAACCAATCATATTGACAGAATCGCCGACTTCATTTTATGCATTCGATGAAACATTGATGAAGGATTTGGAAAATCCTGAAATTTCAATTTTCAGAACTCCACCAAAAAAAGGGAGTTCCGACAAAGCTAAAACAGTCAGGTTTCCATCATACACTGTACAGACTCTCGGAAGGAAATTTTTACAGACAATATATCAGCCTGACAGTAAGGCTAAATGGTTGAAAAGGGCTGTAGCACTCGGTACAAATATCCTCAAGAAACACAAAATCGATGTAATAATGGCAACTGCTCCTCCTTACACGGATTTTCTTGTTGCAAGGGAATTATCAAAAAAATTCAATATACCTTATATTATTGATTACCGTGACCCATGGGTTGACAATCCAAATCTCTTGAAGCCAGGTTTGTCGGCATAATGAGAAAAAGTCATGAGAAAATGGTTAAAAAGTACGGTCTGACTCAAAACACAGTCAGCACGGGGTATATATCACATCATGAAAATATTAAACAATTGTTAGAATCGGACGTATTATGGTTCATGCTCAAAGACCTTGCACGTTCACCCGGAAAACTGTATGAATATTTCGGTGCTGCAAAGCCAATTTTAGCAAGCGTTCCTGATGGAGTAATGCGAAAGCTTGCACTCGACACAAAAGCCGCAATAGCCACTGCACCCGATGATGTGTATGCAATCGGACAGGCAATCGAAACATTTTACAATCTCTGGAAGAATAACAATCTCCCTAAACCAAAAGAAGATTACACTGAGCAATTTAACCGCAAGAAGCTCGCAGGTGATTTAGCAAAGGAGCTTGAGCTGGCGGCTGAACTCTGAAAATTAATTATTTTTCCCCAATTAATAATTTCATTTCATTTATTTGACTTTCAAGCATTTCTATGCGTTGATTGAGTTGTTCAATTACAGACTGTTGTTCCTGCATCCCTTTAACCAATGGAACAACAAATTCTGCATAACGAAGACTGTACAAATCACGTTCGTTCTCAGGTTTTGTTACACCGCTGAAATTATATCCTGAAATTATCGCCGCCTGTTCCACTTCCTGTGCAAGGAAACCGCTAAATCTTATTCTTTCAATATCATATTTTTCCGGGGAGATGCTTTCATCAACTACTCCTATCAGTGCATCGGCATTGTCTTTATTAAAAGTATAAGTAACAGGACGTAATTTCATAATAAAATCGAGACCTTTAACATCTTCGCGAATATTATTTTTTATTCGCGCATCCGAAAGAGTGCTCCAGCCGACCTGACCTCCAATTTGTGTTACACTCGAATTACCTATACGAACACGGTTGCTTGCAGTTGGAGCGGCATCATAGCCAAAAGCTGAAATATTATTATAATTGCCGCCTTGGGCAGCATCTTTCCCAAAAGCAGTATTTTCAGAACCTGTAGTATTGTTGTATAATGAGGAATAACCCATAGAAGTATTATAATTTCCTGTAGTGTTGCTTCTTAATGCCGAAGCCCCGGAAGCAGAATTGTACTGTCCTGAGGTATTCTCATACAATGTCCAAGTCCCACAAGCGGTATTGGAAATCCCATCATCATTATTATAAAGCGAATATAATCCTAAAGCTGAGTTTGAAGAACCTGTTGAATTTAGTTTTAGTGCCTGATAACCGACTGCCGTATTTGAACTGGAAGTTGTACTAAAATTCAATGCACCATTTCCGAATGCAGTATTCATTAAACCTGTAGTATTATCTGAAAGTGCGGCATTGCCTACTGCAACATTTGAGCTCCCTGTTGTGTTCCCTCTCAATGCATTATTACCAATACCGATGTTTGAGCTTCCTGTAGTATTATTTAAACCTGCATGATAGCCAATGAACACATTTGCATTATTTGACAGGTCATCGCTGTTTCCGGCACCATCACCTATAAAAACTGAATTGCCTGTATTCAAAATTTCAATCTGTCCCTTCGTGGTTATACGTGTGCGAATTACATTGTTTGTTCTGATTACAAAAGCCTGAGCATCTGTCGTCCCAACAAAATTTGCAGTTGGGTTAGTTCCGCTATTTCCTGTTAAACTCCAACCGGGAGCACTAACATCAGACCATGATGCTATTGTTCCGTCTGTCTTTAAATACTTACCGGTGTTTCCTGTCTGAGATGGCAATTCGATTTCGTTTGTAACAGAACCATCTATTTCTGATGTTAGATAACCTGCAGTAGAATGGTTACCCCAGCCAAATGCTAAATTCCAGTTGTTAATATTTGCATTTGTTATATTGTTTGCAGGAGATGCTGTAAAAACAGGGTCAGTTTCATCTGTTGAAGATGTTGTCCATAGTGCGTTTGTGCCGTCAGTTGTCAGGAATTTACCTGAATTACCTGATTGAGACGGAAGTTCTATTTCATTGTTAACTGAGCCGTCAACTTCAGTTGTCAAATAACCGGCAGTTGAATGGTTACCCCAGTTAAAAGCAGAATTCCAGTTATTGATATTTGAATTAGTAATTTCATTAGCTGGTGAAGCCATGAAAACTGGGTCAATTTCATTTGAACTTCCTGCTAATCTTTCTGCAGTATTAGAATGGAATGCATAAGGTACACTGAGCAATTGACTTGTTCCGGAAATAGTGTAATCGTTTCCTCCGGAAGGGTCTGTTTCGATTTTAATAAAATATAAATCAGATGACCAGTCAATTGAAGCAAAACCGGCTCCTCCACCAATTTCAATACTAATCAAGCCGTTCGCATTGGTTGTTGGCATCTGTGTTTCTGTGAAGACCACTGTTCCACCGGCAGTTCCTTTCAAAATGCTAATACGCATTCCAACCTGTGTGTTTCTGACCAACTGGTCACTTGAATTACGAATAACAGCCTGGTAGCTCATTTTTTGTGGTGCCTGACTTAGAAGTGAGAATGAAAATATTATATTTGTCAGTGCGATAAAATAAATAACGATTAATCTGATTTTAGTTTTCATATTTATCCCATATTTATTTGGTAATAAAATTATTATTCTCTGTCAATAAACCTGGAATATATTTTATGATTGATTTAAATAACTTTTAATATTATTCAATCAAAACAGTAATTGTAATTTTAATATTTTGTACATTAATTCTTAATAATTTTAAATACTTTAAAAGCCGAATTCTGATTCATCACATTTAAATAATAATTCCCCGATGCTAAATTCTTCATATCAATTAGTGTTTCATCGCTAACAATTTGTATTTCTTTTATTTTTTTTCCGACAGAATTATATAATGTTGCGTAATATTTATTATAAGTGAATCCTTCAATTGAAATATTAAGAAATTCTGAAACAGGATTAGGATAAGTCGAACAGTTAAGTTTTATACAATCAGATTCATCAATGCCGCCGACTACAGAAATCTCAAAAGGCTGCTGAACTCCCTGAATTATTGAACCGTTATTTCCGTAATCAATATTATAAAATGATTGTCCGATAGAATAACTCACAGAGCCGGAGCTGCATGTTACATCTTTACCCGTACTTGGAATTGTGTTTTGAGAATATAATAAAACCAGGTTAAAGCAAAAGAATATGGTTGTTACAAAAAATAGTTTCAGCTTCTTCATAATGATTACCTTATATAAATATTAATTTCTATTTTTTTCAAATAAAATAATTACAAAGGACAATTATACTATTAGCTGTCAATTTTATTTATAATAATAATTGGCTAACAAAATTCACTTCGTATCGAATTATAAAAATTATATACTATTGTATATTAAGTAATTAACAGCATTAACTTATGTATTATAAATTTGAAATACAAATGGAAAATTTTAAAGTGAATCAGAATTTAATAAAAATTTTATCAAGCTCTTCGCTTCAGATGATATACATAAGCGAGAACTTGTGCCACTGCTTTGAAAAGGTTTTCGGGGATTTCCTGCTCAACGTCAACTTTATAGAAAATAACACGTGCAAGTGGCGGGTCTTCGACAATCGGAACACCGTTTTGCTCGGCAATTTCACGGATTTGCAATGCGAGGAAGTCAACACCTTTTGCAACGAGGATTGGAGCAGACATATTCTCGGATTTGTAGCTGAGTGCAACTGCAAAGTGAGTCGGGTTGGTTATAACGACTTCTGCAGTTTTGACTTTCTTCAACATAAGTTTTCTCAAACGGGAACGGAGGATTGACCTGATTCTCTGGCGGATTTTCGGGTCGCCTTCGGTTTGCTTGGTTTCTTCTTTTGTCTCCTGCTTGGTCATCTTCATATCTTCTTTGAACCTGTATTTCTGATAGAAGAAATCGGCAATTGCTACGAGAATGAAAACGATTGAAACTTTAATCAATAATTCAAAGCAAACTTCAGCTATGAATGCACCTATGTCCGCGATTGGTCTTTCCATCAGCCCTATTGTTTCTTCAGCTCTGGATGAGAGAACCTGGTAAACAATCAAAGAGAATAGGAGCAGTTTAGCAAAACTTTTCACGAGTTCGAATGCCGCCCTTCCCGACATGAATATTTTTTTCAATCCGCTGAACGGGTTGAAGATTTGTTTGAAGTGAAGTCCTTCGGTGAATTTTTTTGTTGCAAACCTAAATCCGACTTGCGATACTTCTGCAATAAAGCCAATCAACATAATTAGAATAAGAATGGGAAGGAGTATTTTGGAAAGCAATAGCAGAAGCTGCATAAACAAACTACCTACATTATTATCAGTAAGGGTGATGCTCGATGAATTATAAAAAATGTATTTCATAAAATCCTGGAAAGCAGAAATCAGGGACTTCCCAAACAAAAAGATAATAAGCCCCCCGAACAGCATCATTGCCGCTGTGGTAACATCCATACTTTTTGAAACCTGTCCCCTGGCTCGTGCTTCGTTCAGACGCTTCGCACTCGCCGGTTCGGTTTTTTCCTGGCCTTCTTTGTTTTCTGCCATATACCTATTTAATTAATTTGAATTGTATATGACAAATGCTGTACCATAAAAAAAGGGATGTGTGATAACCAGTTAAGTAGTTTATATTAAAAAAGATTGGCAATTCAAGGATTTCTTCCAATTTATATTAATTCAATGTTCATATTAGCCATTGTCTAATATTATAAGCCGTATAATTATAAATTATAATTTTATTTTATAAATTCGAGAAAATTCTCAGAATTTATAACTTTAAAATCATAATCTCCATAAGCTGATGAAAACGTTCCTGGCAATTTAGCAGTAACTTTTGGATTCCATTTGAACTCGTAAGGATGCAGTTCACCGTCATATTCTTCAATGAAATCAATCTCTTGTTTTTGAGCAGTTCTCCAGAAATAATAATTCCGGTATTTACCTGTATTGCTGACGAATTTCATTCTCTCGCTGATGATGAAGTTTTCCCACAAAAATCCCCAGTCATTCCTGAGTTCTTTTGAATTGAAATTATCAATAATTGCATTTCTTATTCCGGTGTCCCAAAAATATATTTTTTTGCTTTTCTTCAACTCATTCCGTTGATTTCTGCTGAATGAATTGAGAACGAAAACAATAAATGTTTTTTCCAATAAATCAATATATTTATAAACTGTCTCTTTATTAATACCAACCAATTTTGACAGCTCATTGTATGACACTTCATTCCCGATTTGTAGAGCCAGTGCTTTTATCAGGCGGTCGAATATATCCGGTTTGCGGATATTACCGAAAGTAAAAATATCCTTGAAAAGGTAGCTCGTGATTATTTCATTCAATCTTGAACGTTCATCTCCGGGATTATTCACAACATCAGGATAAAAGCCATAGAGGATTCTATGTTCAAGAAGACGTCTTTGTTCAAGTAACGAAGTATGTGCAACAAGTTCACCGAAAGAAAAAGGATAAAGTTTAAATTCAAACTTTCTGCCTGTTAATGGTTCATAAATTCCTTTTGCCAATTCGAGCGAAGAAGAGCCGGTAACAATCACCTGAACATCAGGAATATTATCAACAATTAGTTTAATGGTAATTCCGATATTATTAATTCTTTGTGCTTCGTCAATTACAAGCAGCTTGTTATTGCCTATCATTTGCTTCAGCTGTGTTGATGTGGGATTTTCTAATCTACTACGAACATCGGGTTCATCACAATTCCAGATAATATTTTTTCCTATAAAATTAGACGCTATGTGGCGAACAAGTGTAGTTTTACCAACTTGCCTTGCTCCAACAACAATCAATGCTTTCTTTTTGCCGAGTCTTGCATTTAATAATTTTGATACTTCTCTTTCTATCATTCTAAATCTATATATTTAATAAATTTAATGACAAATATAATAATTTTCCGTTATAATAGCAAAATATTATAATAATCGGCTGTTATGATAGCAAATTATTATAAAAATTACTTTTGGATTTTTATAAATTTTAATTGAAAAAATAATTAATCCATCTTCAATATTGCCATAGAGTTATAATTTTAGTCAAACTAAAAACAATTTTTATATTCTCCTAAATAATTAAAAATCAAGGACTTACTAAAATATTTTTCTTGCTTTTCAGTCAATAAAGCTATATTTTTGAATAGAAGAAAATTTGATAGTTTAAAATATAGTTTTTTGAATTGAGGTTAAATTGAAAAAGTTGTTAATATTAGGCGGAGGGACAGCAGGAACAATAATTGCCAATAAACTGCACGAAGTCCTTGACCAAAGTAAATGGCATATAACGATTGTTGACAGAAGCGAGACACATTATTACCAGCCCGGATTTCTATTCATTCCATTTGGAATTTATACATCAAAGGATGTAATGAAGCCAAAAAGGGATTTTTATCCGAGAGGTGTTGAAGTTGTAATCGCAGAGATTGATAAAGTTGAACCGGATAACAATAGAGTTCTTCTTAAGAACAATCAGATTCTGAGTTATGATTATTTAATCGTTGCAACCGGAACTCATATTCATCCCGAAGAAACTGAAGGATTGATAGACGAAAACTGGCATAAGAACAAATTCGATTTCTATACATTGGAAGGTGCCTGTGCATTGGCTAATTTCTTCAAATCCTGGGAAGGTGGAAAGCTTGTATTGAATATTGTTGAAATGCCTATAAAATGCCCTGTTGCTCCACTCGAGTTCTTATTCCTTGCAGATTCATTTTTCACACAAATGGGAATGAGGGATAAAGTTGATATACATTTTGTAACACCATTGCCGGGAGCATTCACAAAACCGATTGCTTCGGGCATACTCGGAGATATACTCGAAAAGAAAAATATAAAGCTAACCACTGAGTTCGGAATTGCAAGAGTTGATAATGAAAAGAAAGTTATTGTTTCGTGGGATGAGCAGGAAATTCCTTATGATGTGCTTGTAACAATTCCGACAAATAAAGGTGACTCGGCAATCGAAAGAAGCGGGATGGGAAATGAGTTCAATTATATTGCAACAGATAAAGAGACACTAAAATCGAAAAATTATCCTAATATATTTGTTATAGGCGACACGACAGACCTGACGAGTTCAAAGGCAGGTTCTGTGGCTCACTTCGAAGCTGAAATTCTTTATGATAATTTCCTGAATGCTGTAGAAGGACGACCGATGAGAGCAAAATTCGATGGTCACGCAAATTGCTTCATCGAATCAGGATACGGTAAAGGACTATTGATAGATTTCAACTTCGATGTTGAGCCGTTGCCGGGTAAATATCCATTGCCGGGAATAGGACCATTTTCGCTATTGCAGGAAACAAAGATGAATCACTATGGGAAAGTGATGTTCCGCTGGATGTACTGGAACTTGCTTTTAAGAGGACAAGAATTGCCTGTTACTTCGAATATGTCAATGGCAGGAAAGAGGTATTGATATGACTGACACAGATGTAAATAACAGGATAGATGCACTGAATGACAAGCTTGACTTCATAGTGCAGGAGCTTGAATACCAGAGACGCCACCGTCTTGAAATGGAAGACCTGAAGGATGACCTTATGATTGTAGCAAAAGATGTGTTTCAGACTTCATTGAAGGAATTTGAAGAGCTTTCGAATCATTTACAGACAGGTGATATTCTTCATCTTCTGAAAAAGCTGGTGAGAAATACGAACAATTTGTCAAATGCATTCGAACAAATCGAGAGTGCAAGAGATTTTCTTGATGATGCTAAGGTGATTTCGAAAGAAATTTTCCAGTCTTTGCTACTGAAATTCGATGAAATGGACAGAGCAGGATATTTCCAGTTCTCAAAGGAAGCATTTAATGTAATGGATAAAATCGTTACATCATTTTCACCGCAAGATGTAAAAAATCTCGGGGATAATATTGTTATGATATTGAATACGATTAAGAATCTGACACAACCGGAAATGCTTACAACAGTGAATAATGCAGTTGATATTTATAAGAATATGAATATGGAAAAAGCAGGTAACATTTCGTTATTCGGTTTATTAAGAGAATTGAATAAGCCAGAGATGAAGCAAGGACTGCTCTTTGTTACGAAGCTGGTTAAAGGAATGGCGGAGAATAAGAATTAGTGAATAGTGAATAGTGAACAGTGAAAAATGAATAAACAACTAGACTGTAAATGTTTAGATAATTAGTAAATAATAATAAAACCGTGTCGGGAGTTACTCCCGACACGATATCAATAGATAAATTAAAGGAGTAAAAAAAATGGCAGCAAGAGAAATATTAGGTAAGATGCTTGAATTTGACAACGACAATCATTTGAAGAACCGTGACGATTGGAACGAAGAGGTTGCAGTCGAGCTTGCTAAAGAAGAAGGTGTTCTTGAATTAACAGACAGGCACTGGCTTGTCATTAACTTTATGCGTAAGGAGTATATGGAAAAAGGCGATGCACCTTCAATAAGGAAACTTACAAAAGAAAGTGGTGTTGAAACAAAAGAGCTTTATGCTTTATTCCCAAAGGGACCTGCAAAGAAGGCGGCTAAGGTTGCAGGTTTGCCAAAGCCGACAGGGTGCATCTAAAAAGTTGAAAGTTTGTAAAGTTTATAAAGTAAATATTAATTAAATAATAAAAGAAAAATTAAAGGAAGAAATAATGGAAAATAATGGTAATGGTCAACCGATTGAAAAAGTGTCAATTATTGTTTCCCATGGCTCACTCGAAGGAGTGTATCCCGGGTTAATCATGGCAAATGGAGCAAGAATGGCAGGCATAGAAGCAAATCTTTTCTTTACATTCTTCGGAATGGATGCAATCATTAATAAGAGAATGGACAAGCTGAAAGTGGCTACAGTAGGAAATCCTGCGATGCACATGCCTACAGTTTTAGGAAGCATTCCCGGGATGTCTGCTTTTGCTACTTCGATGATGAAAAAAGAAATGGAAAAAATTGATATTCCGCCGGTGAGGGAGTTTTTAACTATGATACATGATGCAGGATGCAATATATATGCATGCAAGGCATCGGTGGATATGTTTCATTTAACAAAATCTGATTTTTGTGATGAGGTAGATGAAATTATTTCCGTAGGGCAGTTTTATGAAGTGTCTGCAGGAGCAAATATCATTTTTACCTGATTCGTTTGAAGAGCCGTGAATTGTCTCTTATTTTTTAGATGATGAATGATTAAAAAAAATATACCATGTGGGGAGTTTTTCCCTACATTAAAATGAATAGAGATGAAATGAGTAATGATGGTGATTCTGAGGCAATTCCGGCTTTATTTTAGTGAATAATGAATAACGAATAGTGAACAATTTAAAACCGTGTCGGGAATTACTCTCGAAACAAATAAATAAGAGCAAACCGCATTGGGTGTTACTCCCAATGCAAATAGGTTAATAAAATGTTGTGATTTAGACTGTAGGTAATTAGACTATTAGGTATTATATGGGAAAAAATATTTAATTTGGAGTGATGGGAGAAAATAATAAAATAAATGAAGATACACCTCTGTACTCAATAAGTTCGGCGGCAAGGATGCTTGGTGTTTCTGTTCATACTTTGAGAATGTACGAGCATGAAGGATTGATAATTCCATTTAAAAAGGAATCGGCTCACCGCTTATTTTCAGATACGGATATAGACCGGCTGAAATGTATCAGGCATGCAATAACAGAACAAAAATTTTCTATACCTTCGATTAAAACAATCTACTCTCTTATACCCTGCTGGAACATTGTAAAATGTTCGGAGGAAGACAGGGCAAAATGCGAATCGTACAACGGGCATAACAATCCCTGCTGGTCATACCACCACAAAGACAACTGCTGTTCAGGACGTGAATGCCGAAGCTGTGAGGTTTACAAGCATTATGCCACATGTGATAAAATCAAAGATGCTATTAAATTTAAAATTTAAAATTTAAAATGAATTTTTAATATTAAATTTTTAATGATTAAAATTTTATTAGATAAACAAAATCCAATTTTAACACAAAGTTCACAAAGATAAATCACAAAGCACTCGAAGAGATTTTATCTCATAAATATGAATTTTGAATGAATTTATAATGTTCAAATTATCAAATCAAAATCAAAATTAATAACACAACACTCAAAATATAATCGAATACTGATTATACTATGCTACTGATTTTCTCTTATTCGTGTTTATCCGTCTTATCAGTGTTATCTATTTTCTATTTTTATTAGTGGAGAAATAATTAATTTTCATCAATTAAATACAGCTTATTATCCTCTACCAAATACATCATAGGTGCAATCTGAATTTTTGGGTATCTGAGCCGTAATCTTTTGACTTCGCTTAATACAAAATTTATTTCATTTCCGATTTCGAACATGGGAGCGAATTGATTGAAATGCTCTTCGGAAATTTCTTTTGTCCAACCTGCATTTTCGACAAGTCCGTTAATAAATTCATTTTTTCTCGACACAAGATTTACCATTCCGCAATTGTTGTGACCGATTAAAGCAATATGGCTGACCTGACCTACCGATATAGCATAGGAAACCTTGAATTCGCTGTATCGCAGATTAGCTCCGCCTGTTCGAATAATAAAAGCAAAATTGTCGGGAATGTGAAGGTGCTTTCGGTTGTCCATGCACATGCCAATCAGGAGTTGTGCTTTTGTGAATGTATCATAATTCTTTCCGAGATTATGATATTGCAAGAGCAATCCGATTGGAGAATCCAAATAAATAAAAGGAATATCCTCAACTTTTGTAATCGGAATTAAATTATTCATAAATCGAAAGATTATTTTTCTTCAATCTGCTTTATCATCACCAAAGTCATTTTGAATTGCTTCATAGCTTTGACTGCGTGTGGGATTCCCCCAGGCATTATGATTGCATCACCGCTATTTAGTTGATGAGGTACACCTCCGATTGTGATTTCAGCCTCACCGTCGAATACATGAACAAATGCATCGAATGGGGCTGTATGTTCGCTGAGACTTTGCCCCTCATCGAATGAAAACAAAGTAATAGTACCGGCTTTTTTATTGATTAATGTCCTGCTTACGACAGAACCCTGCTGATAAGCTATCAATTCATTTAGTCCTGAAGGATTGCCAAAAAGATTATTTTCTTTATCTGTGTTCATTATAATCTCCAAAAATAAAATAAAGGTTGGCAAAGAACTGCTGCAAAATCTCATTCAAAGGGAGTGTGCATATATGAAATCGTGCAAAAAAAACAGCTACTTTACCAACCTAACTATTATTAACGTATTATATCAATTTCAATTTTCAAATATAATAGATTTTTCTAAAATTGCACCATTAATTCCTATTTTATGCTCTTCAAGTAAAAATTTTCTTCTTTCCGACCTTATTGCGGCTGTTTTTGACATATCCGATAATCCGTTACAGCAATGTTCATCCATGACTACAGTTATTGCTTTTGATATTTCAGCCGACTTTAATATGTCAACCAGTTTATCAACATAAGGCTCTGTATAATCAAGCTTGGGGCAGGCAATCACAACTGATTTGCCGTCTAAATAGACCTTATGCAAATCTTTAATGAAAAAAGGAGAACAAGTTGACATTATTATAAGTTCTTTATTTTTAAGGTATTCGGCATTCGGCACTACCATATGCAATTGTATGGGCCATTGTTTAAATGACAATGACTGGTTATCAATGACATTTTCATTTTTAATTTTTTTCATCAGTTTTATTAACAGATATATAAATCCTATATTAAAATATAATAAAACTTTGTCATTTTCAAATAAATTTTAGATTTGGACAAAAAAATCCCGAATTGCCTTGTATAATATCGTATCAATAAGTAATTTGGAAATAGATTAGTTCTTTTTGGTAATAATTCTAAGATGGTAACACAATGACAGTGATTTTTTCGAAGAAGTGTGAGTTAGCATTGCAGGCTGTCTTGTATTTGTCAGTGTTTGATGAGGAGACATATTTTACGGCAACAGACATCTCCAAAAGATTGAAAATTCCTAAGGAGTTTCTGTCTAAAATTCTTCAATCGCTTGCGGTGCATAGTATTGTAGTTTCAAAAAAGGGGAAATCAGGAGGATTCACTCTCGGAAGGCCATTAAGCGAGATTCGTTTAATTGATATTGTGATAGCAATGGATGGACTAGATATCTTTCACAAATGCGTCCTTGGATTTAAGGGGTGTACTGTTGAAAAGCCTTGTCCTGTTCATGAGAAATGGGGAAAGCTCCGCGATCTGACTTACAGAATGTTAAGTGAAGACACCTTGCTCGAGATAAGGGAGAAATCGATTGATAAAATCAAAAGCATCCATTCTATTAATGAAAGTGCATCGGTTTTTGCCCATACTTATTCGAGCAGGAGTTATAATTAATGCAAACAGAAAGAATTGTTGACAGGTTCTCTCCTCCACCCGGTTGGAGGGTTCCTGTCATTATTATTCTCGGTATAGCCTGCGGATTATTATTACAAATTATTTATGTATCAAATGCAATTTCTTATTTATCGGATGAACCTGAAGCATGCATCAATTGCCATGTAATGAGTACTCACTATGTAACATGGGAGCATAGCAGCCACCGAAGGGTGGCAACATGCAATGATTGCCATGTGCCGCATGATAATTTTTTCCGGAAATATTATTTCAAAGCAATGGATGGGTTGAGGCATGCAACTATTTTTACATTAAGGACAGAGCCGCAGGTGATTTTCATCAAAGAGGCAGGCAAAGAAGCTGTTCAGCAGAATTGCCTTCGTTGTCATTCGGAGCAGTTAAACCTTGTTTCTGCATCAAATGTAAATTTGAAGAATTTTTTTTCCGCATCAATAGTCGAACGAAGAGGTGAATCTGTAGCCAAACTTCAGGCTGTTAAAGATATTAATGAGTGGGAGCCGCGAAACGAAGTATGGGGAGAGAACTACCCTCGTGAATACGAATCATATATGAAAACCTTAGACACAAATTTTATGAGCAAGTATGGCGGTTCTGCCATGATTAAATACGTCGATAACGAACCTGATTTAGTTATTATTTGGGCAGGTTATTCCTTTGCAAAAGAATATAACCAGGGGAGAGGGCATGCCCACGCGGTTAAAGATGTGAGAATGACTTTACGAACCGGTGGAGTAAAGGAAAGCCCGCAGCCTGCAACCTGCTGGTCATGCAAAAGTACTGATGTGCCACGAATAATTGCTAAGCTCGGAGCAGAGAATTTTTATAAAGGCAAGTGGTTCGATATGGGTTCTGAAATAGTTAATCCTATCGGTTGCCAGGACTGCCATGACCCTAAAACGATGAACCTGAGAATCACGAGGCCTGCACTACTCGAAGCACTGTCGAGGCATGGGAAAAAAATAGAAGGTATAACACACAATGAAATGCGTTCTCTCGTTTGTGCCCAGTGCCATGTAGAATATTATTTCAAAAAGCCGAATTCCTATCTTACATTCCCATGGGACAAGGGATTCGCCGCAGATTCCATGGAAAGCTACTATGATGAAAATCATTATTACGATTGGGTTCATAAGCTTAGTAAGACACCTATGCTGAAAGCTCAGCACCCGGATTATGAATTATATATGACAGGGGTGCATGCAAAAAGAGGTGTATCCTGTCCCGACTGCCATATGCCATACAAAGTGGAAGGAGGTATAAAATTCACTGACCATCACATACAAAGCCCTCTGAATAATATTTCTAATTCCTGCCAGGTATGCCATCGTGAAAGTGAAGAACAATTGCTAAAAGATGTTTACGAAAGACAAGATAAAGTGACAGAAATCAAGAAAATCGCACAGGAATCACTGACAAAAGCACACCTGGAAGCTGAAATAGCATGGAAGAATGGTGCCGGTGAGGAAATGATAAAGCCGGTACTCGATTTAATACGCAGTGCTCAATGGCGTTGGGATTGGGTAGCTGCCGCAAACAGCGTCGGATTTCATTCCCCTGTAGAAGCACTAAGGGTGCTTGGCACATCTATCCAGAGAGCAGAGAAAGCAAGAGGTATGCTCCAATTAATATTTTATAAGCTTAATATATCACAACCGGGATAAAGCCCAGAAATATATTGGTCTTGATATGCAAGCTCTGAGAAAAGATAAAGAAGAATTTATTAATTCAGTTCTTATTGAATGAGACAAAAAAGCAAAAGCCAGGCAAGGAACATTGAAAAAATATTAACCGAAATTGATTACAATTAATATTTTTAAAAATTATAGTATTACTTGATTGATATCAAAGTGATATTTATTTTTCTTGTTTTTAAACAAGTACTACTGAATTAAAGGAAAAAAAATAATGTTATATTACTTACAGAATATAGATCATGTCTTTCATGTTGAATTATTTTAATAAAATATTCATTTAGATTGATGATTTATATTATATTTGAAAAATCTCTAAAATCAGTATAGTATTTATGACCTCCTGATATAAAAGTAAAATGATTTACATTGAAGGAGACATAAAATGATATTAATTCAAAAGGTTGGAATTTTAATTTTTGTTTTTCAAGTAAAATTGTGTGTCTTTTATTTCTTATTGAATTATTTAACATTTTAACAAAATGGAGGTCATAGCTCATGAACAAATCATTGATTCGGACACTCTTATCCTTCGCAATGATGATGCTTATTATTACATCATTAAGTATGGCACAGATTCCCAAAACTATAAGCTACCAGGGTGTTTTGACAAATGCCAGTGGCGTAGTTGTACCTGATGGGAACTACAGTCTTACATTCAAACTATTCGAAGTTGCTACAGGCGGTACACTCCTTTGGAATGATGTTCAGCCATCAGTTGCAGTCAGCAATGGGATTTTTAACGTGATATTAGGAAGTGCAACTCCTTTGAATCTTCCCTTTGACAAACCATATTGGCTTGGTATAACAGTCGGGAGTGGCTCTGAGATGGCGCCGAGGATTCAGCTCACAAGCTCCGGTTACAGCTTTCGTTCTGCTAACACAGAAAGTATCAACGGAATTAGTGCAGGAGGAGATTTGACAGGAACATATCCGAACCCAACTATTGCTTCGGGTCAAGTGGTCAAGAGTATCAATGACCTGCACGATGCAGTAACACTGGTGGCTGGCTCAAACGTTTCAATCACTCCAACGGGGAACACCCTTACCATTTCCGCCACTCCCGGAGGAGGCGGAGGCGACATAACGGGTGTAAATGCAGAGGGTGGCTTAACCGGAGGCGGAACATCGGGAGATGTGTCCCTTTCTATTTCAGACGGAGGAGTTACAACAGCAAAGATAGCAGACCAGTCAGTAACTCAAGCAAAGTTTGCACCAGGAGTGAATCTTCCTCCCGTTGGTGCCGCAGGAGGCGATTTGATAGGGACATACCCTAATCCTACTATTAATGATAATGCAATTACTACAGCCAAGATTGCTGATGCCACAATCCTTGGTACCGATATCAATAGCACAACAAATATAAATGTTGCAAAGCTTGAAGCAGGAGGCAATACTACTCTAATTGTTGGTGTGTATGGAGAAAAAAACAACGGATTATTGGGCAGCGGTCATGGTGTATACGGCAAAAATAACACAAGCGGTAATTACGGATACCTTGGCGGAAGCAGCTATGGTGTGTATGGCAAAGATAACAGCAGCGGCAATTACGGATTCATTGGCGAAAGCTACTACGGCGTGTATGGCAAAAACAACAACGGCAATATCGGATACCTTGGCGGAAGCAACTACTGCGTGTTCGGAGGTAACATTAACTCCAACAATTACGGATACCTTGGCGACAACACCTACGGTGTTTACGGCTACAGCGATAACGGCACTGCGGTGTATGGCCGTGGGATTGGAACTGGGAATTACGCTGGCAGGTTCAACGGGAACGTCCAAGTGACCGGCACCCTATCAAAAGGCGGTGGCTCATTTAAGATTGATCATCCACTGGATCCTGCAAATAAATATCTGTATCATAGCTTCGTGGAATCACCGGATATGATGAACATCTACAACAGCAACGTTATCACAGATGCCAACGGCGAAGCCACAGTCATCCTTCCCGGCTACTTTGAGGCACTCAATCGCGAGTTCCGATACCAGTTGACGGTTATCGGACAGTTTGCCCAAGCAATCGTAAGCGAAGAAATTCAAAACAATCGCTTCACAATCAAGACTGATAAACCGAACGTGAAAGTCTCCTGGCAGGTTACAGGTATTCGTCACGATCCGTTTGCTGAGTCCTATCGGATTCAGGTCGAGGTGGAGAAAACCGCTGAAGAACGAGGAAAGTATCTCTATCCAAAGGAATACGGTGTATCAGAAACACTTGGCATAGATTACGAGGAAAACCACCGTATCGAAGAGCAGATTAAGGCAGAGAATGAAAAGATGAAAGCTGAGCAAAAGGTAAAGTGAGGAGGGTAAACAAATGAGACAGAAAACAACTTTTTCGTTAGTGTTGATCATTTCACTGCTCCTACTCTTCATCGAGAGTGGAAATGCTCAGTATGCCATTCCCCAAAGTGTACTCGGAAGCGGAGGAAGTTCAATCAGTTCTACTGACAATAAGATTGTCGGTACTCTCGGACAACCCTTCATCGGCAATACGGGCAATACATCTTATAGCCATTCAGCAGGATTCTGGTGGGAGGTGCTGAGATTATTTACCGGTATTGAGGAGAATCCTCACGAATTAGCTGATTACAGGATTGAGCAGAACTATCCCAATCCTTTTAATCAGTCAACAACTATTTTGTACGATATTACACATACTTCACATATTAAAATTATAGTTTATGATATGTTGATGCGTGAAGTCAGGACATTAGTTGATGAGGAGAAGGCAGCAGGAAGTTACATTGTGAATTTTGATGCGACAGGATTACCTAATGGCATTTATACCTATTGCATTATGGCAGAGAATTATACAAAAGCGAGGAAGATGATAGTTATGAAATGACAAAATAATTATTTAAATTGTCATTATATGCTGTATTAAAAAAATTTCTTAATGGCACAAAGAATTTATGACCTCCTTGAATAAATGTAAATTAATTTACATTTAGGGAGACATAAAATGGAATTAATTCAAAAGGTTGGAATTTTAATTTTTGTTTTTAATTGAAATTTAATTTGTCTATTATTTCTTGTTGAATTAGTTAACATTTTAACAAAATGGAGGTCATATCTTATGAACAAATCATTGATTCGGACATTTTTATCTTTCGTAATGATGATGCTTTTTATTACATCATTAAGTTTAGCGCAGATTCCCAAGACTATAAGCTACCAGGGTGTTTTGACAAATGCCAGCGGCGTAGTAGTACCTGATGGGAACTACAGTATTACATTCAAACTATTCGAAGTTGCAACAGGCGGCACCCCCCTCTGGACTGACGTTCAGCCATCAGTTGCTGTCGGCAACGGGATTTTTAACGTGATATTAGGAAGTGCAACTCCTATGAATCTTCCCTTTGACAAACCTTATTGGCTTGGTATAACAGTCGGGAGCGGCACTGAGATGGTGCCGAGGATTCAACTCACAAGCTCCGGTTATAGCTTTCGTTCTGCTAACGTAGAGAGTATCAATGGCATTAGTGCAGGTGGTGACCTGGAAGGAACATACCCTAATCCGAGTATTGCATCGGGTCAGGTGGTGAAGAGCATCAACACATTGAAAGATGATGTGATACTTGAAGCAGGTTCTAATGTGAACATTGCCTCAAATGGTAATACATTGACGATTTCCGCCACTCCAGGCGGCGGCGGGGGCGACATCACTGGTGTAAATGCAGAGGGTGGCTTATCCGGAGGTGGAACATCGGGTGATGTGTCCCTTTCTATTGCTAGCGGGGGTGTAAGCACAGATAAAATTGCCAACCAGTCTGTAACTCAGGCGAAGCTTGCACCAGGAGTGAATCTTCCTCCCGGTGGTGCCGCAGGAGGCGATTTGACAGGAATTTATCCTAATCCAACAATAGCCACAAATGCTGTCACTTCTGATAAGATACAGAATGGCACGATTCAAGCCGCTGACCTATCATTCGCGCCAGGGGATATAACTGGTGTGACCGCTGGAACAGGATTGTCAGGTGGAGGTACAAGCGACAATGTGACATTAAACATTGATGTCCCCCTATCACTCAGCGGCAGCACAGGTATAATTTTACAGTGTACAAATTCCACCAGTAACAATAACGGGCACTTTGCCAGCAGCGACTACGGCGTGTGGGGATCATACAACAACAGCAATGTAGGATACATTGGTGGCAGCAGCTATGGTGTTTATGGCAAAAACAATAGCGCCAACAATTTTGGATACCTTGGAGGCAGCAATTATGGTGTATACGGCAGTGCCAGCGGCAGTGATTACGGTGTATACGGCAAAAATAGCGTCAGCGGCAATTACGGATACCTTGGTGGCAGCACCTACGGTGTGCTCGGCAACGCCAGTGGTAGTGACTACGGTGTGTTTGGCATTAGTATCAACGGCACAGGTGTATATGGCCAAGGCGACGGCAGCAACCCAGGCGTGTTTGGCATTGGACTCAGCAGCTACGGCGTGAGGGGCAACAGCACTACCGGCACTGCGGTATATGGCTATAAAACCGGTGGAGGCAATTACGCTGGCAGGTTCAGCGGAAACGTTCAAGTGACGGGAACACTTTCCAAAGGTGGTGGTTCCTTCATGATAGACCACCCGATGGATCCGGCAAATAAATATCTGTATCACAGCTTTGTGGAATCGCCGGATATGAAAAACGTTTATGATGGTAATGCTGTCACAGATGCCAACGGCGAGGCAACGGTCTTTTTACCGGATTACTTTGAAGCACTCAACTCCGACTTTCGATACCAGTTGACTGTCATTGGACAGTTTGCTCAAGCAATCGTAAGCGAAGAAATTCAAAACAATCGCTTCACAGTCAAGACTGATAAACCGAACGTGAAAGTCTCCTGGCAGGTTACTGGCATCCGTCACGATCCGTTTGCCGAGTCCTATCGGATACAGGTCGAGGTGGAAAAAAAAGGTGCGGAACGAGGTAAGTATCTCTATCCAAAGGAATACGGTGTATCAGAAACACTTGGCATAGATTACGAGGAAAACCACCGTATCGAAGAGCAGATTAAGGCAGAGAATGAAAAGATGAAAGCTGAGCAAAA
>JACRLY010000045.1:0-21203 GCA_016219595.1 Ignavibacteriota bacterium | reverse complement strand
TAGATTACGAGGAAAACCACCGTATCGAAGAGCAGATTAAGGCAGAGAATGAAAAGATGAAAGCTGAGCAAAAGGTAAAGTGAGGAGGGTAAACAAATGAGACAGAAAACAACTTTTTCTATGGTGCTCGTGATTTCACTGCTCCTGCTCTACTTCCAAAGTGTAATGGCTCAATATGCAATTCCTCAAAGTGTACTCGGAAGCGGTGGAAGTTCAATTAGTTCCTCCGACAATAAGATTGTCGGTACTCTCGGACAGACATTTATTGGCATAACGGGAAATGCATCTTATAGCCATTCAGCAGGATTCTGGTGGGAGGTGCTTGGGCTCTTTACCGGTATTGAGGAGAATCCTCAGGAATTAGCTGATTACCGGCTTGAGCAGAACTATCCCAATCCATTTAATCAATCAACAACTATTATGTTCGATATTTCTCATACTTCACATATCAGGATTATTGTTTATGATATACTGATGCGTGAAGTCAGGACATTAGTTGATGAAGAAAAGTCGGCTGGGAGTTACAGTGTTAATTTTGATGCGACAGGATTACCTAATGGCTTTTACACCTATTGCATTATGGCTGGGAATTATGCAAAAGCGAGGAAGATGGTAGTTATGAAATGACAAAATATTGTGGGAGAATCAATCTCTGTAATTTTACGAAATCTGATTATGTTGAATTGGACTTGTTATAGCAAAAGTTTATTTTTTGAATGAATTAGGCTATAAAGAGAAAACTAGATAAGAGACTTCATAAAATGTAAAGCTGATATTGATTACAATTAAATTGAATAATGCATAAAAATAATTGATATTATTATTTAGCTTACAGCAACGAGAGATTTATTTTTTTTGTATTTTGCAATAAAATTAATAAGTTTTTCATGAAAGCCTAAGATGAAAAGTTATAAGATATTAATTTATATCACTGCTCTGATATTTATTAGCAAGTTGTGTGCTGCCCAAAACAGTGTGCCCGATTCTATGGAAATTAACCAGCACAAAGGATATAAATCCTTGTCCGAGGCTTTCAAATCTCCAATGGATGTAATCCGGCTTGACCTAAAGGACAATAAGCTTTCAATACTTCCGGACAGCATTGATAAATTTAAAAATCTCAAATACCTTGACCTGAGGTGGAATGAACTGACGTATCTCCCGAACACAATTGGTAATCTTTCCAATTTAATTACACTCGATTTGAGTTATAACCAATTGAAAACTTTGCCGGAAAGCATCGGAAATCTTAAAATGATTCTAAGCCTGGAACTTGGAGATAATAAAATTGTTAACCTGCCAAATTCAATTGGCGAACTACAGAATCTTAGAACACTGGATTTAATTAAAAATTTAATAGTGGATTTACCGGAAAGTATTGGAAAATTGAAAAATTTACATACACTCGATTTGAGTGTAAATCCATTGCTGAAAATTCAACAGGCAATAGAATTAATTTCCAAATTACCAGAGTTGAATACGTTGAACCTGCGTTCAAACAGTATTTTTGAATTGCCTGAAAACATCGGTACTCTGACAAATTTGAAATCGCTTTATGTTTCGGATAATAATTTGAAATCCATACCGGTAACTATCGGGGATTTAAAAAATTTACAGGAGCTGGATTTATCATCTAATCAGATTACTGAACTTCCGGATGATATTGGAAAATTGTCAAATCTTGTAGAACTCAATTTATATTCCAATAGCTTAAAGGCACTCCCAAAGAGCTTTTCCAAATTAGAAAACCTGCATACATTTTCACTTGGAGACAACTTAGGGATTAACCTTCACGATGTATTTCAGTTAATCTCAAAAATTAATACTTTGCAGGAATTGGATTTATACTCTAATGATTTAACGTCGATACCGGAAAGCATAAGTAAGTTGAAAGGATTGCATACACTCGTTCTCGATTTTAATCAGCTTGAGAAATTACCATCTTCAATAAAAGAGTTAAAAGGATTGCATACTTTAAGTTTAAGCGGTAATCCTAACCTGGATCTTGACGATACATTTTTGAAATTAAAATCACTTCCAAACCTTAATTCACTTTTATTGGGATTTAATCAGCTAACGTTAATTCCTTTGAGTATAGCATTGCTCGATAATATAAAATCACTAAGCCTGAATGATAATCAACTTGTTTCACTTCCCGAAGAATTCGGAAATCTATACAACCTCGAAGAATTGAAATTAAGCAGAAACCAAATAAGTTATCTTCCAAATTCATTCTGCAATCTTAGGAATCTGAAAACACTCGACCTAAGCTGGAACAAACTTGTTTCTCTGCCTGAAAACCTGAAGAAACTTCAGAATCTCGAGACACTGGACCTGATGAGAAATTCTTTATCGAGAGTGCCTGACGGAATAGGTGATTTGAAATCACTCAAATCACTTGTATTAATGAAAAACGAACTGAAAGAAATACCCGAAGCACTCGGACGATTAAGAAACCTGCAATCAATAGTTTTGTCGGAAAGCGATTTTTCAATTGCAGAAAAAAAGAAAATTGAAAGCCTGATGTTACCCGGCAGAGTTTATTGGTGGTAATTATAACCTATACCTGATTTAAAAAAATATGATTCTGAATTAAATAATTTTTATTTGATTATTTCTATTAATACTGTTCTTGCTAAATATCTTTCAGAAGGCAAACCATAAGAGTAAATTCCCGGTGGAAATTTATCATAGCTGTAAGATTTTATACTTATAATATCAAGTTTGGGATTGATGCTTCGGATAAGTTCTGCACTATTTTTAGCACGATTGGAAGAAAGCATTCGGTTTTTCTTTTCACCGCCGATAATATCCGAATATCCGGTGATAATAACTTTTGCCGAGTCGAGTTTTTCAACGAAGTTTTTCATTTCACTTTTCACTTTATTGCTGAGCCTGTCATCTGCAAGACTGAATAAAATCGAGAATACAATGTGGTTGTCGTTCTCTTTAATAATTTTATTAAAATTTATTTTCTTTTTATCAGTTGCTTCCCTGCCATTGATATCATTAATAATCAATGCGGCTTCCATGGGATTACCTTTTAGTTCATCTGAAACGGATGATGAATCGAGTTTCTGATTTATTAATTTATAAGAACCTACCGGGTCTCCATCATGATATTTCAGTTTACCTGACTGGATGACTTCCAACTCCCAGTTATCGAGTCCGATGAGTGTTGATTCACTCCAGTCATAATTAATAATATCAGAAAAACTAACCGTGGTGTCAACAGGCTCTTTGCAAGATATGGAAGTCAAAATTTCAGGATTTGAAGTAAGAATTTCCACCCTGCGGTTTTCAGCAAAAGCTGAATCTGTTTTGTCGGAGGGAACATTTTCCGGGAAACAGTTATCACTACTATTCTTTATTTCAATTCTTCTGTCATCAATTTTCCAAATATTAACAAGGTAGTCTTTAATACCTTCAGCCCTTTTCAATGCAAGATTACAGTCCCTATGTTCCCTGTCGAAATCCACATATCCCTTCAACTGAATAGTAGACTCCGGGAATTGCTCCAGCCTTTTTCCGATTATGTTCAAAATATCCTTGTGGAAAACGAGTGGATTTTTCTCGAGTGATTCAATAGAAAAAGAATTTTTGTCTTCTAATTTTATATAATAATCATCGGTTTTATCAGACATCTTTTCATAGAATACAACAGGTAAAACCGGGTATGAAGTTTTGGAATAATTAATTGATAAAGTTATTTCCGGTTCTTTATACTTGAGTTTAGCAATCAATTTTGGTTGTATAAAAAGTGTATCAGTTCTTTTAATGGTTTCAACAAAATAAACAGTATCTTCGGTTTTGTTTGTCTTATTTGTTATATCCTGACGCCCTGTCATTATTTTATTTTCTTTTATTTCCTTTGCTTCGACAGTTATTGTATCAATAATTTCTTCTTTGAGGTGTTTCTCATATATAACTTTCTCTTTGTATTTCGGAGTATATATGATAGATAATCCCGCACTGAACGTATTGATTTTCCAATTCGTTTCCTTAACAATATTGGACAAGCCAAGATGATAATAAACTTCCGGGACAATTAAAAATGAACGGTCAATGTTCAAAGGCAGTTCATAACCTACTCCGGCAAATTATGAACTGATTATTCCATTTGAATTAGGTAATTCACCCGAGGTATCAATACGTGTGCGTTTCTGAGTTTCGAAGAAGACGCCCCTGTCAGAAGGCTGCATAATCTTTTCCAACTGATGAAAATTTTTGGTTATAAGATAACCAAAACTCATACCGGCAGAAAATTTGATTCCAAGTACAGGATTGTAAGACAAATAAGGTTCAAAAGTTAAATTAAGAATTTCTGCATCTATGGAATGTTCAAATACACCTTCGCTAGTATCATTTCCGATTCTCACAAGTGTTGATTCGAGAGTAGAAAGCTTATTATTTAAAGATGAAATACCCGCTTTTAATCCAGTTCTGAATGAATATGGCAGTTCATAATCGAAAAGTAAACCGAGATTAATTCCTGTTCCCGAACCATTTTCGAAATTGGGACAGCAATTGGTAATACCCGGAAGTTTCTGGAAGAGTGCCTTATTCTGATTGAGATTATACCCGCCGAATAAACCATACCTCATTGATTCATTCACATTCGGACCACTTTGTGCACTAGCACATATTGTAATCAGGATAAAAGTAAATATGAATAAAATTTTAAATTTCAAATTAATTCCTGTTTCGATTCTCTGAAAAAAATAACCTTCGAAGTAAATTCCATTATTCAAATATAGCTTATAAAACAGTTAATACACAAATGATAATTAAAATTTATACAGAATTTTTTAAATTGGCAACTGCATTTAATACCTCCACAGCCTGATTCAGACTAATCCTGTCAACAAGTGAGGAATTTTTTACTTCATTGGAATCAATTAAAATACCTGCTTCGCTAAATCTTTGCCTCATCATCAAAGATGTGGCTAATATAAATTTTCTGAATCCTTCGGTATTAAAGTTGAGGCTTTTGAAATTCAGCCATTTTTCAACTTCATCGTATATATCATTTTTCAATGCAATCTGTGACAGCCTGATACAGATTTTTTCTTTCTGTTCAATAGTTAATTGTTCTGAAAAAACAATAGATTCAAACAATTCTTTTGCAGTATTAATATTACCCGAAGCAAACTCAGTTTCTGCAAGATGGAATTTATACCATTCGTCATTGGGATTTTGGACCAATTCATCATTTAATAATTCCTTGTTCCTGCTGATTTTTTCAAGAGTAGTATTAATATAGCCATAATGATTTATAACAATATCACTCTCGACAATTTCCAATCCGCATGAGATAATCGAATTATTTATCTGCTCGTGTATACTTCCTTCATATTTAATCTTCGGATTTTTTCTGAAAACTCTCGTATAAGTATGCTCGGTTTGATAAGAACTATCGTCAGGTTTTAGAAAATTAAGAATTTTCACCTGCAAGCCTCCGGTTTTTTCTTCGCTCAATAAATGCCTATTTTTATTGAATGAATCTATATCCAGGGTTTCGTCAGAATCGATTGAGAGAATCCATTCCGTTCTAATAAAAGAAATAGCATGATTCCTTGCATTTGAAAAATTATTGTCCCATTTCCTGAAGAAAACTTCGGCACCCAGCCTGGTAGCTATAGTCGGAGTCTTATCCGTTGAGCCGGTATCAACTACTACGATTTGCCTTGAAACCGTTTGTACTGATTTGATTGCTAATTCAATACTTAATTCAGAATCCTTCGTTATTATTGCAACACCGATATTTTCTTTTTGAAACATTAAATCATTCCCGATAAAAACTCTGCAAATTTACTAAATCGCTTCTCCAGATTATAATCTCTCAATGTACGCATCTGTCCTGCCTTAGCAATAGCCTTACGTTCAGAATCGTTTTCAAGCAGATAATTCACTTTATCAATACATTCGTTAATAGAATTATATGTAACGATTTCCTTATCAATATCAAAAAAATCTTTCAGATTATCTTTCATATCGGTTAATAAACAAGTACCTGTTCCTGTCGCTTCGAATAATCTGATATTTGCCGCTTTATTCCCGGCAAAATCTATGTGAGAATTGATTGTGATTTTCGAATCGGCCAGAATTTGGTACATTCTTAATCCAAAAGCCTTTCCTTGGTTGACTTTTCTTATTCTTGCCACATCTGCCAAATCTTTGAATTTTCCCCTCCTGATTCTTGATAGTTGTTCCACCAGGTATTTTTTCTTTTCATCAGGTGCAAAAGAAGAAGCCCATATTTTAAATGGAGCTTTTCTTGTCAGCTCTGCCATCAATCTTAGTCTTTGGGTATGTCCCCATGAATAAAGTGAACCTACAAATGTTGATTCATAAAAAGGGTCACTGATTTTTATTCTGTTTAAAATTTCTGTTTCAAAACCGAAAATGAAATACAATCCTCTGAATCCATTAGCGAGATAATAATCAACACTATCCTGGACACAGGAAAGAACAATATCACAACCCCGGAATAAATCCTTATCATTTCTCAAAATACCGTCCCATCCGATGACAAGTTTTATCGAAGGGTGTTTCTTCCTGATTGTTGATTTATATTCCGGTTTTATTTGAAATTCATTTGTAAAAAAAATGTCAGGCTTAAATTCGGAAATTTGTGCATCCAAAATATCATAAAACCAATTCTCATCTGAAAATTTTATTCTGTGTTCTTTCGCCCATTGCAATTGAAGGAGCTTATTATTAGGAAGAGTTTCTTCAACAATGAAATCCCCGGTTTTCTCAAGATTGATTTTCCAGAAGTCAGCCCAGTAAAAGCTGTCAGCCATGATTTTTGATATATGTTCGCTATAAGGAAGATTAACCGAACCTGGCTCATTTTTGTAGAAATAATTCAAATAACGGGGATAAATTTCACCTGCTTTGAACAACCTTATTTTATTCATAATTGTTTATCCAATCTGAACCGATGAATAAAATTCTTTTATGGAATCACAAATATATTTTATTTCTTCTGATGTCAGTTCGGGGTACATAGGTAAAGACAGAATGTAAGGCTGATACTCCAGGGACATCCTGAAATCTTCCCCAGATAGATTCAAGTATTTGTAAGCATCAAGACCAGGAAGAATTTTAGGGTAATGTACAGCAGTTTCAATTCCTTTTGTCAGCAAATATTCTCTCAGCTTATCCCTATCCACTGCTTTTATGCAATAAACATAATAAACATGAGTAAAACCTCCGATTACCGAAGGAGTTCCTACCTGTCGGACATCTTTAAGGAAATCATTATATAATTTAGCACTCGATATTCTTTTTTCATTCCATTCATTAAGATATTTTAGCTTAACAGATAGTATAGCCGCCTGAATCCCGTCGAGCCTGGAATTTCTCCCTTCGATTCTATGTTCATGTTTAATTAATTGTCCATGGTTGGATAATAAAGCAGATTTCTCAGCCAAACCATCATTATTTGTTACAATACAACCTGCATCACCGTAAGCACCAAGATTCTTGCTGGGATAAAAGCTGAAAGTGGCTAAATCTCCGAATGTACCCGTAAACCTTTCGTCAATTTTTGCACCGTGCGATTGGGCGCAATCTTCTATAACAAATAGATTATGTTTCTTTGCAATGAGCATTATCGAGTCCATATCGGCAGGTAAACCATAAAGATGAACAGGGATAATTGCTTTTGTCTTTTCGGTGATAAGTTTTTCAATTTCACGCGGATTAATTGTATAATAATATGATAATGTATCGGCGAAAACAGGCTTAGCTCCAACAAGAGTTACAGCTTCGGAAGTAGATATCCAAGTATGTGCAGGAACTATAACTTCATCTTCACTTCCAATACCCAATGCTTTAAGTGCGATTTCAATTGCATCTGTTCCATTGGCACATGTAATGCAATGCTTTATCCCGAGAAATTTAGAAAATTCTTCAGCAAAAATCTGCACATATTTCCCTCCGACAAATGCAGTTTCTGAAATCACAGATGAAATAGCTGCATCGATTTCAGATTTTATGCTTTCATATTGGCGGCTTAGGTCTACAAATTTTATCATACTAAAATTTTCAATTTTCAATTTTACAATTTTCAATAATTTATTAATTAAATAACTGTATCATTATTTTTACCAGATGATTTAGCTATTTTATGAAATATTAATGTCAATTCATGTGCTTCCTTTAATAAAATATCTGCGGATTCTTTTAAATCATTATCTGCGGCTGACAACATCCTAAGCCAATGTTTTGTTTCTTGAGATTCTTTCCTACAAATAAAAATTTTATATCTAAAATCATTTTTTGAATTAGCTCCAATAGCTTCCATATAGTTAGCACCGATACTAGTACCGGATTTTAATATTTGGTTAATTAATGGTTTAGTTATTATGTTCACATTAATTTTTTTGCAAAATAAAATGATATTTTTCCAAATTTTGTTGTTCTTTCTTCGAGGTCATATTTTAATTTATTTCCATCCATTTTGTAAAATTGAAAATTGTAAAATTGCAAATTTAAAGTTAATAATGTATTGTTTTTAAAATTTGAGCAGGATTTCCGGTAACAACAATACCCTCGGGTATATCTTTGGTAACAACACTTCCTGCACCAATCAAAGAATTTTTTCCAATTGTTATTCCGGGCATAATTGTGGCGTTTGCTCCAATTTTCGCATTTTCTTCGATAGTTGGTCCCAACAATCCTTTTTTTGCTTCAGGATGCTTTGGATATTTTGCATTGGTCATAGCAACATTCGGACCTATCCAGCAATTCCTTTTTAACACCGAATATTCGGGAATAAATGCCTGTGTATGAATTCTCACATCATCTTCAATCACAACATGATGTTCGATTACACTTAAAGTGCCGATACTGACATTATCTCCTATTGTATTCAATTCCCTGATATTCGCTTTGTTGCCGGTCTGAAAATTATTCCCGATTTTATTGCCTGCATAAATAACAGTGTGGGAACGGATAAGTGCATTATTACCAATTATTGTTTCTTCATTATTATAATCTTTAAAAGGAGAACCGATAATGCAATAATCTTCAATTAAAACATTATCACCAAGTTTAACATTCGGATGTATTATCGCTGTTTTTGCAATCATCTCACACCTTCATTTTATTATAGCATTGTTCAATAAATTCGACTGTTTTGAGAGCTTCTGTTGCTGTAACATGCTGTTTACCTTTGTTTTGAAGCACATCAATTACATTCTGAATCACTTGTGCATGGTTGGACATAGAACCTTTGTATTTACCATAATCATTTTTTTCATATTCTAGTGTATTCAAATACTGCCCTCCGATTTTGACAGTTCCATTTTCAGCTATAACTGTGATTGAACCTTCCATGTTTTCCCCCTCGGCACAAACTGTGTAATTCACAGAACCAATACATCCGTTTTCAAATTCTGTAAGCACAACTCCATTGTCCTCAAAATCAATTCTATGTTTATTTCTTTTTCCTATTATTTCGACGTTTTTGAAATCACCTCCATACCATAGCATAAGGTCAATGAAATGGCTAACCTGAGTGTATAGAGTTCCACCATCGAGAGCCAGTCTTCCTTTCCAATCGGATTCGGAATAATATTCAGAATCACGGTTCCAGAAAACATTGACGACGAGCATATATATTTTACCAAGAATTCCTTTATCAATAATTTCTTTCAATTTAGCAACAGGCGGATTATACCTGTTTTGTTTTACTACAAAAAGATTAACATTGTTTTTTTCTGCGGCATTAATCATTTTTTCCCCGTTATCAACCCTAATAGTCATTGGCTTCTCACATAGTATGTGTTTTCCTGCTTTTGCAGTATCAATCGCCATTTCAGCATGAAGTCCATTCGGAGTACAAATCGAAACGACATCAATATCTTCTCTTTTTAGTAAATCTTGATAATTCAAATAAGAATCAATTTTATAATTGTTTTTTGACTCATTAAGCTTTGTCGGATTAATATCGCTAACAGCGATAAGCTCAGCAAGAGGATTATCACTGATTCTTTCAGCATGACGACTTCCGATACGACCGCAGCCTATTATTCCAAATCTGATTTTCATACTCATTATTTATTTTATTTCATATTATATATCTTTAATTCAGAATTCAGCATTTATAATTCAGAATTACTCATCAATTCTTCTTGCTCTAATCCACATATCACGATGGGAGTATTTCCTTGTATATTTCTTCAGTTCTTTAATATTCTTTTTTCCTGTAATTGTTTCCTTTATATCATAAGGAACATTCATAAGATTCAAATCAGGTATTCCCTGGTGACGAAAATAATGAATTTTGATAATTTCAAAACCTACTCTTTTCAGAATATCGACTACTATTGCTTTTGTTCCAAAGCTCAGGTGGTCCGGAAGATAATACGGTTTTACAATAGTATCCTTAGTCAAATCTGTTGTGTCTCCCGTTTCAATCAGAATTTCACATCCCGGTTTCACAAGCTTTTTCCAGTTATTCAAGCTGTTCAACGGATTAGACAAATGTGAAAATACATTAAGCAAAGAAACAAAATCATAGCTTAATTCATGGTCTTCGGGATAAAATGATTCGACATCGAGTCCTTTGGAGACTGCTGACTCCACTTTAGCAGAATTGGGTTCACATCCCTTCAGAATCATTTTAGAGTCGAATTTATTTTTTAATGCAACAAGAAATTCACCGTGTCCGCATCCAATGTCAAGCCAGGAAGTATTTTCGGGAGGAGCTTTGTCCACATAAATTTTATTCAAAATTCCATCGAACCTTTTAACCTGTTCATCATTAAAAGAACCCGTCAGGTCGAGTGTATGGTCTCCCAGGTGTAAGCCTGTTTCAGCCCCTTTGGCAATGTCATCATCGGAGGGTCGCGGATTAACATAAAGCAAACCGCAAGAGTCACATTTAACCAGGTTAAATCCGTTTTCAACATCGAACAAACTGCTGCGGCTCGAACCGCAATAATAACAAATTACATTAACAAGTGTCATTTATGGCTTATTGTATTTCTATAATAAAAAAGTAAAAACGCAAATTAGGATAATTTGAATAATTTGTTAAATGGTTTTTTTATGAAAGCACCTGTTTTAATTATTGCTTTTAACCAAATGTTCTCATTAAGTAATCTGGTATAGGAATTGAATACTGTGTAGGATTTCCCCGGTTCAGTTAAATATTGTGCAAATTCTTCTTCGCTGAAATCAAGTTTTTTTAATAGAAATTCCCTATCCTGCCGCAATAGTTCAGGTTCATATTTTTCCTGCTCAAGTTTTGCCAGGGCTTCATCCCTCGTCAATTGCCCTGAATAAATGAGACTCGTAAGATGTGCCCGCCTTTTATCAATCCCGAATTTTTCAGGTAGAATATATCCCTGGTAAAATCGGGTGAAAACAGATTCATAATGTTTCAAACCATAATCAATCCAACCAAGCTTATCAATAAGCAGTTGTTTTGCTTTTTGGTAATCATAATCAATATAATTCAAAATATCAAAGCGTTTCAAACCCGGGAAATCTCTGAGAAATGTCATAAAACTGACTGTGGGAAATGTTTTAAGTTTATGATTTGTACCGTATTTTTTATTTATTGATTTAATCAGTCCCGCATCCAACTTCGAGCCGCTGTACCAGGCTGTGGGCATAGTCGATTCACTCGAATAATTCACACCGCTGATGAAGTATTTTATTCCATTTATTTTTGCAATTTTATAAATAACCGCAAATATTGCATGGTCAGTCAGAATTTCAATATCTATAATCGAAGACCTGAAAAATGCTTTCTGCAAATCACGAAATTCTCCCCAGTCAATCACATGAGTGTGTAGGTCAATGTCAAGTTTTCTTACTAATAATTCTATATTTTTGACAGCATGTTCCGAATCCCATCCGTTGTCGAGATGTACAGCAAGAGGATTCAAGCCAAGTTGTTTCGCTTTGTATGCTGTATAAGAACTATCAACACCACCGCTCATTCCGATAATGCAATTATACTTTTTATTACCGGAGGATTTTATTTCTTCAACAATTTTAGATAATTCAATGTCTCTTTTCTCTGTGGTGAGATTAAAAGGATATATATTTCTGTAATAAGAATCATAATGATGACAGTGATTGCAAACACCTGATTCATCAAAAACAATATCGGGGTCGCTTGTGTCCATCACACAACGTTCGCATATTTGATAATTATTTTCTTCTTTCATATTTTATCTTTTTGAATAGCCACTATCTTTAGATAGTGGGCTTTATTAATAACAAGATTCCGACTTTAGTCACAAAATTTGATTAAGGTATAAATCCCGATATATGGCGATAAAACCACACCACGACTTAAAATTCGTGGTTATTCATTTTAAAATTAGCATAAATACTCCTTCAACTCCTTCTGTGCAGGATAATTAATCAGAACCGCTTTATGCACACTCTGGTAAACGAACATACTCCCTGCAGAAACGGCTGATGCACCTGCTTTGAGGGCAGACTGAAAATCCTCTAATTTACCGGCTCCACCGAGTGCAATCACCGGGATTGTAACTTTTGAGGCTACTGAATTTAATAATTCAATATCATATCCTTCCTGCATTCCGTCCCGGTCAATAGAATTAAGAATGACTTCTCCTGCACCAAACTCTTCCATTCTTTTCGCATGCTCGACTGGTGATATATTTGTATTAACTCTTCCAGATACTGTATAAACTTTATATTTTCCGAACAGGTTTTTTTTTGCATCAATTGAAATCACAATACTTTGGCTGCCGAAAATCTCAGATGCTTCACGAATAAAAGCCGTATTATTCGCAGCATGTGTATTTATTATTACTTTTTCTATCCCGATTTTATAAAGTTGCTTTATTTCTTCAATAGATTTGATTCCGCCTCCATACGCTATTGGCATGAAAGCCTCGCTAACAATGTCATTGAGTAAATCGAAGTATGGTTCTCTTTTTTCTCTAGTTGCATCAATATCGAGAATAACTATTTCATCCACTTCTTTCTCATTGAACAGCCTGACTATGTTACGCGGGTCGCCAAGATAGCGAGGCTTGGAAAATCTGACAGTCTTGACAAATCCTCCGTCCTTCAGTAACAGGCAAGGAATTACTCTTGTTTTAAGCATTTTCACATTATTAAAATTATAATGTGCAAAAATAATGAAAATAGGTGAGGTAGGGAAGAAAGGGAAATTAAAAGTTAAGATATAGAATTAATTGTGATCTTGTTTAAATCAATTCAATATATAAGATAATAACTATAACTCATATTATCGAGCTTAAATCATCTGGTGGTTTCTTATTAAAATTTAAATAATAATAATCATCGTACATTCGATTAGTAACAGTTGTAATTATAGTTTTAAATTTTATATAATCCAAGTAATTTATTCTTTGATAGTCATCGATCAGTATATTTGTTAAATCAAAATAAATTGGTGTAATATTATTGAAATATTCCCAGATTTTACGTAGAAATAAATTAAATTCACCTCTATTTGTTGAGTTCAAGAAAAAATCAGAATCTTTATTTCCAGAATAAAAATAATTTTTTTCTTGGATATATTCATTTTGAATTAAAAGATTTATTTTTTCAATATCATTTTTATTTTTAAAATTATAATTTAATACTTCACTTAAGGCAGATTTGTGATTTTGACTTCTTTTTAATTCTGAAAAGTAAATCTGAGAACTATTTAAGATGTATGTCATAAATTTTCTATTTTTAAGTCTATAAATCCTCTGTCTTAATAATTTATAGAAAAATATTTTTAATTTTTTTTTCATTACTTTTTCAGAATATTTTATTTTTTATATAAATATTAATAAAGTCTATTTTATTCTTTCAACATCAATTGTTCTTCCAAATATTGATAATTTCCAACCTGAGTGATTATAAACTATACATTTTGGATTATATGCATACTTGTACCAATACTTATATTTTATTTGTTTCCAGACAGTACCATTTTGTAAAAGAAAAATTTTCCCATCATCGAAACCTTCAAATGTACCATTTATTCTACTTTCTATGACATCGGTTATTTGTTGAACAGGTATTGCAACATCACAGCAACCTTTAATGATCATTTTAATTTGACCTTGATCATTAATTAAATTAACTTCTGGATTAAAAGAATAACAGTAATAGTAGTAATATGATGATTCGATCCAAAATGAACCATCAGATAGCTTTACAACTGTTTCACCTTCCCATCCATTGAATTCACCATCAATGTATAGATTAGCATAAAGTCTCAAACTTGAGATAGTTAATATTATAATAGTTGAAATTAATAATATTTTCATTTCCTCACCTATCCATAATAAAATAATTATTTAATTAAATCCATCCAAACACGTCCCCTGCGTCTGCTAAATTTATTCTATTATGTTTTTCGATTTCCCGTAGTGGGCAATTCATGAATTGCTCCTAAATTTATTTATGTTTGGATTTCATTCCGTTTTTTGAATAGGGCTTCAGGGCGTTAATAATTTTAGAAATGGTTAGACTGCTACAGGTTTCTTCCGCACTGATTTAATAATAGCTTTTAAAATATTATTAACCTGTTCAGGTGACTGAAAATAGTTTGCTACTTCTTCGTCAAGCTCTATATAAGTCCTATTCTTTTTATAATATGGATTTCGCTTTGCTTTTGAGTAATCAATATTATATTCAGGTAAAAGCTCATCGTTGATTGATGAGTCAGTATTTTCCTTTGTTTTCTTCATGTCTTTTCCTTTCGGATTTTGTTGCTTTCCTTGCACTAATAATTCTAATTTTATTTTCTCTGTCTGTGAACGATACAAATAATAAATTATTCTTATTCGAATATCCAATCATAATATATCTAAATTCACCTTTTGAATGGTTGGGATCATCAACAAAAGCAGCAAATTCATCATCACAGATTGTTTTTGCTTCTTGAAATGTTACACCATGTTTTTGATTGTTGAATGATGCTTTTTCAATGTCCCATTCGAATTTTATTGCCATTCTAAAACTAAATTAATTTATATTTTCAACTAATTTAACTTTAATACAATTAATTCCCAAATATTCAGTTTTAAAAAAAAGGCTGACACTTACGCACCAGCCTTTTAAGAAATAAATAAAATTTAGAATTTTAATACATATCGCCCATTCCGCCGCCCGGCATTGGTGGCATCGGAGGATTCTTTTCAGGTTTTTCGACTATTGTAGCTTCTGTTGTTATAAGAAGACCTGCAACAGATGCTGCATTTTCGAGTGCAACTCTCGCCACTTTAGTCGGGTCAATCACACCTGCTTCGAATAAATCTTCATATTTCTCAGAAGCTGAATTGAAACCGAAAGCTCCCTTGCCTTCTTTCACTTTATTGACGATTACCGATGCTTCGAGTCCTGCATTAAGAACAATCATGCGTGCCGGTTCTTCAATTGCTTTTCTGATTATGTCGAGACCGACTTTCTGGTCGCCATTCTCGGTTTTCAGTTTGTCGAGAACATGGCTCGAACGCAGGTAGGCAACTCCGCCTCCAGGGACAATACCTTCTTCGACTGCTGCACGTGTTGCATGAAGTGCGTCTTCCACACGGGCTTTCTTTTCTTTCATTTCGATTTCGGTAGCGGCACCGATTTTGAGTACAGCAACTCCGCCGCTAAGTTTGGCAAGCCTTTCCTGCAGTTTTTCCCTGTCGTATTCGCTTGTCGTCTTTTCAATCTGGACTTTGATTTCGTTTATTCTCTTTTTGATGTCATCTGCTTTGCCCGAACCTTCGACTATTGTTGTATTATCCTTGTCTATAACAATTTTCTTTGCAGTACCGAGATAAGCCAGGGTTGCATTTTCAAGTTTATAGCCTTTTTCTTCGCTGATAACAGTACCGCCGGTGAGTATAGCAATATCTTCGAGCATCGCTTTTCTCCTGTCACCGAATCCGGGTGCTTTGACTGCACAAACTTTCAATGTACCGCGCAGCTTATTGACAACCAATGTTGCCAATGCTTCGCCTTCGATATCTTCAGCAACAATTAATAAAGCTCTTCCTGCTTGTGATGTCTTTTCGAGTATCGGCAGAAGGTCTTTGATTGCTGAAATCTTTTTGTCATGAATCAGAATATAACCGTTTTCGAGAACCGTTTCCATAGTCTCTGCATCGGTAACAAAATAAGGTGAGAGGTAGCCCCTGTCGAACTGCATGCCTTCTACTACTTCCATCGAAGTCTCTGTCCCTTTTGCTTCTTCAACGGTAATAACGCCGTCTTTTCCGACTTTTTCCATAGCTTCGGCAATCAGGTCACCGATAGTTTTATCATTATTAGCAGAAATAGCACCAACCTGTGCAATTTCTTTTTTGCCTTCGACTTCGCGGCTGATTTTCTTTAATTCTTCTGTAATTGCTGTAACAGCCATATCGATACCGCGTTTCAAGTCCATAGGATTTGCTCCGGCAGTGACATTTTTCAAACCTTCACGGTAAATTGCCTGGGCAAGTACTGTGGCTGTGGTAGTTCCGTCGCCTGCAACATCGCTTGTTTTCGAGGCAACTTCGCGAACCATATGGGCACCCATATTTTCAACAAGGTCTTCGAGTTCTATTTCTTTAGCTACAGTAACACCGTCTTTTGTAACAGTCGGTGCTCCGAATTTTTTATCAATTATAACATTTCGTCCTTTTGGACCGAGTGTAACTTTAACAGCATCGGCAAGCTGGTCAACACCTTTTTTGAGTGCAGAGCGTGCTTCAAAATCAAAATTAATTATCTTTGCTCCCATTATATCCTCCGTTAATTATATTAAATTTCTAAAATTATGTTATTGTTGTAAAATTTACACAGTGTGAAAATATATACACTGAATTGATTAGCCTAAAATGGCAAAAACATCGCTTTCACGCATAATCAGGTGGTCACTTCCGTCGATATTCACTTCGGTACCTGAATACTTACCATAAAGAATTTTGTCGCCTTTTTTTACCTGAAGAGGAAGCACTTTCCCGTCTTCGGTTATTTTACCATTACCAACGGCAATAACTTCACCCTGCTGGGGCTTTTCCTTTGCCGTATCCGGTATAATTATACCACCTTTAGATACTTCTTCGGGTTCAGAAGGTTTTACGATTATTCTGTCATGAAGAGGTTTTAGGTTCATAGTCATTAACTCCATATATTATAAATAAACACAATTACAATTATCGAAAACTTAGCACTCTTTGTTTTAGAGTGCTAACAATTTAACGCAAATTATTAAATTTTATTGCTAAATAAGAAAAAAAATTATTCTAAAACTAATTTTGGTACGTTTTTTTCTATTAACTATTTACAAATAAATAATTAATTTTGAATAATTACGTCAACTTACATTGACAAAAAAAATATGCAGCAAAAAAATAATCAATTAGAATATAAGTTTACTTTAAAAAGTATAATAAAAGGAGTTGTTATGAAATCAACCGGAAGACTTTTTTATTTAATGCTTGTTGTGGCATTGTTTGCCCTGACAGGCATTAATTCAGCTTTTGGGCAGTCCGCACCTACGCTTGATTCACCGACCGGTGGCGTTGGTTCCTGCGATGACCCGAATGTGATATTTTCCTGGACTGCACCGGTATCGGGTACAGTAACTAATTATGGTATTTACATTTCGCAAACATCAGCGACAGGTTCGGAAATACTTAACTATTTTGGAATATCGCCGACTTCAACGACATTTTCTTATGCTGTTCCGAGAAGCCTGGACCCATATTTCTGGAGAGTAAGCGCTTCATTTACTGATTTGTCTCATTTGTATTCGACTGCGGCAACTTTCACAACTTATTCTCCGTTTGCGACAATGTATACCCCATCGAATAATATGCAGTGCGTACCGATTGACGGAATAGCATCATGGGGTTATCCAACTACTGCCACTCAATATAATCTTGAAATTAATACATCATCGACATTTGACCCGGGTTCAATCATCTATACGGGTTCAACTGCTTCGACTACATTCAGCCTTACAGGTATTGTGAATTATAACACACAATACTACTGGCGGTTAAATACCGAGGTAGCAGGCTGCTTGTCCGGATGGAGTCCCGGGAGAACTTTCACAACTGTTCCAGATAAACCGACAATAACTTTCCCTGTTCATGGTTCGACTTGTGCGCCGAGATTAGCTAATTTTACGTGGACATCTGCTCCACCTGCTGATTTTTACAAGCTTGAGGTTTACAATTCACCTAATTTTATCCCTGCAAACAGGGTTTATAACAATGTGAGTATAACGAGTAATTCGCAAACAGTTTCATTACCGAATTACCTTTCAACATATTATAGCCGGGTAAGTGCATCATTTACTTATGGATGCTCATCCGACTGGTCGACTACGACAACATTTACTACATCACAGCCAGAGCCGGTGCCTTTGCTGCCTCCTAATTTTGCAGAGGGCGTGCCGTTCAATACAAGCTGTTCATGGACACCTGTTCCCGGAGCTACTACATATAGTCTCCAGGTGGCAGATAATCCTGATTTCACTGCACCTGACGTTAATCAGACAGGGATTTCATCTACATCTTATACGATTGCACTGCCGACTATCAAGTCAAATACAGTATTTTACTGGAGAGTTGCATCGGTTATCGGCGGATGTAATTCTATGTGGTCGAGCACTTTTACATTCAAAACACCATACGATTCTCCGACCTTGACATCGCCGATAAATCACAGGACATGTACTCCTTTGAATTACAGGTTCCAATGGAACGCGGCTACAGGTGCCACAGCATTCAGGATTCAGATTGCGAAAGATGCGGGATTCACCAACATCGTCGTAAACCAGGACAATATTATGGATTTGTATTTCGATGTAAGTGCGCTTGAACCTTTAACCAATTATTATTGGAGAGTGAGGGGTGAGGATATAAATAATACAGGGCTGTGGTCAACTGCCTGGGATTTTGAAACTAATATTCCGGCACCGGCATTATTGGAGCCGGCGAATAACTCCGGAGGTTACCAAAGGACAATTGATTTCAGTTGGGTCGACATTTTACCAAATGCCGAATATACATTCCAGCTATCGACTGACCCGAATTTCGGAACTTCGATAGTCAATGTAACAGGATTGACATCATCTACATATACGTATACAGTTCCGACTTTAAATGAAGATTATTACTGGAGAGTATCTGCTACATTCACACCATGCTCAAGCACATGGTCTGATACCTGGACATTCAGAACTGTATTGAATGCACCGAATTTACTGTCACCTGCAAATCATGCAACGAATCAGCCGGTTCAGTTGCTTTGCCAATGGCAGCCGGTTCCCGGAGCAACTAATTATGAATTCAATCTTTCGAACACGGCAAACTTTAGTACAATATTGAGAGGTTTTGTAACTTCATCAACTAATTATCTGTTGACAGATGCTCTCGACCCTGAAACCAAATATTACTGGCGCGTAAACGCAAAGAACAGCGAGGGAGTCAGCGACTGGTCAACTGTCTGGGATTTCAATACTGTTAAACAGGGTCCGGGAGTTCCGGTTCTGTTCTCACCTGCATCAGGAGCGGAGCAGATACCGACAACGATAACCCTGAGATGGCTGCCTTCTCAATCTGTAAACAATTATCATTTACAGGTAGGAACAGTAGTAGTTGAAGACACAATAATACTCGGACCATTATATGACCTGAATACATTGACTTCGACAACATATACACTTAATGATTTGGATAATTTCAGAACATATTACTGGCATGTAAGCGCAATTAATGACAGCGGTGAAACAAGATATTCATCAACATGGCATTTCAGAGTGATTGACGTATTGCCCCTTGCACCAGACCTGCAGGCACCGGTTAAAAACTTTGCCAATTTCGATACATTAGGTACTTTATACTGGTTCCCGGCAACAAGCAACAGTGTCGTTGAATACCAGGTTCAGGTTGCAACCAGTGCTTCATTTACTGCCGATTCATTGGTTATCGATAATCCTTCTACTTATAATACCAGCATGGATATCGATGGTTTAGACTGGGGCGGCGTTGAATATTTCTGGCGAGTAAAAGGTACAAATGAAGCAGGTTCCGGTCCATGGTCAGAAACCTGGAATTTTATGACTAAGTTAACCGGAGTAGATGACGGTGAAGGAAAATTATTCGGAATCACAGCATATCCGAATCCTACTTCCGAATCATCGCTGATTCATTTCAACCTGCCTGTTGACAACAGGGTAGTCATTAAGATAACAAATTCATTCGGCGATGAGATTCAAACATTGCTCGACAGACCAATGTCTGCCGGCGAACACAACATTAACTGGACAGCCAAGGGACTTTCAAGCGGAGTGTACTGGTACACTGTGCAAATCGGAAGCTATAAATCAGTTAATAAATTAGTTCTTGTCAAATAGAAAATAAAAATCCTTTTTGATTTACTGACAGCCTGTGGGTTAACTCCCGCAGGCTTTTTTTTATTTACGGATAATTTGTCATTTTTGTAAACTTATATCAAAATGAATGTTAATAATTACTGTTTAAGGTGATGGATGAGAATCGGTGTAAAATTAATGTTAGCGTCAATTTTATTTTTATTATCATATAACACAGATAATGCATGCACAAATTTGCTTGTGTCTAAGGGGGCTTCTGCAGACGGCTCTGTTATGATTACTTACAATGCAGACGCAGGGGGATTTATGGACCCGCTCTATTACTCCCCGGCAACGGATTACAAACCCGGTGATTCGGTAGAAGTAATCGAGTGGGACACCGGAAAATTACTCGGAAAAATCAAACAGGTTTTGCATACATATAGTGTCATCGGCAATATGAACGAATACCAGGTTTCCATCGGCGAAACAACATTCGGAGGCAAATCCGAAATGAGGGACACAACAGCAAAAGTCGATTACGGAAGCCTTATGTATCTCGCATTGCAGAGAGCTAAAACTGCACGCGAGGCAATTCATGTGATGACAGGACTTGTTGCCGAATACGGGTATTACAGTTCAGGCGAATCATTTTCGGTTGCCGATGCAGACGAGGCATGGATACTCGAAATGCTTGGCAAACCCGAAGGCGGGGCAGTCTGGGCGGCTCGCAGGGTTCCCGAGGGATATGTCTGCGCCCATGCTAACCAGGCGAGAATCAGGGAGCTTGTGGAAAATGACACGATGAACTGCTTATTTTCACCCGACGCTGTTTCTTATGCAATCAAAAAAGGCTGGTATGACCCCAAATCAGGTC
>JACRLY010000104.1 GCA_016219595.1 Ignavibacteriota bacterium | reverse complement strand
TTTTTTCCCTACTTTTCAAACACAAATTTAATTTTGGAGTTTTTATTTTTACTTAAAAAAAAACCGATATTATTGTGTCAATATCGGTTAGTATACACTAATATTGTATTTGTCTTTATTTCGAAATATTGTTCAATTTTTCTTTTGCATTGTCCGAAAGCAAATCCTCTAACGAAAATGAACCGTTCCCCGAAGGTTTTACTTTTGATTCTTCCCTTCTGGGCTGCTGTCTTCTTTCATTTCTTGGAGGCATTGTTGATGCAAGTAATTCTTCTGTAACAACTGGTGCTAAAATCAGCGATTCTTCATCGGGATTTACATCAGCTATGATTACATTCATTGTATCACCCGATTTGAATGGAATTTTCTTACCTCTCATTAATTGCCTCATTTTACTTCTCGGCATAAATCCGTCGACATCCTCGGATATGCTTACTATCGCCCCTTGTGGCATCACCTGAACCACTACTCCCGGCACTTCTACCCCGACAGGGAATCTGTCAATCATGGTCAGCCAGGTATTGGGCTGGGTTCTCTTATAACTTAATGAAATATTCTGTTTTTCTTCGTTCACCGACAGAATTTCAACCATTATTTCCATTCCGGGAGAAAGTAAATCGGATGGTTGTTTTATTCGTTTTGTCCATGATAATTCAGATGACCTTATTAATCCGTCTACTCCGGGTTTTAATTCTACATAAACTCCGAAATCTGTTGTTCTTCTTACTCTTCCATTGTGCTGAGTTCCCGCCACAAACAATTCTTCTGCATTTTTCCATGGTGAATCTTCAAGTTCCTTGCGGCTCAACGCTATCTTGTTCTTTTCCTTGTCAATTTCTATAATAGCCGACCTGACCACATCGCCTTTCTTGAAATATTTGGACGGGTCATCTATTTTGATTTTGGATAGTCTCGATATATGTATTAATCCTTCCACTCCGCCTATATCCACAAATACTCCAAAGCTTGCGACTGAAGTTACTCTTCCTTCTACTATGTCCCCTACATTTATTTTATTCCAGAATTCATCTAATAGTATTTTCTTCCTGCTCACTATTACTGCTTTTTTGCCTTCTTCATATTCTTGGATTTCGTGAATCATCGCCTTGACCTTCTGTCCGACTGATGCCTGCATCTCTTGTTCGCTCGGTGTTCTTTTCAATGCAAAATGTGATGTGGGTAAAAACATCGGTACATCCTTGTATATAACTCTCATGCCGCCTTTTATTCTTGCGTTAAGTGTTATCTCGATGAATCCCTTCTTTTCCTTTATTTCAAGGATTTCTGCCATGATCCTGTCATAATGCTGTTGACGCTGGCTGATTCTTTTTTCCTCTCTTGCTTCATCTGCATTTGCTTCACTTTGAACCTCAGTACCTGTTTTCTCCGTTACAAGCTCTTCGCTTTTCTGCTGAACTTGCTCCGCGTTTTCAGTTACTGTTTCAACCGCCACTTCTTGAGTTTCCGGTTTTGAGTCAATTGCATTAACATCAGGAATTTCCATTTCGGGAGTTTTGGATTCTTCTGCTTGTTGTTGTGTAGCCTCTGTTGTTTCTGTTATCACCGAAGCATTGTCTGCTTCAACTTGTTGCATTGTTTCATCATTATTCATAGTGATTCACCGATAAATTTTTTGCTCAGGAATATTGTTATATTCCAACCATAAATTAATAAATACGATAATTATAGAAAACAAAATTACATATATTTTACTAATAGATAAAAAAAAATTAATTTTAAATAAAAATTGATTTCTATTCAGAATTAATTGTCATAATTAAACGAATTAAAATTTTATTAAATTATCTTCTTCATTTTTTATGTCTCCTATTAATTTATATTTTCTAATAAAAATTTGATTTTGCCGTTATTTTATCAAAAAAGGTCAAATTTGAGCTTAAGATTAATTTTAATTCAGGTTAATTTCCTTTATTTGTAATAAAAAATTAAATTGCATTAACTGGTCTATTTTATATTATATTTTGACATATTAAAAAAAAGTTTTAATTTTGAAGTTCTCTAAACTGTATTATTATTAAATACTATTGTTAAATTCAATTTTAGTTAGCCGGAGAAAATATGAGCGTTCGAAGAGTTTATGAAACGACATTCATTATAAATGCAGCTCTGGAAGACCCAGATGTCGAATCGGTCATCCAGAAAGTTTCGTCATATATTGAAAACCATGGCGGTAATATCAAAGAAGTTAATAAGTGGGGAAGACGCCGTCTTGCTTATGCTATTAATAAAAAATATAACGGTTTCTATGCTCATATAGTTTTCGAAGCTACTTCCAATACTGTTCCTATTCTCGAGCGTTTCCTTGTTCTCGAGGACACTGTGCTCAGGCATCTGACAATGGTATTACCTAAGAAATTATCTGATTACAGGGTAAAAAGAGCCCTCGAAAGAGGAATCACCATTCATGATACTTTATCAGGAAAAGTTCCGGAAAAGCCTGTTGAAAAAGGTATTGTGCCCCAGGCTGTTGTTGATGAAGAAGTTGAAGCTGCACCGCTTGTTACCGTTTAATTTGTATTTGAAACAATGATTCTTAAATCAAGGATAGAAAAATGAAAGTAATTCTTCGTAAAGATGTAGATAACCTTGGAATGATGGGCGAAGTCGTCAGTGTCAAAAACGGATATGCCAGGAATTTTCTGGTTCCTCGTGATATTGCTTATGTTGCTTCACCCGGTGCGATTAAAGCTCTTGAAGTTGAGAAAAAGCAGTATGCAAAAAGACGGCTGAAAGAAAAGGGAGATGCTGAATTTTTGGCTAATACCCTTTCTGAACTCCAAATCAGTATTGCTATGAAAGTAGGAGATGAAGGAAAGCTCTACGGTTCGGTTACTAACCAGATGATTGCCGATGAGTTGGCTTTAAAAGGTTATTCTATTGATAAAAAGCATATCGTCGTCGATGAACCAATTAAATCTCTCGGAGTTTTTGCCGTGAAAATTAAACTTTTCACCGATGTTGTTGCAAACCTCAAAGTTTGGGTTATCAGTCAGGAATAATAATATTAAATCTTTAGTATATTTGCACAAAGTTTTTAATTAAGCTTTGTGCTTTTTTTTATGGGTAAAAGTATTATTATTATTGGCGGGTCCGGGTTTATCGGGCAAAAATTATCTATCCATCTCAATCATAGTGGATTTGATATAATAATTTTCTCACGTAATCCCGAAAAAATATCAAATCAGTTTCCCGGTTCTCTTCTTGTCAATTGGAATCCCCAAAATCATGATTCATGGAAAGAGTATATTAATAATTCCTTTGGAATAATTAATCTTGCCGGTGCTTCAATAGGAGGTAAACGCTGGACTAAAAATTATAAACAAGAAATAATAAATAGCCGTTTGAATACAACAAACTCACTCGTTGCTGAAATATTGAAATCCCAAAATCCTCCCAATGTCTTAATTAATGCATCAGGTGTAGATTTCTATGGCGACACCGGCAATAACGAAGTTGACGAGTCAGCTGCGTTTGGGGATGGTTTCCTTGCTTCTGTTTGCAGTAAATGGGAAGAAGCAGCATTCAAGGCATCCTCTAAGACTAGAGTTGTTGCTGCACGTATGGGACTTGTCATTGCTAAAGAAGCCCTTGCTGTCAAGCGAATGTTACTCCCATTCAAATTATTTATCGGGGGTCCGCTTGGTGTCGGAAATCAATGGTTCCCCTGGATTCATATTGATGATGTAGTCGAAATGTACAAATGGATTATTGAAAATCCGGAAATACGTGGTCCTGTGAATTTCGTTTCTCCACACCGGGTAACCATGAATGAATTTGCAAAGTCATTGGGCAAAGTTCTCCACCGTCCTTCAATTTTCAAAGTACCTGAATTTCTGCTCAGAATTGCTGTAGGCGATTCCGCTGACATGATTGTAAATTCAAAGAGTGTTGTACCAAAAGTAGCTATCGAAAAAGGATTTAAATTTAAATATACAGAATTGGAGAAAGCATTAATAGACATAATTTAAATCCCTCGCCTTCATAGTGGGATTTAGGGTGTTGTAAAATGAAGCATTTTGCAGAAGCAATGGGAAAAGCACACCACAGGTCATCAATATTCAAAATCCCGAATCTATGCTGCCTATCGCAGTCGGCGAATCAGCCGATTTGATTGTATATTCAAAATGGGTATGCCCATGGTTTTAATGGAGAATAATTATGATTATTATTTTAAAGAATTAAATTCTTCAATGCTTATTTCTGCAAGTTTTAAAAGTTTTTTTAGAATTCCAATTCCAAGTTCTTTATGTTGAGGAATTGATAAAGTATATCGAAAACCTTTCTTGACAAGCATAATATGTGAGCCAACTTGACGGTCAATAATCCAACCGGCATTTTCAAACTTTTTAACAGCTTCTGCACCAGAACATAATTTGAGAATATGACTCAAACAGCTACCTCAATTAAATGTTGATGACTATGCTTTACTTTATCATTCATCACAGCAAGCCATCCGTTAATTGCTTCTTTAATGTTTTCTGTTGCTTCAGCAATGGTTTTACCTTGAGAAATACATCCTGGCAGCGCGGGTACTTCAGCTACATAGTAACCTGATTCGTCTTTTTCTATAATTACTTGAAGATTCATATATGTTATATTTTAATACTATTGATTCTTGCTAAAATTGATTACAAGATTTAATCAAAATTTCTACAAATATAATAATTTTCATGAAAGTAAAAAAAGCACACCACCGCCCATCCCTATTCAAAGTCCCCGAATTTATACTCTGTGTTGCGGTCGGCGAATCAGCTGATATGATTGTAAATTCAAAGAGAGTTGTACCAAAAGTAGCTATCGAAAAAGGATTTAAATTAAATTTTTCCAATTTGGAATTAGCTTTAAATGATATAATTTAGCTTTAATAAAAAAAAAAGGACCCGCACCTTTTTATGCGGATCCTTCACTCCCTTTGTATTCTTTAATTTATTTTAATTTTATAATAGCTCTAACATATTGATTGCCATTATAAAACATATTGATATAGTATATACCTGATACCAGGTTTGAATTCCTGTCGATTACAAAATCATTCTCGCCTTTATTTACAAAACCATTGTATATATCCTGCACCTTATATCCTGATTCATTATACAATGCACAATTGATATTACCATCGCCAGGTAATATTAATCTCACTTTAGTAACTTCGCTGAATGGATTCGGCTCATTTACCAGTTCAACAATTGAGTTTCCTGCTGTTATCACTTCGGAGACACCCGATTGTAGCACATCTATCCTGCTTGCATACAATTGACTGTTCTTAATATCTTCATATATATATACTTTCATACTTGGTTTCAAATCACTATAAGCAATCTGATTACCGTTCTGATTATATACTTTGGTATCTGTGTCAACACTATAAATCTTATTATTAGCCGAGAAATGACTTTCGGATACAATTCCTATACTCGACACTTCATCGCTGTCGGAATGGCTGCTGTGATTTTCCTTCACTTTTATTTCTAATGCAAAATTGATACTATCGGTAATATTCAATTTTACTTTCACAAAATCACCCAATGCCAAATCTGAAAATGATAATACATTCCTGTCTTTGTCGAAAATAATTGTTTCTGCAGTTACAGTTATTAAAGTATTATTAACAGTGAATGTACTGTCGAGAATTGCTGTAATTTCACCCTTGATTTCATTGTCATCCTGCTCGTCTCCAGCAACTTCTATTTTAACTGCAATATAAACATCGTTTTCTATCGTACCATGCACTTCAACCAACATTCCAACTGTCAAATCGCTTAACCCAATTAATCCAATTTCCTCCATTTTGATTACAGTGTTTGAATCAACTAAGAATGTTGTACCGTCTACTGTAACTGAATCATTGCTTATAGATTCAATAATCCCCTTCAATTCGAATCTGCTTGTACTGTCATTATTATTATCATTTTGAATTTTGATTTCCATTGCAATAACACTGCTGTCTGTCATCAGACCTTTAACATGTACCTGTGTGCCAATGGTTAATGCTGACTTATCAACATCATTATCTCCTTTTCTTATTCTTGTATCTGCGGTTATAACAAAAGTTGTAATATTTACAGTAATCGTACTATCGCTGACATCCGTTATTTGACCTTCCTCTTCGACCTTCGATTGTTCATTAACTAACACTTTCACTTTTGTAGCAGTATATACGCCGTTACTGTCAATTGTCCCTTTTACTTTTACTTGGTCTCCAACAGTTATGTCTGCAAAACTGATTAAGCCAAAATGCTCCTTTACAAATCCTGTGGTTGAATCGATATTTATAGTTAATGTATCAACAGTAAAATTATCTGCAGCTATCGCTGAAATTGAACCGCTTATTTCAAATTCCATTGTGCTGTCATCATCATCTTCATCATTATCCTCAGTTTCAACCTTGATGAAATTTGCATAATAAACACTGTCAACGATTGAACCTTCAGCTTCAACTTTCAAACCTACTGATAAGTCCGATACGGATGCACTGTCATTTCCCTCTATTCTTACAAATGTTGAATCCGTAATAACTATATTCTGTTCATCGACTGTAATCATAGAATCGCTCATTGCAGTTATGAAACCTTCAATTGAAAATTCCGATTCACTGCTGTCATCATCTCCCTCATCATCACCGTCGTTTAACAATTTGATTTCACTTGCAGTGAGCACACTGTCAATCATTTTACCTTCAACTTTTACTTTATCTCCAACCAGAAATAAATCAAAGCTGAGATTCCCCTCAATCTTCGTTTCGCTGTTAACTGCAAACTCTGTGCTGTCAACTGTTATTGAAGTCAAAGTGATTGCTGTAATCGTACCTGTTACCTTCACGTCACTGTTACCGTGACCATGATTGTCCCCTCCATTGTCATGGTCACAGTACAGATTACTGTTAATTAACGGTAATAATAATATCACCGCTAATATCGTGAGTATGTATTGTAAATTAAATTTTTTCATAATAACCTTCCCTCAAATTATTTTTGATAATTCCCTTTTAAATACAATAACACAAAAAATGAGGGAAAGTTGCATAAATTATTAGATTATTCTAAAATTGCTATGAATATTTGACTAATTAAGTATAATTACTGAACTGTGTGCAACCAGTGTGGTATTTACTTTAACCGAATTTTTTTAAAATCAAAAATCGTTAATCCTTGTTCTTAAATCCTTATTGTCATTCCATCGATAGCAGGAATCCATAGTGTAAATTCCAAATCAATTATAATTAAATATAACTTTGAAATAACTCCATAGAAGTTAACCGTTTGTAACAAACACAATACCTGATAACAAACCAACTCCGTAGGAGTTGAACATCTGCAACACCATCCCAATCGCATAGCGATGCCATATTTATAACACAGTAATAAACAATACCTGCTGAATCGCATAGCGATGCCATATTTATAACACAGTAATATACTATACCGGCTGAATCGCATAGCGATGCCATATTTATAATACCAAAAGATACCTGAGCGACTGAATCCTATAGCGATGCCATATTTATAACACCAATCGATACCTGATCGGCTGAATCGCATAGCGATGCCATATTTATAACACAATAACATGCCATACCGGCTGAATCACGTAGTGATGACATATATAATAAAAACAAATAAATCCAATCACAACACCGTACAGGTTGAACATTAGTAACAGAAAAGTAAAATTAATAAATTGATATATATTTTGTAATTAATAATGATACATACAAGAAATAATGATTATTTCCTCATCGGTAACTTTATAAACTAATCGGTGTTCTTGTGTGATTCGGCGAGACCAGCAACCTTGATAATCATGTTTAAGTGGTTCGGGTTTCCCTAATCCCTCGAAAGGTTGTTTCTGAATATCTTCTATAAGTTTAGCAATTTTCCGGTAAATTTTTATATCTGTATTAGCCCATACCTTGTAATCTTCCAAAGCAACTTGCCAAAATTTAACCTTCTTCATTAGCCGTCTTTAATATTTCTTCATATGGAACTTCAACTAAATTCCTCCTGTTGTTAACATCATCAATAGCTCTGGCTAAATGCTCACGGTTTTTCTCTGACTTCATCAAATATTCTGTTTCATCCAAATGCTCGATAGTCAATCTAATTTCACCTTCATTGAACATTTTTTTCAGATTATCCAAAAACTCATAATTGAGCTCGTCATTTGTAAGTGTATAAGTAGCTAACATTTATTTTCCCATATAGATTATTAGAACAAAAACCGTAAAAAAAAACGAATAATCTGCAAATATAGTTTATTATTTGAATTTCTAATAACATGAAGATAATTGTACAGATTCAAAATCTAATTATGATATAAAGTATGTATCATATTAATATTCCAACTCATACAACATCGTAGATGTTGAACATTAGTAACATCCGATAGCTCATCCACACCTTCCAACTCAGTAGGCGTTGAACATCAGCAACCCCAACTGAATCGCATAGCGATGCCATATTTATAACACAATTATAATACCAATCGATACCTGATCGGCTGAATCGCATAGCGATGACATATTTATAACTCAGTAATAAACGATACCTTCTGAATCACGTAGTGATGCCATATTTATAACTCAGTAATAAACGATACCTTCTGAATCACGTAGTGATGACATATTTATAACACAATAATAAACTGAATCGGCTGAATCGCATAGCGATGACATATTTATAACAACTTCATCCCAATTTTACAATACCGTAGATGTTGAACAACAAAAAAAAAATATTTAATAGAATTAAAAACAATTAATAATCACTCAAAAGCAAGAACAGAAGCCATATCCAACGACTTCACCACTTATTTTAACAAACTACAGAGTGAAAAAAAATCAAATATTTTCAAAAATCTAAAAATAATATTTGTACATTTTCAGAAAAAACCGTATTTTTGAAGTCCCTTAAGATAAGCGTTCTTTGAAAAAAGGGAGTACAAGAAGATAAGATAGACAAAAATCAGCCAAGAGTTAACAAGCCTTGTGGTCATACTCACGATAATAAATAAATAAAATAAATAAAACGGAGAGTTTGATCCTGGCTCAGGACGAACGCTGGCGGCGTGCCTAACACATGCAAGTCAAGGGGAATTCTTCCTTCGGGAAGATAGTACACTGGCGCACGGGTGAGTAACGCGTAGGTCATCTGCCCCAATCTCTGACATAACATCGAGAAATCGGTGCTAATATCAGATGAGGTGCTTCGGCATCAAAGGTTTCGGCTGGATTGGGATGAGCCTGCGTCTGATTAGCTTGTTGGTGAGGTAACGGCTCACCAAGGC
>JACRLY010000116.1 GCA_016219595.1 Ignavibacteriota bacterium | reverse complement strand
TTTGAATCCCATTCAGGAAACCTGTTGGGTGTCCACGGAGTCCCAAGCCGGTCCATATCTTTTTCGATTCCTTTCAAATCTGTTTCGACAATTCTTTTCATTTTATTATATACTCCGGAAAATTCATCCGCAACTATTTTGTATGCATCCTTCTGAGTTTGAGTTACATCCATATTTGTTGCCCAAATACCCCAGATAATATAATTACATCTGTCAAGAATTGATGGAGGCTGGTTCTCGTTCCTGTTCGAAATTGATGAATTTCCATAGAAAGAAGTATTTATATCATTTAACTCCAGCTCGATTTTTCTTGTCTTCTCCAATAGTTCTTTGGGTGTACCTTCGGAAGCAAGAAGGGTTGTCTTAATTAATTTTACTTCTTTTTTCGTTTCAGACAAAATATTTGTGATTGCATAAATCACTTTTTGTGAGTTTGCAACTTTCTTCTGGAAATCAACAAGTTCTTTCCTGTCTCTGGCAGGAAGGGTAGCATTCTTCAAAACTTTGCAGGTGAATTCAACCGGTTCTGTCAATTGAGTTATTTCACCATTGATACTCTTTGACAAATAGACTTTGTATTTACCGGGAAGAACCGGCATACCATTTTGTTTATTGGGGTCTGTCTTTTCATCAACAGGAAATGGTGACGCATAAGTCAAATCCCAAGCGATTCTGTTTATTCCTTTTGAAGCCGGTGATTTCAACTTTCTGATTATAAACCCACTCTCATCAGTTATTGTGAAAATCAAATATGGAGATTCTTCCAAATCCTCTTGAGTCAGTTCTTCGAGAGTAGGATATTTTATTGATGTTTTATCTTTTTCAGCTTTCTTTTCTTCTTCTTTCCGTAAATCTTTTTTTGTTTTATATGAATCTTTCAGATAATATGTAAATACGGCACCTAATGGAGGATTGTCTGCCCTGTAAAAAGTTTCACCTAAGTCATACTTGGTTTTCGAGTCATCCATTACATACATTAATGCATCTTTAATTGGAAATATAAATGCTTCTTTCTCCAACTGTTCCTGATTCAATGTTCTCAACGGAGTATAATCATCAAGTATGTAAATACCTCTTCCGAATGTGCCGACAACTAAATCATTTTCACGTTTTTGCAACTCAATGTCTCTGATTGCAATCGGTGGTAAACCGCTTTTTAGTTGTATCCATTTCTTGCCACAGTCAATAGTGAAATATAATCCAAATTCAGTTCCTGCAAATAATAAATCAGGATTAACATAATCTTCCTGAATTGTATATACTGCACCATTCTTTGGCAAATTACCAGCTATGGATGTCCAGGTTTGTCCCTTGTCATTGCTTTTCAAAATATAAGGAAGGAAATCATTATTTTTATGATTGTCAAAAGCTGCATAAACAACATTTTCGTTATGTTGTGAGGCGAATACTTCAGAGACGTAAGTTGTTTCGGGCACACCTTCAAATTTTTCAATTTTTCTCCAGTTTTTTCCTGCATCTTCAGTTACCTGGATTAAACCATCATCTGTTCCAATGTATATGAGATTTTCTTTTACAGGTGATTCAGTCAATGCAACGATATTCCCAAATAATGAGGTTGAAACGTTTTTTGCGACCGCTTCCGGTTCCCATAATTTATCCATGACTTTTAACTGGTTTCTGTCAATCTGTCTTGTCAGGTCGGGACTGATTGCTGTCCATGTATTTCCCCTGTCATCACTTCGGAATAATTTATTAGCAGCAAAATATAGTCTTATGTTCGAGTGTGGGCTAATCAACAGGGGAGTGTCCCAATTCCATCTGTGAGCTTCACCTTTTTCCGGCTGTGGCTGAATGAACATGCCCTCACCGCTTTTCCTGTCGAAACGAACAAGCCCACCGTACTGAAATTCTCCATAAACGATGTTCGGGTCTTTTGGGTCAACCTGCGATTTGTAACCGTCACCACCTACAACGAGGAACCACTCATCACTTGTTATACCACCTGAACAGGTTGTTCTCGATGGTCCTCCCCATGTAGAGTTGTCCTGAGTCCCGCCATAAACATAATAAAACGGCTCTGAATTATCTGCTGTTATTCGGTAAAACTGAGTTACCGGTAAATTATCTACATGACGCCAGTTCTCCATATCAAAAGTTTCATATAAGCCTCCATCTCCTCCAACAATAAGATGTTTTGAGTCATCAGGGTCAATCCAGACACAATGGTCGTCAACATGTCTGTGTTTGTTGCCGACGGGACGAAATGTTTTACATCCATCTTCTGAGACCTGGAAATATGTCTCGAGTGAATAAACCTTATCAACATCCTTTGGGTCGCATACAATCTCCTGGTAATATTGTGCTCCCGGTGTCGAATAAGTTTTGCGTTTATCCCAAGAAGCACCTCTATCGGTTGAACGGTAAAATCCACCTTTTTCATCTGCTGTTTCAATCAAAGCATAAACATAATCAGGATTAACAGGTGAGACAGCAAGACCAATTCTTCCGACATACCCTCCTGGTAAGCCGTTTGTCAGTTTATCAAATGTTTTTCCGGCATCGACTGATTTATATATTGCACCTTCAGGACCGCCGTCAATCAAAGTCCATACGTGCCTTCTTCTCTGGTATGATGAAGCATAAATCACATCGGGACATCGGGGGTCGAATACAATATCTGAGACACCTGTGTTATCACTTATATTTAAAACTTTCTCCCAGTTTTTACCACCGTCAGTTGTTTTATACAATCCTCTGTCGCCTCCGGGTCCCCAGAGTGGTCCCTGTGCGGCAACATAAACAACATTTGAATTTCGCGGGTCAATGAGAATTTTCCCAATATGTTCGGATTTTTTCAATCCCATATTTGTCCAGCTTTTTCCCCCATCGATGGATTTGTAAACTCCATCTCCATAAGAAACGCTTCTCTGGCTGTTGTTCTCTCCTGTGCCTACCCAGACTATGTATGGATTATTCGGGTCAATCGTAACGCATCCAATCGAGAAGGAAACCTGTCCGTCGAAAACAGGGGAGAATGTTTGTCCTGAATTCGTGGTTTTCCACACACCGCCGCAGGCAACTGCAAGGTAGTATTCGCTGTGGTTTTTCGGATTGACTGCAATATCAACTATCCTGCCTGATGTCAATCCCGGTCCGACAAGCCGAAGCTTCAATCCGCTGAATACAGACGAAGCCATAAGGTCTGTCGTATCTTTTTCTTTTGGTTTATCTTTTGCAAATGAACCAATGCTTATTGCAATTGTAAATATAATTCCAAGTAATAAGGTTTTCCTCATAAATATACCCTCTATTATATAAATCATTATTTATTCTTTGTTTTGATTTTACGGTAAAATTAATAAATAGTTGCGAGATGGGATTCAAATCCAAAAAATAATTATTTCAAATTTAAACCAAAATATTACAATTGGAATTATAGGATAATTTAACATCACTTCTCACTCTTGAACACAACGAACTCGACACGGCGGTTCAGTTGCTTTCCGAATGTGGTTTTGTTTGATGCAACGGGGCTTGTCCAACTTAAGCCGCGGTATGCTATTTTCGATTGCTCTATACCTTTTTCAATCAAATAATTTGTTGCTTCCTCAGCCCGCTTGAATCCGAGTATGCGATTGAATGTTTCAGTTCCTGTGCTGTCGCAATGCCCGGTGATGACTAATGCAAAATCCGGGTGACTTTGCAGTAAGTCTGCCAGACCATTCAATTCAAATTTAGCTTCATCCGATAAATCATACTTTGCAGTTTCAAAGAAAATATTCCTGATGCACCTGAGAGAATCACCGACCGGTATTAATTCTATGTCATTTTCAATTTCCTGGAATTTATCAACAGTTGATAAATCAATTATACCATAAGCACTGATGTAACCTTCGAGGTCAACCCTGTAAGTATATTTCATTCCCGCTTCAAGCACTATCTGGTAATCCCCTGTATTCGGGAAAGAACGTGAAGTACCGAATATTTCATTGTTCTCTGCATTTCGGAATACAACTGCTGCACCAAGTGGTTGTCTGGTCTTGTAATTGATTACAAGTCCTCTTACAAGGACTTCAGGAATTTCCCTGACCGGGTCTGCCATTTTGATTTTGTATATATCTCCCAGCCCTAATGTGTTATTTGTTGTGATAAAGTAAGCATAGTCTGCAGCAGGAGAAATTTTATAGTAAGCATCCCATCCGGGAGTATTGACATCGGGTCCGATATTTTCTGGTTTTGACCATTTAAGCCATGTACTATCCAACCTATGGGTAACGAAAATATCAGCATCTCCATAACCACCAAGACCATTCGATGAGAAATATAAACTTATTCCGTCAGATGCAAGGAAAGGTGAGAACTCATCCCCGAATGTATTTACAATCGGACCGATATTCATAGGAATAGACCAATCACCGTTTTTCATTTGGAAACTTACATAAATATCCTTTTGACCATAAGAGTCATCTCTTTCAATTGTCATCAATAAAATTTTACCGTCATTTGAAAGGAAAAAGCTTGATTGTTGATTCAGATTGTAATAATCCTGGATATTTACTTTTTGAGGAGTGCTCCAGGCTCCGGTTGCAAGTTTATAGCTTATTGATATACCCCTGTCAATCAATGTATCGGCTGCATAAACATTTCCAAGCAAAAGATTTTGCCCGTCTGGTGTAATCGAAGCAACAAAATTGTTAAATTTATTATTTAGCTGTGTGCCTGCATTCCAGGCATCAACCCAGGTTCCATTCGAATCTTTATGAGTCATCCAAATATCCTGTCCACCAACATTCCCTTTACATTCTCCCCGGCAAAAGAACAGTGTATTTCCATCGGGGGAGAGCACAGGCATGAGTTCATCACATTCACTGTTGACTGCAGGACCTAAATTCTCGGCATATTTAACAATCCGCTCCGAGTACAATGAAACTGAACAGATTACAAATATTAATACTAATAAATAATTATATTTTCTCATATTCTTCTTAAAGCCACTTTTTAAAAAAAGAGGATTAGGTTTTTTTCATCCATACTATTCCCACTCATCTTTGGGAAATAAAGATGGTTTTCAAACTCAACTATCAATATTTAAAACAACTTACCTGTTAAAGGCATAGTTTAGCAATTTATATACCAATCTGGCTGTAGTTAAATTCGGATGGTGGAGTGATTTGACCGGAGCTAATTCCACAACATCAAAACCAATAATCTTTTTTCTCTGCCTGTTGATTTCTCTGAACACTTCAAGTGTTTCATTGTAAAAGAAACCGTCGGGTTCAGGTGTACCTGTTGATGGCATAATGGCAGGGTCGAAATAATCAACGTCAAAAGTTATATATATTTCATTTCCTAAGTTATCAACTATTTCCTTCTGCCAATTTTCATTATGAAGATTTCTCCTGATTGCAGATGAGTAGAAAGTTTTTATTCCCTTATCTTTAATTAATTGTGCCTCTTCAATACACTGAGCCCTGATTCCGGCTTGCACAACTTTTTCCGGAGGGAAAAATTCAATAACTCTTGCCATAAAACATGCGTGTGAATAAATTGTATCTTCATAGCTTTGCCTTAAATCGGAGTGGGCGTCAAAATGTAAAATACTCATTGCTGGATAAAATTTGTAATGGGCTTGAATCGGTGCGATGGAGATTGTATGTTCACCGCCAAGAGTAACGACAAATTTGCCCATTCTTATAAGTTCATCAACCTTTTCCCCGATTAAATCCAAAGCATTTTTATCCACTTTCTGTTTAAAATTGATTGGTTTAATTGTGGCGATGCCTTTATCAAAACAAAGTTCAGAATCAAATTCATCATCAAAAAATTCGACGAAAGCACTTGCCTTGAGTATTGCTTTCGGTCCTAATGATGCTCCTTTACCATAACTTGTCGAATGTTCGTATGGAGCTGAGACTATTGCAATCTGCGAATCCTGAAGATTAGAATATTTTTCCTCAATCGCTAAAAAGTTTTTATTTATTCCCTGTGTTTTCATTATTTTAATTATCAATTATAAATTTTCAATTGTTAATTTTCTTTCTCGCTTCTTTTTGCATAGCTGCCAGCGTCTTTAAAGCTTCGAGTGGAGACAAGCTGTCAATGTCTATTTTTAAAATCTGTTCTCTAAGCAAATCATCCCTGAATTCAAAAATAGCAAGCTGGTCAGGTATATTTTTTGTTCTCTTTGTTTCAATTTTTTTTGTATCAGTTTGTTGAGATATTTTTTCACTACTTCCATTTTCTTTACTGCTTTCCTCAAGTGATTTCATTATTATATTAGCTCTGCCAGTTACTTCAGAAGGCAATCCAGCCATCTGTGCAACATGAATACCGAATGAGTGGTCGCTCGTTCCCGGCATAACGCGATGGGAAAAAATAATAGTGTCACCCGCTTCTACAACTTCTACTTTATAATTAATAATCCTGTCATATCTGTTTGCAATATCATTCAATTCATGGTAATGAGTGGCGAAAAGAGTTCTCGCACCGATTGTATCATGAATGTATTCAGTTATTGCCCATGCAATTGATATTCCGTCATAGGTCGCTGTTCCTCTACCGACTTCATCTAAAAGAATAAGACTTTTCGAGGTGGCATTATTCATTATATTTGCTGCTTCCTGCATTTCAACAAGGAATGTACTTTCACCCATTGTAATATTATCCTGCGCACCAACACGTGTAAAAATTCTGTCAACAAGACCTATTCTTGCTTTCTTAGCAGGAACAAAACATCCAATTTGAGTTAGTAATACAATCAATCCGACTTGTCTCAGGTAACAGGATTTACCTGACATATTAGGTCCTGTAATAATGTGAATCTGTTCGCTGTTTGTATCCAGCTTTGTCGAATTAGGATGGAAGCTTTCACCAATTTGTAATAATTTTTCAACTACAGGATGCCTGCCTTCGATTATTTCAATATTTTCTGAGTTATCTATTTCTGGTTCAGTGTAATTGTTTTCCTTTGATGTTTCAGCAAAACATTGGAGACAGTCCAATACAGCTATCGTACCGGCATTATTTTGAATTTTCTCAGTATGAATTATGATTTTGTTTCTCAATTCCTGGAATAAATCCTGTTCAAATTGTAAAATTTTTTCTTCGGCATTAAGTATCTTTTCTTCGAATTTCTTTAATTCCGGGGTAGTGTATCGCTCAGCATTTGTAAGAGTTTGTTTCCTGTCATACCTTGCTGGAACCTTGTCTTTATGAACATGAGTGATTTCAATATAATATCCGAAGACAGAAGTAAATCCAACCTTTAGTGAAGAAATATTTGTTAATTGCTTCTCTTTTTCCTGGTAATCATTTACCCATTCTTTTGCTGAATTTTTTGCATCAACATAAGAATCAAGTTCCTGTGAATATCCATGTCTGAAAATGCAGCCTGTTCCTAACTGAACAGTAGGTTCATCTACAAGTGAATGCGAAATCAGCTCAACAACTTCACTTACATCCTCAAATCTGTCATTTAAAATATTCAAGGGCTGGGAATTAAATTCAGCAAGAAGTTTCCTGATTTCCGGTATTTTTGATAAACTTGATTTTAGCGATGCCATGTCCCTCGGATTAGCCCTGCCTGTGCAGATTTTGGATATTAGTCTTTCAATATCTCCTATTTCCTGAAAAACCTCTCTGATATTTTTCCTTTTATTATCATTATCATATAATGTTCGAACTGCAGATAATCTTTTATTAATTTGTTCAATGTTCAATAATGGTCTTGTCAACCATTTCTTAAGTAATCTTCCTCCAATTGGACAACAAGTTTTATCAATTATTGAAATTAAACTTCCTACTGCAGCACTTTCGTACATCGGGAAAGTAATTTCAAGATTTCGCTTTGTAGCATAATCGAGGAGCATAAATTCGGATGGATTATATACTGATAATTTTTTTAATTGACTTATTTCACCGTTTTGTGTCTCTTTTATATAGTGCAAAATGGCACCTGATGCAGAAATTCCAGCAGTATAATCATCAATTCCATACCCTTTTAGATTTTGAGTTTTGAAATGCCCAAGTAATCCGTCCCTGCAAAACTGAGCATCAAAAATCCATGGCTCCAATTTTGTGACTGGAGGTTTAAACGATAATTTATTCAAAATTTGAGCAAGCTCATTTTTCTGTTCCTTATTTATTATAACTTCAGAAGGTGATAATGTTTCGATTACTTGCAAAATGGAATGAGCAGAAAATTCTGAAACAATAAATTCACCTGTTGAAATATCCGCACATGCAATTCCAGCAATAAAATTAGTATTTGAGCCACTCAATACAATAGAACAAACATAATTGTTTTTCTTAGTTTCAAGTAATTTATCATATAAAGCGACACCCGGTGTTACAACTTCTATAACACCCCTTTTAACAATTCCTCTTGCCTGTTTAGGGTCTTCGAGTTGTTCGCAAACAGCAACGCGGTAACCTGCCCTGACTAATTTAGGAAGGTATGCATCGAGTTGATGGTGGGGGAATCCGGCGAGAGGGCTTTCTCCGGCTGCACCATTGTGTCTTTTTGTAAGTGTAATGCCGCATACCTTAGATGTTATAACTGCATCTTCGTTGAAAGTTTCAAAGAAATCACCAAGACGGAAAAGCATTATCGTATCCGGATACTTGCTTTTCATCTGGCTGTATTGCCTCATTAATGGTGTTTCTTTTTCTTTCATAGCCGAAATTCAAAATTTATAATTTAAAATTTATAATTTTATTTTGGGATCTGAACAGAATTCATTCTGCCCTGAATAAATTTTACCCTTTTTTCGATATATCTTGTTGGTGAGGCAGGAGACCATCTTCTTGGGTTAGGTAATACAGCACCAAGTAATGCAGATTGCCTCCTAGTCAAATCTTTTGCAGATTTATTGAAAAATTTCCGTGAAGCTGCTTCCACTCCATATAAGCCATCACCAAATTCAACAATATTTACATAAACTTCAATGATTCTCTTTTTTCCCCAGATAAATTCTATTAAATAAGTAAAATATACTTCTAATCCTTTTCTGACATAATTTCTTCCGTGCCACAGAAAAGCATTTTTTGCTGTCTGCATTGTTATTGTACTTGCTCCATGTTTTCTCTTGCCTTTATGAAGTTCATTGTATCTTTGTGCGGTTTTTACTGCTTTCCAGTCAATTCCCTCATGTCTCATAAATCTTGCATCTTCCCCTGAAACCACAGCCCTGAACATGTTTGGCGATATATCATCATATGATACCCATGAGTAAGTAATCCCGACTATTTTCCCTTCGAATAATCCTTCGAATACCCTGATTACCATGACCGGGGTAACCGGAGGTGGAACAAATTTATATAATACAACTATTACAATTGAATAAATAAAAAAACTTATTACACACCAAATTAAAATCTTAAAAAATCTTTTTATCATAATTATACAACTTATAGAATCTGAATCCTGAATATTTTTTCAAAAATAGTTATTTCTTTTAATTTATATTTATATGAAATATCCACAAAGTGAATTTAGTATCAGAAATTTGTTATTAAGGAAGAATCTCCGTAACTAAGAAATCTATAATTATTATTTAAAGCTGATTTATAGATTAGTTCCCAGAATTCTTTTCCGGTAAAGGCGGCAATAAGCAGAATCAGAGTACTTTTAGGGAGATGGTAATTAGTAATTATTCCATTAACAATTTTAAATTCATATCCGGGTATAATAAAGAGGCTCGTCCTTGCATTGAGTTCATTCATTTTTCTTGCATCCATGAATTTCTGTATAGCTGCAAATGAATTTGAACAAGCAGGTAAAATATTATTTTTAGTAATCTCATAACAATCCCATTGGTTCAGAGTCAATATATCTTCAGAACCCATTTCATTTTTAATTAATTTGCATCCAATCCAATATAATGATTCAAGAGTCCTGAGAGTTGTTGTCCCGGTTGCAATTATTTTTGGATTGGCATTATTGCTCAAATAAATACAGAGATTATCAATTGTTTTTTTTGGAATACAAATACTCTCGGAATGCATCTTATGGTCTTGAATATTATCAACATCAATAGGTTTGAAAGTTCCGGGTCCCACATGTAAAACAATATTCTCAATATTAATATTTTTTTCTTTAAGCTTATTAATGACATCATTAGTAAAGTGAAATCCTGCAGTTGGTGCTGCAACTGAACCATCTGTTTTAGCATATACAGTTTGATACCATTTTTTGTCTTCCAATGTTACTCTTCGATTGATATAAGGAGGCAATGGAACATTCCCAATTCTTATTAAAACTTCAGAAAAAGTCAGATTTTCAGGCAACCAGCTAAATTTAACAATGGCTTCAGTTTCATTTCTGCTAATAATTTCTGCTCTTAATTCAATTTCTTTCTCTATATCAGTAGTGAGTAGCATCCCTTCTCTTACTCTTTTACCACCGACTATACATAACCAGTAACCCTCTTTTTTAAAGTTAAGAGCTATTTGTGGATTAATGGTATTTTCACCCTTATTATAGGGGATTGTTGAGTTATTTTTTACGGGTTCAATTAAAAGTAATTCAATTAAACCTCCTGTTGGTTTACGCAAAAAAATTCTGGCAGGAATCACCTTTGTTGAATTAAAGACAAGCAATGATTCAAATGGTATTAATCCGGGTATCTCTGAAAATTTATGGTGAGAAATATTTTTATTTTTAATTTCGGCATATAATAATTTGCTGCTTGAACGTTCTTCTAAAGGATATTCAGCAATTTTATTATGCGGCAATTCATAATTAAAATCAGCAAGATTTATTTTTGGAATATAATTAGTTTCTATCATTTTCAATAGTTTTCAATTTTCAATTATTAATTGTGAATTATTAATTGTGAATTGAATTACTGGTTTCTTCCATGGCAATTCTTATATTTTTTTCCACTGCCGCATGGACAAGGTTCATTTCTTCCAATTACTTTTTCTGTTTTTTTGTAAGTTCTTACTTTTTGTTGAGTATCAACTCCTTGTTGAGCATCTTCTCTTCCGCCTCCTTGTTGTAAAAATGCAGGTGTTTCGGTCGGATGTGAGAATTGCATCGCTGCAGTATTTACTATGCTTGACCTTCTCAGTCTCGGAACTCCGTCTGCACCTATTTCTGCTTCTCTCGGTGCGGCTCCTTTTACTCTTACCTGTCTATCGACAACCTGCGGGAAATACTTGAAAGCAAAATTAACAGAAGCTGAATTTATGTCTTTAATTAATTCCATAAATTGGTTGAATGCTTCGCCTTTGTATTCAAGTAAGGGGTCCTTTTGTCCATAAGCACGGAGGTGGATTCCTTCTTTTAATTCATCCATTACCCTCAAATGTTCACGCCACTTTTCATCAATTGTCTGCAAAACTGCAACTCGCTCAAGGTGACCCATGAATTCAGACCCGAGTGTTTCTTCTTTTCGTTTGTAAAATTTATCCGCAGATTCAATTATTTTATTAATACATTCACCTAATTTCATACTTTCAAATTCATCAGCAGATACATTGATGTCACATAGCAAAGTTGTTCTAACTGTTTTTTTCAGCCCTTCGAAATCACCTGCTGAATGAAATTCTTCATACCATAATTCTGCTAATTCTTCTATATAATTGAAAAGTTCACCTTTTAATCTTTCACCTCTTAATGCGGCACGTCTCCTGTTATATATTACTTCTCTCTGCTGATTCATTACATTATCATATTCGAGCAGTCTCTTTCTTATACCAAAATTATTTTCTTCAACTTTTCTTTGAGCTCTCTCGACGGATTTTGACATCATTGAATGCTGAATAGGTTCCCCTTCGGGTATTTTCATTCTTTGCATAATACCTGCGACCCTGTCCCCCCCGAATAATCTCATAAGGTTATCTTCGAGAGAAATGAAGAATTGAGAAGAACCGGGGTCTCCCTGTCTTCCGGACCTTCCCATGAGCTGCCTGTCAATTCTTCGTGCATCATGCCTTTCAGAACCTACAATTGCAAGACCACCGTTTTTTCTTACATCATGGTCAAGCTTAATATCGGTACCCCTACCCGCCATATTGGTAGCAATTGTAACTGCACCCTTCCTTCCAGCCTGGGTAATGATTTCTGCTTCCCTCTGATGTTGTTTTGCATTTAATACATTATGGTGTATTCCTTTTCTCTTGAGCATTTTGCTCAAAAGCTCAGAGACTTCGACAGAAGCTGTTCCCACAAGTATCGCCCTTCCGTCTTTCAGAAGCTTTTCAATCTCATCAATAATTGAATTATACTTTTCTCTTTTTGTTTTATATATATAATCATTGCTTTCATTTCTAATTATAGGTCTGTTTGTAGGTATTACAACCACATCGAGATTGTAAATTTTCATAAATTCTCCGGCTTCTGTTTCTGCTGTGCCTGTCATACCGGCAAGTTTTTTATAAAGCCTGAAATAATTCTGCAGAGTTATAGTAGCAAGGGTTTGCGTATCCCGTTCCACTTTTACATTTTCTTTCGCTTCGATTGCCTGGTGGAGCCCTTCCGAATATCTCCTTCCATCGAGAATTCTTCCGGTATGTTCGTCAACAATCATTATTTTTCCATCCTGGATGACATATTCAACGTCTTTTTCGTACAGTGAATATGCTCTGAGCAATTGTGTAATTGTATGAATTCTGTCACTTCTCTCAGAATACAAAACATTAATTTCATCAATTTTTCTTTGCTTTTCCTGTGGAGTCAATTCAGTTTCATTTTCGAGCATGCTCAATTGCGAAGCAATATCCGGAATTACGAACATATCAGGTTCCTCCTGAGCCGAACACATCAATTGCCTGCCTTTGTCGTGAATGTCGATATTGTGATTTTTCTCATCAATTGTATAAAAAAGTTCCTCATCAATTTCGTGCATTCTCTGTCCCTGGTCTCTCAGGTAAAGCAGTTCAGTTTCGCGCATTAACTTTAAATTTTCCGCCTCCTGCAATAATTTCATTAATTTTTTATGTTTCGGCAATCCTCTGAATGAACGTAAAAGGTTGACTCCTGCCTGTTCCCTGTCTTCTTTTTTGTCACTTTTCAATAATTCGTCAGCATCCTGTGCAATTTTATTGATTAATTTACTTTGTGCTTCAACCAGTCTTTTTACTCTTGGATTCATCTCATCGAATTTCTGGTCCGATTGACCTACAGGACCTGAAATAATTAGTGGTGTTCTTGCTTCATCAATTAATACAGAATCTACCTCGTCGACTATTGCGTACCAATGTTCACGCTGAACCATCTGTTCAGCTTCAACAACCATATTATCTCTTAAGTAATCGAAACCAAATTCATTGTTGGTTCCGTAAGTAATATCCATATTATAAATTTTTTTTCTTTCATCGCTGTCCATATTTGATTGAATAGAACCAACGCTTAATCCAAGAAACTCAAAAACAGGGTTCATCCACTCAGAATCACGTTTGGCTAGATAATCGTTAACAGTAACAAGATGGACACCCTTTCCGGGGAGAGCATTAAGATAAATCGGTAAGATGGCGACAAGTGTTTTTCCCTCACCTGTAGCCATTTCTGAGATTTTACCATCGTGTAATACAATACCACCAATGAGTTGTACATCAAAAGGAACCATATCCCATATAGCAGGCTGACCAGCATATTCATACCTGTGCATTCTTTCCTTTAACCTGCGGCAGGTTTCTTTTACTACCGCAAATGCTTCAGGTAAAATCTCATTCAGGATTTCATTTGTTTCTGTAAATATCTCTTTATCAAGCTGTTTTACCCTATCATTAATTTCCTGGATTTCATTTCCTACTAAAGCTTCATTTCTTAATTTTTCATGGAGGGTTTCTTTTTCATCTTCAAGTTCTTTGGTGTGTTCCCTTATAATTTCTTTAAATTCAATGGTTTTACCCTTTAATTCCTCATCGCTCAGATTATTCAGACTGTTAAAAATTTCATTAATTTGTTCAATTACAGGTAATATCTTTTTTAAATCTTTTTCACTCTTCGAACCAAATAATTTTGTTAGTATCGTGTTTATCATATTTACTTATGTTTATTTAATGAATAATTTTAATTTAGTGTTGACGTAAATGTTAGTTATGTATTTAATCATTTTTTTATTTTGTGAATCACATTGATGAAGCAAGCTGATTTCAGACAAGTAGAAAAAAGTATAACGAGATTAATCAGGACAAATCGTCAGACAATGGTTATTGTTATCGAAAATGATGCATCTGTAACTGTAAGAGCTCCAAAAAGAGTTTCGAAAAAAGAAATTTTCGATTTTGTTAGAAGTAAAAAAGACTGGATTGTTGAAAAGCAAAAAGAAGCTGCTATAAAAGCAAGGCAGGCAAGAGCCAAACGATTTGTCGAAAATGAATTATTTTTATTCCTGGGTAAACATTATCCACTCGTAATAACGGAAGATACTAATTATGCATTGAAATTCTCAAAAGGGAATTTCATTTTACATTCAAAATGCCAATCTACTGCTTATCACATATTTGTCAATTGGTATAAGAAAATAGCGCAGAAATATTTAAATCAGAGAATTGAATATTTTTCAAAAATGTCCGGAATAAAATATAAAACAATAAGAATTAACAGCGCCCAAAGCCGGTGGGGTTCTTGCGGTTTGAAAGGTACTATAAACTTCACATGGAGATTGTTATTAGCCCCTCCGCACATAGTGGATTATGTTGTTGTCCACGAATTGGCTCATATGAGAGAATTAAATCATTCACACAAATTCTGGAGTATAGTCAAATCGATTTTTCCGGAATTCATTGAGGCAAGAAAATGGCTTGCCGACAATGGTCACATATTAAATATATAGTATAAATTTTTTTACCTGTTTATTTCAATTATTTCATTTTTCAATATGATAAACAAAAATTTGTATCGTAAATTAATTGAAAAGGATTTACCTCTGGGTGAACAATTAGCTTCTGCACGTTCAATCCTTGCAAATGAAAGAACATTTCTTTCATACCAAAGAACAGCAATAACTCTTCTGATAGCCGGACTGACATTCATACGTTTTTTTGAACTTATGTGGATTGTGATTATTGGCTGGTTATTCTTACCTGCTGCTTTAATAACTATGTATCTTGGCACTTATCGCTACATTAAAATGAGAGATTTAATTAAACACGTTGAGATAAAATCGATGGAAAATAAAATATAAAATATAGTGAAACTTAAAATTGTTTATTTCGAATTTCATTGATGAGCTTTTGTATTTCATTTTCAATTTTTGCTGATTCGCCCTGATTCCAGTTGTAATCATAGAACCACTTTTCATTATTCTCATTAGTACCGGCTAATCTGGTAAACAATAATCTGGCTTTGAAATTTTGTTGTTCGGGGTATAATTTCATCAGGAAATATGTATATATTTTCATTTGCAGTTCATAATATTTAATGAGTTCCTCCTTTTTCTTACCTGTATCGATCCTGTTAGTCTTCCAATCCCAAATTGCCCATTCACCGCTTGCATTTTTAATTAACAGGTCTGTCTTAACACGAAGTATATCGTTATTAAATACTAACTGCAAAGTTTGTTCAGATATTGAATCCCGGATTAAGCCGGCATATAATTTAATCAATGTAGTTTCTGCAATTGACTTACATTCTGAAATTATCCTGTTAAATAATTCTATACTTATTTTTTTATTTGAATCACTGCAAACATTAACTATAATATCATTTAATATTCTTTCGTTTATACTCCCATCACTATTGAGCCAGTCCATTATTTTTTCAAGTACTGAATGAATTAATGTTCCTGCAAAACTTCCTATGATATCATCATCGTCATTATTTTCTTTGATAAAAACTGATTTATATTCATAATCATCGGTAGAAGGTAATCCGAATAAATATCTTCTGAGGTATTCATCAGGGTTGCTTTGATAGGTCATTAATTTTGTAGCTGAAAATATTTCGTCGTCTGATTCGGATTTAATTTCATCGAAAAGATATACCGGTTCATTTTTTGTTTTAACATTTAAACCAATTTCAGAATTGGTTGATTCGAAATAATCAAAATTGATATTAACAGGATAATTGATTTTTAAATCATAAAAATTATTTTCATAATAACATTTTAGTGAATCATGAACAGTTATTTCCTTTATATTTTCATTTAAAATTAAATTATGAGCAAGTGAATCTGTTATCATTTTTAAAAAACAATCTTTTAATTTAATATCATTAATTGAATTAACAGAACCGCTGATAATTATATTTTGTTTTGCTCTTGTTAATGCAACATATAGAAGTCTCTTTGTTTCTGCAGATTCTGCTTCATTTAACTTGTCCTGAGAATATAAATACGTCGGCGTTATCACATCTTTGAATATATCATTTTGTTTGTCCTTTGCTTTCATTTTAAATGTCAATCCAAAGTCATCATTAATAAAATAACTGGAATTTCCCGGGTATGAATCAGTAGCATTAAACAAGCAAACAGTATCAAATTGCAATCCTTTCGAAGCATGAATTGTCATTATGTTCACGGCATTATCATCTGATAAAAATACAGCTTCACTTTCCGACAAATCAGTCGAAATTGTCTTTTTTACCTGCTCAACGAAATCGAAAAGGTTTTTGAACCCCTTTTTTTCAAATTCACGGGCAATCTGTATCAATTTGTTAATATTTGCTTTCATCTGGTTTTCAGATGATTGCCCTGAAATTGCAGAATACCAGTCACACATATCTAAGATTTTGTGTATCAACTGAGGAATCGAAATTCTAACTGAACGATTTGTTAAATCCGTTAATATATTAAATGCACGAAGGCAAAATTTCTCAACCTCATTTAAATTTTCATTTTTTTGTTCTTTCTCAGAAATTTGTAAACAATATTTTTTAAATTTCAACCAAAAAGAACGGTCTCCTGATATATTGCTTATTTCATAAATAATTTCATCAGGAATTTGGAAATACGGCGTCCTTAATGTAGCAGCAATGGATTTGTTATCATTGGGGTTATGCAAAAAACTTAATATGGAACACACATCGACAACTTCCTGAGCTTTATAAAATCCCTTTCCTGAATGCAGGATATATGGAATATTTAGCTTCTGTAATTCGGAAATTAATTCATCGAATCCTTTCCTTGACCTACCAAGAATGCCGTAATCACTCCATTTTTTCTTATTTTCAATAGCAGATTTCTTAATGTAATATGCAAGACTTTGTGCTTCACTGATAAATTGACCTTCATTTTTTAATTTGCTTAAATCAGATAATAATACGACTACACTTCCGGAATTGAATTCTGTTAAGTTTACTTCTTCCTCTGATAATTTATTTTTAATTATATTTTCAACTCCATTTGAACAAACAAGGGGGGAGTATTTTACATCAAATTCCGATTCCGGTTTTTCAAACAGTTTTCCACATACTTTATTAACAAATGCAGCGGGAACCGGTGCCAGTCTGAAAGTTACCGTGAGATTGAGATTGCCAAAATTATCGGATTCATCTTTTTCAGGATAAGGATTTGGTGAATTTATCTTAATGCCGCTTAATATTTTATTTGTATCAGCAATGTCTTTCTTAGCCTTTTCAAAAACTCTTACATCAGCATTACGAAATCCATAGATACTTTGCTTTTCGTCGCCTACTATGTAAAAGTTCACATTACCGTTTACTTCTTTCCCTTTTAGTTCCGGAATAATCTTTGTTATAATTCCATATTGCAAATCATTGGTATCCTGGAATTCATCAACCATCAGGTATTTAATTTTTTTCCTGATTTTTTCTACTACATATTTATTATTTAATAATTCATTTGTTTTAATCAGTTGGTCATCGAAATCAAGTCCTGATAATAATTCCTTCTCCTGTTCAATATTTTCAATTACTTCTGTTGTTAATTCAATTATTGTATTTGCAAATTTGAATAAATCTTTGTCTGCTTCATTATTTTCAAATGATGTGCTGTAATATTTTATTAATTGAAATTGAGTAAGAAATTTATTAAAGTAACCTATTTCTTCTGTTTCCAGAACATTTTTTAAAGTGGTTAAGTTAATACTGAAATCTGATTTTAAGATGTTATTATCTGATATAACAGTTACAATTTCTGAAAAATACTTATTCAAAGTTTCTATTTTAATAACCGATTTTGTTGATTCGGATTTAATTTTATCAGCTAACAAATCGATTATATTAAGATTTAAAAATTTACCGGTTTTTCTTCCCTGTAAAAGATTTGTTAATTCATTTAATTTTTCTAATGTTGGAATTAATTTCTTTTGCATATTAGCAGAAATAATATTATCCCTTTTTGCTATAAAATATTCAATGTCGTTTTCCACATAAAAATTTTTCAGCCAATCAAATCTTTCCCTTTTTGATAATAAAAATAATATTAAATCTATGACATTATTTTTACCAAGTGTAAAAATTATATTTCTGATTTTTTGATTTTTTTCAATATTATCTTTATTCAGCCATTCTTCAAGTGCCTGAATAATTGAATTATCGTTAATTGAAATTTTTTCGTACTCTGTCAATTCACCAAAATTTGGTGTCGTATTGGATTCTATTGGAAAATTCCTTAATAGAGTCGAACAAAATGAATGAATCGTAGATACAGGGGCTGTATTAAGTTTTGAGCGTATTTTCTCCAATTGTATTTTTTCTTTTAGGTGTGCGGCATTAGAAATTCTATTTTCGATATTTTGTGAAATCTTAATTAAAATTTCAGCAGCAGCTTCCCTTGTAAAAGTAATAGCAACTACATTCCTCGGTTCGGTATTATTTTCATCATTAATCAGAATATTGACATATCTTTGCTGCAATACACTGGTTTTGCCTGACCCGGCATTAGCTGTCAAAGCAATATGCCTGTCAAATCTCAGAGCTTCCTTTTGTTCCTGTGTTAATTCTTTTTCCATTTGTTTCAGTTATTATAGATTGTCAAATATAATAATTAAACACATCTTATTTTCAACCGATTACTCCTTTTTCCCTATTTTTGCAATAATTGATTATATAATTAATTCAAATATTTAATAATTCATAATTCTTTACGAGTAATTAGTTTATATGGGCTTATTTGATAGATTTAAAGATAAAGTGAGTTCTGCTTTGGGTTTTGACAAACTAAAAGACGGACTCTCAAAAACAAGAAATTCATTTGTTGATAAAATTCAGGGTGTACTTGGTATCGGAAGAAAAATTGACGATACACTGCTGAATGATATTGAGGATATTTTGATTGGTTCTGATATTGGAGTTGCCACTACTGACCAGATTATTACAGCATTAAGAATACGTGTAAAAAAAGAAGGCTATGAAAATGCATCAGATGTTTATTCTATTTTAAAGGAGGAACTGCATAAAATTTTACTTGAATCTCCTTCTGCTAATAACGATTCGACATATTCGATAGATGAAATAAAAAAACCACATTGTATTTTGATTGTCGGCGTGAACGGAGTCGGCAAGACTACAACTATCGGCAAACTTGCTTATAATTACAAAAATGCCGGGAAATCGGTACTAATAGGTGCCGCAGATACATTCCGTGCAGCAGCTAATGAGCAATTGGAAATATGGGCTGACAGGGCAGGAGTATCAATTATTCAGCAGAAAGCAGGTGCAGACCCTGCCGCTGTTGCATTCGATACTCTTAATTCAGCAATTTCAAAGAATACGGATGTTGTCATTATCGACACAGCCGGTAGATTGCACAACAAGGGCAATCTAATGGCAGAACTTGAAAAAATCAACCGTGTTTTGAAAAAGGTAAAGGATCATGCACCGAACGAAGTGTTTCTAATACTCGATGCTACCACAGGGCAGAATGCCATTCAACAGGCAAAAGAATTTATGAAAGTAACTAATCTTACTGGTATTATTCTGACTAAACTCGATGGTACTGCAAAAGGCGGTGGAATTGTGCCTATTGCTAATGAATTGAAAATTCCCGTTCGTTATATTGGTGTTGGTGAAAAAATTGACGACCTGCAAATCTTCGAACCGACTGCATTCATAGAAGCATTGTTCAATAATGAATAATGAATCTCGGTATTAAAATTTAATTTTTTTAATTAATCAAAATTCAATAACAATTAATTTTAAATTTATTATTCTTCCGGTTCCATTCCGTAAGAAGCCCACTCTTCCTTTGAAGGTCCAAAAACACCCGGAACTTTTAGCCCCGCCTGCCTCATAAGGACAGTAATCTGAGCTCTGTGATGAATCTCGTGACGGATTAATGAATCGAGGATAGATCCTTTCTTCCATTTTTCACCGTACATATCAATTTCATCAGTAAGAGATTCATCAGTCCATTTTTTCAGAACTTCATCTGAAATATTTTTACTTGCTGATAAATATGAATCAGAAAGGTCTTTCACAGTTTTTGGAACAGCATTTTTTTCCACAACGATTTTATCAACTAAGCCTGCTTTTTCAGGCATCTCATATAAAGTCCATACAATATGCCAGGCAAGAATTCCAATTGACCTTCCTTCAGAATATACTTTCTGAAGCAGGGATTCATCAGTAAGGTTGTTGAAGATTTTTAATTTGCTTTTACTTTCGTTTTTCCAGTCATCAATGAAGTCTTGAATTTTTCTAATCATAATTACCTTTTTAAAATATTCATAATAATTTATTATTATTTTATTAAATAAGTTAAATTTACAAATGCTAAATTAAAAAATATTAAATTGTTAATTTTAAATGAAGGATAAAATCGTATATATATGTCAGTCATGCGGCGCTCAATCTTCGAAATGGCTCGGACGCTGTAATGAATGCGGTGCCTGGGGTTCGCTTACTGAAGAACATATAAAATCAGGTGCA
>JACRLY010000115.1 GCA_016219595.1 Ignavibacteriota bacterium | reverse complement strand
TAACGAGAGCTGAAACTTGGGAACTGCCCGGCGGCTGTGTTTCTTATGAAGGAGGACCCGGACTGCCTTCGGGAGGTGGAAAAAACAATCTTGCAAATCAGATTCTTGCAAACCGCACTTATAAGATGAAGGAAATCATCAAAAAGTGCTTTGGCGAAGGTTGGTTTGACATCGGGGGAGGACTTGCAATGTATTTCACTCTGAGTTCAGGCTATAACAGGTACGGGTGCTGGGGCATAACTGATGATTACACAAAACCTGACAGGAATTACAAGATGCAGGCAATACGCGAATTGATTGGTCCCCTAACTGATTTTAGTGACATTTCAATTGAAAATAATTATACACCTTATGCTGTACCTAATCCTTTAAGTGCAGAAACAGAAATAGTATTTAATAATAGATATTCGGAAAACACAGTTATCGAGATTTACGATATTCTCAGCCGCAGGGTTGCAGCATATCCACTGGGATTGCTTGACTCAGGCAAACAAAAAGCAAGAATCAATATGAACGGTTTTCAGGATGGTTTCTATTATTTCATAATTAAATCAAACTGTGAAACACAAAAAGGAATGTTGGTTTTGCAGAGGTAATAATAATTACTTAATTATTATGGTTGATTCAATTTCTGGCAAATTGGATTGCTGATTTTATATCTTCTGTTTCAAGGTCGGGAAATTCTGATAAAACCTCTTGAACTGACAAACCTGAAGATAATAAATCCAATATATCTATCACACGAATTCTCATACCGCGAATGCAGGGTTGCCCTCCGCATTGTTCGGGATTTATAGTAATTCTATTGTTATTCTTTTCCATAGTCTTTTTTAATATAACTTTATCATTGGAACGAAAATTAAATATTTTAATTGTAACATCAACATTTATTCTCAAATATTTATCTTTGTCCCCGGCGATGGGTCCCCTTCCAAGAATAGCTCTATGAATTTGTTCATCACTTCTTCGGATGTGAATATAACATCCGCATTGCGGACTGCTCCCATCATTCGACCCAGTTCGCTAAGCAGAAAGAAAATCCTTTCCATAGGAATTTTACTCACCGATGCAAGCACATTATCATCATATCTTGTCGTAACAAATCCTAAATTGTCTAATATTTTCTCGATTACAATTCCTCTTCGTATCCGGCGAATGTTGTCAGCGGCTCCTCCCCGGAAATTAAAGTTGATATAATTTGTATTGATTTCCTCTCCGGCAAAACTATCAAGCCGTGAAAAATGGTAGCCTAAACGTGAGAAAAAGTTAAGATAATTTTCCGATACCAATGCATAGGTTCTTGCTCCAAGCACACTTTCCGAACGGTAAACATCCACCATGTTCCCGAATATCAAACTTGCAAATCCTTTTGTATCCAGGGACAGGTGACCGGACCAGCGTATTCCCGGAGTAGTCATACCCTTGATTAATGCAAGAAAAGGCTGTGATACTATATTTTCAGTAGTAATTGTCTCGCTATCATTATTGACTTTCAATCCGTTATCTAAGTCAATCACATAGCAATCGAGCGGAACATCAAACTCCAGCTTGTAAATTGGTCCCGTATCATAGTTGTCCCGGCTGTAAAGAGAAAACATGTGTGTCAGAGCTTTCTCGTGTGTGTAGCGTATTATGTCATGCAATGTCTGGCATTGCAGAGGATTAAAATTATGTTCATTCGGGTCTGTAAGGTTCAGCTTGAATATGTATTTCCCAACACTGTGCCATATTTTCGACATCGGACTGTTTATAAAAGCGTTATTCTCTATGATTGCAGCTTTGTATGAATCAATTAATTCGTTTACTCTACCGAGATATACCCTGCATTCATCGGCATACACTGTTATTTCCATTCCGTTTTGCAGAAGTTCCGAAGCATTATTTGTATTCGTAAGCATTGGAACTCCCTGTTCCCTGGCAATAATCGAAAGATGCCCCGTTGTGCTTCCGACATCGGTTATGACTGCAGACGCTTTGTGAATTAATCCCGCAAACTCAGGCAGGTTCTTCTTTGCAACGAGGATTCCACCTTTCGGAAAATTCTTAAGATCTTTCAGATGTTCGACAATAAACACTTTTCCGAATTTAACTCCATGGCTTGCCGATTCCCCGTTTTCAATCAGTAATTTGTATTTTCTATCGATTTCTTTTAACGAAATTGATTGCCTTTTTTCCTTGCCAAGCGATTTTATCTGAAGTGGTCTTGCCTGTAATATAAAAACTTTTCCGTTCTTGTCAACCGCCCATTCTATGTCCTGCGGTGTCTGAAAATGCTCTTCTATTTTTAGTGCATAGCCGACAAGTTCTTTAATCTGGTATGAATTAAGGCAGGGAGTATTCAGCATATCTTCTGTCAGCTTACTTTTGTGAATACTGCCGTTAATTTCAGAGATATTCAATATATCCTGCCTACCCGGTGAAAACCTAAGCAAATCGGCTTCCTTGCTATGGCTGACTACAAATTGCTGCGGCACTACCTTACCCTGCACTACAAGGTCGCCAAGCCCCCATATACCCTGGATAATAATTCCATCGTTTATATGCAGAGGGTCTGCTGTGTAAAGCACACCTGCAGAGTGCGCATCAATCATTTCGATTATTCCGACACTCATCGGCATATCCTCATCACGCAAACCTGAAAGGTAACGATAGACAAGCGATTCGGGCGAGTACTTCGACACAAGCACCTCGATGCACGAATCCAACAGATTTTCTTTCTTGACATTCAACAGAGATTTATGCAATCCTGCAAATGAAAAATTCGCACTGTCCTCGCCGATAGCACTCGACCTGACTGCTAACCTCAAACTATTCCGGTTTGGAAATGCTTTGCTGTATGCCTCATTGACTATTTGTTCCAATTCATCAGGCAAATCCGAATTTACTATCAATTCCTGTGTTTCCAGACTTGCCTTCTCGATTTGATTGAACTCATCGAAATCTACATGATAAAATATTTTGTTTTTTCTTGCTCTAAGGTCTTTGTTCAACATCACATCTTCAAAGAATCTAACAGATAAGCTGAAACCGTCGGGCACAGGAATTCCAATCTTGTTTTTAATTTCTCCGAGACGGCTCATCTTGCTTCCCACCACAAGGTAAAGGCTTTCGTCAATTTCTTTGAAGCTATAATAGTAGGGTATATCATCAATAATCTTCTTGTACTTCCGGCAAGTGTGGCACTCAAAACTGGGGCAGTCAAAACCTTCAGGACAAAGTACTCTCGGTAAAAGAATTTTATAGCAGGTATCTCTCAGCTCGGTGAACTTATCCTTTATTTTCCAGTATCTGCCGCTGACAAGCTCGATGAAATGGAATATCAATTTATCGAGAGTATCAACCATAGTATCGAATGTGCGAGTAGTATAGCCGCGGGAAAAAGGCTTTCCCGAGTTTATCAGCTCCGACAAATCGCTCATGATTTTATGTGCCTCGTCGTTCGCTTTTAGGAATGACTGGAAATGCTCGAACTTCTCCTGGAAAGAAGCAGTCCCTTTCTTATTCACCCTGAATATTTTTTTTAGCTTATCGAGCATTGTTTTAATGATGATATTAATTACCGACTCACAAAGATAAATTTAATTATCGTGTGAACAAATAGGGGAGAGTAATTATTGATTGTTGAATAATTATATTTCCAAAAATAATTTTAAAGGTTTTCTTAACTCTATCACCTAATCTCAAACCTTGCCTTAACCTCATATCTCAGTTTTATATTTCTGAAATTATCTGTGTTTGAATTGTCAGGTGTCGACATTATTGCATTGCTCGTCAGGTTACGCGGTCCCCACCATCCGCCTTCGTTTCCTTCGAGCTCTTCAATAGAAATCACATCTCCGGCTTTCTTACCGATGCTCTGTAATAAGTAATCGGCTTTGTCTTTTGCGGCTTTCAATGCTTCGATTTTGACCTGCTTCCTGTAATCAGTCAGCTTTTTGTTTTTCAGCTCGCCGATTCTCATGTTGTCTATGCCTCTTGTCTGCACTTCACGTGTAATTTCATCCAGCTTCTTAAAATCTGTGAGTATTATCTCGTATTGCTTACCGAACAAAAAATCTTTACCTATGTTACGCCAATAATTGCCTACATCTTTAACGATTATCTTATCCTTCGTAATTCCGATTTTCATCAAATCATTGAACAGGTTTGTCTCAATCTCTCCGAGAGAAACTTTGGTTTTATAATCTTTGTAATCCTTGCTCTTTTCAAATTCCTCTTTCCAATATTCCTGCACACCGATTATAAGACGGATTTCATCGGGTTGCACTTCCATTTCGGCTGTTCCTATAACCTCGATGTATTTTTCCTGCTGAACGAGTTCTGCATTCGATTTGTTCACAATAAAGCATACCATTAATGCTGCGATAATAAGAAAATATTTCATTTTATATTCCCTGACCAATGTTGATGAATTGTTAACTGTGCAAATTAATTATTTTCATACATACATCCAATTTAACATTTCGTGATTATAATATGAGTAGCCATTATTTTCAAAAAGCGGATTATTTTTAAACCACCCCTCTAGTCCCCTCCTTAATTACGGAGGGGAATAAAAGGGGAGGTTAGAAGAAACAAATTACCACGACTTAAAAGTTGTAGCTATCCATTATTAAAATTGAAAGTTAGAAATTGAAAATTCCTCTTAATGAATTGCCACAACCTTTTTAATATGCAGGGACACAAAATTTTGTGTCCCTCCAAACAATGATAAAAAATTATTCCACAGGAATCATGCTTTTATTTTTATTCAGCCATGTTTTGAAATCCTGAAGTTCGGGATTAAGCTCTTTTGCTAATTCTATGCTTCTCGATTTGCAATAATAATCGTTGAAATCTGCTTTGAATTGGAACATGTTTCCCATCTCGTCAGCACCGGGGAAACCGAATGTTCTGTAAATATCCGCTGGAACTGAGTTATACTTTACTTCCTGACCCATTGCCTCTGTGAATGCCGATGCAAGTTCCTCACCCGACGGATGTCCTCCTGCAATTCCGATTGTCTTGCCAATGAACTTATCGCCTTTCTTGAATACACCATAAGCACATTTGCCTATGTCTTCGACTGCGATACTCGGAAGTTTCGCCGTACCCATCGGGAATGTGATTGCGAGTTTACCGTCTTCTCCGCGTTTCGGTCCCAATCCGAAATATACAAAATTATCCCAATAAAATACTGTATTCAAATGTGTAACAGGAACACCAAGCTCATCGAATACTTTATTCGCTTCGCCTTTTGCATCAAAGTGAGGAACATTGTATTTGCCCATCAGCACCGGCATACGGCTGTCACTAATCGGCAAATGTTCCCGTGTGTCGTCGAGTGTTGACCAAATCACATGCTTCACACCTGCATGCTTAGCGGCATTTGCCTGGTTCACAGCTTGTTCAAATTCTTTTTCCGGCGAGAAATGCTCCCAAAAATTCGTAATGCAGAATGCTCCATAGGTTCCTTCGAATGCTTTAATCATTGATTCGAGATTATCGAGGTCTGCACTTACTACTTCAGCGCCAATGCTTTTCAATTGCTGTGCTTTTTCGGAATCAGGTTTGCGTGTGATTGCCCGCACAGTGAATCCACTGCTCTTATCGTTAAGTATTGCTCTAGCTAATCCGCCGCCCTGTGCTCCCGTAGCACCAACGACAGCAATAATCTTTTTATCTGACATAATTATTTCCTCTGATTAATTAAAAAAATTGAAATTTGCTATTTGTTAGATATTGGCAAGACGAATATAATTGTTAGTTATGATTAATTTATTTTCTCTAATTATTTTTCGTCTGATAATAGCACACAGATGACACAGATACAACTGATTAACATTGAGCATTGAAAATCCGTCTCATCAGTAAAATCCGTGTTCTATTTTTTAATAATTTTATATGCACGACAATCCTTCGCTGACTCATGATGACATGTACAAATTTCAATTCAGAATTCAGCATTCAGCATTCATAATTCATAATTTTCTTCCAACTTCCAGCTTCGTGCTTAGAGCTTCTTTCTTCTATTTGCTTTTTTCTTTCTTCTATTCTATATCTTCCTTCTTCCAGCTACCAGCTTCTTTTTTCTATCTTCTCCCTTCTTTCTTCCAGCTTCCGGCTTCCGGCTCCCAGCTTAATTATGAATTGTGAATTATTAATTATCCAAGAAGTCATTATACCTCATCTCTTTTCTCTTCTTCCACACCTTACTATGCCATGCGTAAGATGCAACAAGAGGCAGTGCAATAGTTGCTTCGCTGAAAACCATCTGCTCGTAAGTTGTTTCCACTTTTCCCCATGAACTTGCTTCCTTCAGAGTCGAGCCGGACAATCCGCCGTCTCTCTCGTCTGCAACAGTAATCTGTATTGCATATTTGTGCATATCCTTTTCCACGCCCAGCACATCACATGCAACCACAACATCCTGTGTGAAATTCTTCGGTACTCCGCCGCCAACCATGAAGAGTCCGCTTTGTTTAGATTTGATTTTTATTTTGGTGAGTTCCAGAAAATCCTTTGCCGAATCAATCGAGACAGTCCCGCCCTTCGCATTATACTGGTGATGTATGAATCCGAATCCCGCAGAGCAATCCGAAAATGCCGGAACAAAAATCGGCACTCCCTTTTCATAAGCAGTGCGAATCACTGAGTCCTTGCCTTTCCGGTTCAGCACAAGCCATCTACCCATCTCGCGGATGAACTCACGCGAGCTCCAGGGACGCGGCTCCAGCGAATTTGCAATCTCTGCAACAGTCATATCGCAGGCACGAAGGTCTTCCTCATCAATGTATGTATCGTAAATGCGGTCAATCATCAAATTGCGTAACTCATTGTCGTCCACCCACTGTGTACCCATGTAATGCTTGTAGCCCAGTGCTTCCAGAAAATCCTGGTCAATCATCAACGCCCCCGTCGAAACGATTGCATCCACCATGTTCGAGCGGAGCATGTCCACCACCACGTTCTTCAATCCCGCACTGAACAGCGAACCGGCGAGCGTCAGGAACACAGTGCATTTGCTTTCGCTAAGCATCTTCACGTAAATCTGCGAGGCACGGTTCAGGTTCCTCGCCTGGAAAGCCATCTTGCCCATTGCGTCAACGAGCGGAATGGAATTATATCTCTTAATATCTATATGCTCGACAATCCTTTTCGGATTCAGATAATATTTTTTTTCTGCCATTTTTTTGTCCTTTAGAATTAGGGTGAAAGAATTTTATTCAAAAATATTTAACAATGAGGGAGTATGCAAATGTTGTGAGAAGAATTTATTTATAGAATGAAATATTATATAATAATTTGATGTTAAATATTAATTTATTAAATTAATCCTATAATCGGAAGGAGAAGTAATAAAGAAGTCATTTATAAATTAATTTTCTTACTTAACATATCAAAAAATATGCTAAAATATTTTATCATATTCTTATTAATCATACCTATCTTTTCTCAATCGCAGGGGACATCTAAGAATAGTGCAACAATTCAACCGAAGCCCATCGTTCAAAAAGACACAATTGTAATTTATCAAAAAATAGCTGATGAAAAAATTGAAAAAAATTATCAGGAGATTCTTGAAAAAACTAATAGTCAATTAAGTTTATGGTGGAATCCATACGGAATACTAATAGCAATACTTGGTGTTCTTTTCGCATTATTAGCAATAATTGCATCTTATTTATTTTATAGACAAAGCAAAGAACATAAAGAACTCATTAAAGAATCTCTTTCCAAACATGAAATAGAACTTAACGAACTAAAAATTGAATCTAATAATCAGTTAGAAAACGATAAAATGAGACTAGACAATTTAATTTTGGATTATAAAGAGAAACTTAATACAGCAGGTGATGAAAGTAAAAAAGAAATTTATGAATTTATATCTAAACTAGAAGAACAAAAAGTATTTATTGATACAAAAATTCACACATACATACATTCTGGATTTCAATATAAAGATATTCCTTGTGATTATCCTATTGGAATACATTCAATATTTTATGCTAGAATAACATTGAATCAAGAGTATCAATCATTTGTAATATATTTTAGGGTGGTTACAATTCAAAATAAAAAATATTGGCTTGGATTTGCTGGCGGTAAAAAAAGTAAATTACATAAAGAAAAAAACGAGTCTACACTTCATCAGATATATAACAAAAAAGAAATAATTATTAATGAAAATATTACATCTATATTTGAAAGAAGCTTTTTAGATGGGACTAATAATCAACCCATATATATTGACTGTGTTAGATTAAGAGGTAGTGACACTGACATGAAAGAAATTACATTTTCATATAAAATAATTGATTGATTATTTTTGTTAAAGGTTTCATATGGAAAAGCCAAAAAATAAAATTAGTTTAAAAGAAAAATGGGTAAATTTCTTTAACCTCATTTGGGATCCTTTAGTTGTTTTTCTGGTTATTTTGACTGCTATTTTTATTTATTTTTCAAATATACCCTTAAATAAAAATATTTTATCTGTTTTAATTTTAATAATAACATTAGTTTCAGGTTTATTAGGTGGTGTTATAGCAAATAAATGGGCTGAAATGACAGAATTTAAAGTATTAGTTGCAAGAGGTAAATCAGCTATACGAAGTTTAAAATTAATATTGTTAAACGTAGCAAAAATTGAAAAAAGAACAAATGAATATATTATTAAATTAGATAAAGATAATAAAGAGTATAAATTGGTTGTATGTAATTTCGAAGAAGTCATGCAAAATTGTCGTATTCTAAAAGAGGAAATAATAAGTTCGATTGAGAATTGGACTGATATAATACCAGAAGTTGAGAATTTGAAAACACAAGTTGGTTTTATTTCTGAAATGGTGATTAAAGTTGATGAAAAAGAAAATGAAATAAAATTACTTAATGAAAAAATTAAAATTATTAAGGATGAAGGTGGCAAAGAAAAAGAATTTCTTTTATCAAATTTAACTGAAAAAGAAAGAGAATTATCTGATTTAAAATCTTTATTATTTGCAAAGGAAAAAGAAATTAATACTTCTGTTCTTAGTGGCTTATCTTCCCCTGCTTTTCTGGGTTCACCTGTTAACCCAAATTTGAGTGGTCTTGGAGCTGATGATATAAGCTGGTTAACTGTTAAAAATCCTTTAGATTATCCATTATATAATTCATATAAATATTTTCATGCCTATGTTGATTTACCAAAAAAGTGTTCAAATTGTGGCAATGAATTTACTCCTTCTCATCTCGGGGACACAATATGTGATAATTGCAAGGATTTATCAAAAATTAATTTCTCCCCTTTTCCCAAATAATCCTTCCTTCCCACTCCCCAAATCAATCACATTTCTTTCTTCAAAACATGCCTTATTATTCAAAGCTCAATACAAGAGCAAATCATACTAATCCTCGGCGGCTGGAATTCAAATTTCAAAATTTAATAATTGAAACTTCATTGAAAATTAGAAATTGAAAATTTTTCCAAGTGAATAGCCACTATTTTCAAATAGTGGGAAGTATAAAATAGCCAACCCCCGACTTTAGTCACTTATAATAAGTGGATAAATCCGGATTCGAGGTTCAAACTATCCACGAATTAAAAGTCGTGGTTATTAAAAAATTAAAAATTAGAAATTGAAATTTCTGTCTAAACAGCTAAATAGCTAATTACTACTTATCTAAAAAACACGAAGAACAACCCGCCGGCTTTTTTTTACCCGCAGGTTGTTCAAAAAAATTTAATACAATAGATTTTATTTGCTAATTAAAGATAGAAAATCTCTTAATAATTCCCGCCGGACCTGCGGTTTCCGCCGCCGCCGCCGTAACCACCGCGATTGCCGCCACGGTCTCCACCGCCGCCGCCGCCGTAACCTCTCTTCTTCTGGCGTGCTTCGTTCACGATTAATTCCTTGCCTTCGATTTCTTTCCCGTTCAGAGTTGTCATTGCATTACGGGCTGCATTTTCGCTCATCTCGACAAATCCGAATCCCCGCGATACACCGGTGTCCCTATCCATGATTACTTTTACGGAATGAACTTCTCCGAACTCGGTGAACATATCTTTGAGACTGTCCTCTGTGGCACTTGCAGGTAGGTTGCCAACATAAATATTCATAATTACTCCAATATGAAAAAATAAAAAAAACACCGAACTATGTCATCAGTGATGAACTAAATCTAATAAATTTGATGGGTTGTAAAATATTAATTTTGGCAAGTCCAATAAATTTAATAGTCTATAATCCAGTTACCGCTACAAAGATAAACAAATTTTCCAATTTCCAAAACTTTTTTTTGTTAAGCTTTCAATTTCTGTTTCTTGAATAAATAACATGTTCTCGCCTATATCCGTCTATTTTTAAATCAAGCCGGCTGTACCAGATTATTGCTTCATTAAAGTATAGTTCGAATGGGTCTCTGTGTGCTATAGCAAAATACTTTCCTTCGGAGGTTTCCACCTGGTAGAAAAACAAAATATCTTCGGTTACCGAATAATTCATTTCAGGGAATTCGATGCTCCTGTTTAAAATGCTTTCCTTTGTATCTATAAAATTCTCTCCCGAAAACGGCATAGTTTTCAAAAGCACTATCTCTTCTATTTCTTCGATTTCGATTAGAGTCTTCGCTGAATTAAGTATCATTTCGACGCTCTCTTCAGTAAATCTCCTCTCGGCTGAATTGTATAATCCGCTTCCGTCCATTTCTTAAACTTCTTTACTTCATAAATTCCTACTACAAATATATTAATCGTTTTATGAAATAAAAACAGTATAATGAACAATCTTAAAAATTTTTATATCGCTGATATGATTTCTTTTCTTCAGAAGGGTCAAATCCTGGCCCGGCTCAATGGAAGTGTTATGATAAACCTGGTCCCCTTGTTAATTTTGCTTTCAACCCGGATAGTTCCGCCGTTCTTTTCAATAAATTCCTTGCACAGAACCAATCCCAATCCTGTTCCCAATTCTCCTTCAGTACCGCTGTTCGAAGTTGAGGTTCTCAAATTGAATAGCTTAGATAATTTATCTTCCTCAATACCTGTTCCTTTGTCTTCCAGTGTGATTTCAGCATATTCGATTTTGTCTTTTTCTGCTGTTTTATAATTTGCATTTATAAAAACTTTACTTCCCGAATAAGAAAATTTTATTGCATTGGAAAGCAGGTTTCTGAATGTTGTGATTATTGTGTTCTCGTCAACATAAACATTTATTTCAGGATTTACATTCGATATTATTTCTATATTCTTCTTTCCGGATTGATTGCTAACAAATGCAACTGCAGTGCCGGTCAGATAAGAAAGATTGTAATCAGAAGGTTCATACCGGATTATTCCTCTTTGAGACATAGACCAGGTGAGTAAATTCTCAAGCAATTTGTATAGTATTTTAGATGACTTGTCTATTGAGTATATAAATTCTTTCTTTTCATTGTCATCCATCTTATCAAAATCTTTTTTCAGCATATTCATCGAGCTTGAAAATGCCGATACCGGACCTTTCAGGTCGTGAGCGATTATCGAAAAGAATTTATCTTTTGTGGCAACCAGCTCATTCAGCATTTCATTAGTCTCAGATATTTGAATATTCTTCTTTTTTAAAGTCCTCTGTCTTGAATATAGCAATATTAATAATCCTGTGAGAAAAACAGCAAAAAGTAAAATACTGTATAACCTGTGTCTTTGTACCACAATTTCCTTTTGAATCTCCTTGTCCTCCAATCTCTTTTCATAATCAAATTTGATTCTCAACATCGCTGTTCTCTGCTTCTCATTATATATTTCACCGTAATGATTATTCGATTCATTCCTGAAGAAATATGCTTTTTCAAAATTTCCAATATCAGCATATAAATCGGAAAGGATTGATTCAATCCAGAATAAATACAATTTTAATCCCGATTTTTTTACACTATAATAACTTGCCAGGCCGTAATTCAAAGCAGATTTATAATCATTTCTTGCATAACATGTTTGAGACAGATGAATGAGTATCAAAGGTTTGTATACCTTTTCCAATTCAGGAGTCAATGTTCTTAATGCTTCATTTAAGTAATACTCTCCTGTTTTATATTCTCCCAATGCAGCAGTAGCAGAGCCAATAATATTTAAATTACTTATTTGAAGTTCCATTGTATTCGAATAATTCTCAATTAATTTTAAAGATTGTTTAGCATAGTTAATTGCATTTTCAAAATCGTCCCTATTCTTAAATTCATATTTCACAGATGCAATCTGATTATATGCTTTAGCTAATCCTAAAGTATCCTTCAGTTCTTTATATATCTTTTCGGCTTTTATCAATACTTCAATTGATTTTACTAAATCACTGGAAACCCTGTATGTTTCTCCAAAACCAAGATATGTTGATGCAAGTTTGCTTTTATTATTAGTTTTTTTGTAATATTCTTCTGAATAATGAAGATATTCGTAGGATTTTGAATAATAACCGAAAATCTTAAGATATTTAGCATATTTAAGATTCATATCGGCAATTTTTTCCTTGTTGTTCTCCTTCTTTGCAATTTCAAATGCTTTGTGTAAATAAATGCTATTATCTGCTTCCAAATTATAAAACTTCAGCTCGATGATTTCCCCGAGTATTTTATATTTAATATGAGAGTTGTTAGTATTATTATAAACTCCGATTAAGCTGTCTGTCGGGCTTAGTGAGAATAATTCAGTGGAATTAAATATTAAATAAAGTACTAAAAATAAGTAGAATTTTCCGGACAAATTATATAATAAATTAAATATCAGTGCCAATTTATTTTAAATCACAAGCTTAAGTAAAGCACAAAAATAAGGCATAAACACTTAATATTAAAGAAATAATTATCTATTATTATAACTCAACTAATTAACAATAAGAATAAAATTCTTTCCAAAATCAAAATTCAAATAATATAATCCTGGTGATAAATCTCCGATATAAAATTTGTTTTCTAATTGCTCTTCAATAATTACTGTTTTTATTTTTTCGCCAATCAACGAATAAATATCAACTTTCATAAGTCTTCCATTATTTTGAACTTTTTAGTGTATATAATTAACAGCAGGATTCGGATAAATTACAATGTTATCCCTGACAATATATTGATTATCTTCTGCACCGGTAATCTTAAACATATTCAATACGGTTTGCCAATACTCCGGGCTTTTCTTTTCGTAATCCCAGGCATCACTCCCTCTATCAGATCTAAAATCCCAAATAGCGAAATGCCAGCCCTCTTCCATACATATTTCATACATGTCATTTAAAAAAAGTGGTCCCCCTCCTTGCTCATATAAAATACCAAACTCACCTAGAAATATCGGCTTTCCTGTGGCTTTTTGAATTGAATCTACAAAATAGAAAACATTTTTCTTCAATACATTCTTATCAAAATAAATCTCCGTCAAATCATTAATACTGATAAATTTACCGGGGTAAGTTACGGAATTAGGTGTATTATTTGATGCGTAGCCAATAGGTCTGTAGCTATGAAATTCATATAAATAATATTTATCCGAAAATGTATCAACAATTGCAAAAAATTCAGGGCATGAATATTTAAAATTCTGAATTATTATAGGTATCGTAGTGTCGGCATTTCTTATTTTATCAATGAATAGTTGATTTATTGCTTTAAAATCTATTGAATCTTTATCTAAAGCATCTTTCATCATTTTTGCATTTAATAATAATATATTTTCAAACAATGGATTCGGTTCGACTATTAGTCCAATTCCAACAAACAAAGAATCATCCTTATACCGCTCCACAATTTCCTTGAGCATTTGAGCATATTTCTCTTGCTCTGTTGCATTTTTCCAGATAGTTGATTTTGGTTCCCCGACTGATTCGAAATATACATCTCTTCTTCCCGGTCCGCTGCGGACTGTAAGTGTATAATATAATCCTACTGTTTTGCAATGTTTCACCATCGAATCAGTTGCTGTTATTGCGTCTGTATTCACTTCATATGGAGGGTCTACATAATCGAAACCGTCTATCCCAAGCTGTGCGAGATTCGCACCTGTTGCTTTCAAATCCTGGTAATCGATTAATTTAAGATTAGAACCAGGTAATAGATTGAATCCCCGGAAAAATGAAGGGGTTTTCCATAATTCATATTTATGGTTTTGACTATAAGCTGATACAATCAGTAAAAAGAATAGTAAATAACAAATATTAAGATGTTTTTTCATTTCAAATTATCGGATAATTTAAAAACAGAATTTAAGAAAATTATTTACAATTTGAAACAACAGTAATTATAATTTTATTCTCGACTTATCCTATTTTTATACTCCTCATGCTCAAAGATGATTCGACTCCCTCATATACAAATTCGATTACATCTGATTCTTCTGTAAGTCCTAAGCAGTAAAGCAGGGGTACATAATGGTCAACAGTTGGTACTGATAATTCTGCGGCTTTTCCCTGTTTCTCATAATTGATCAAACTCTGAAAATCTCTTTCCATTATTTTATTTTTCAACCACTCATCAAACTCAACAGCCCAGTCTAAAGACTCACTGCCGGTTTGCGAAAACCACAATCTCAGGTTATGAACGATATTTCCGCTGCCGATTATTAACACTCCTTTATCACGTAGTGGTTTGAGCTTTTGTGCCAAATCGAAATGGTATTGCATCGGTTTTTTATAATCAATACTCAACTGGAAAACAGGAATATCCGCTTTTGGAATAATATGCTTCAGCACTGCCCATGAACCATGGTCTAATCCCCAATTACTGTCTTCATGAATTTCAGGAATAAGCTTAATAACTTCATTCGCAAATTCAGGTGAACCCTGTGCGGGATATTTTATGCGATATAGTTCATCAGGAAAACCTCCGAAATCATATATCGTCTCCGGCTTCGGATTAACCGACACATAAGTTCCGCTTGTCAACCAGTGAGCAGAGACAACCATAACAGCCGCTGGTTTAGGTATGATTGCTTTTCCCATTTCAGCCAGACTGCGAGTGAAAGCATTATCCTCGATTGCATTCATAGGACTGCCATGCCCAATGAAAAGTACAGGTTGTTTTGTCATTTTGTTTCCTGATTCACATGATTTTCATCCATCCAGAAAATCTCCCAGATATGACCGTCAGGGTCATTGAAAGCCCTTCCATACATAAATCCAAGGTCTTGCGTTTCTCTGTCTTCGGTAGCTCCGTTTGATAAGGCTGTTTGCATGAAATCATTAACTTTTTCTCTACTTTCCATTGATAAAGCAACAAGAACTTCAGTGGAATTATGTGCATCTGTTAATTCTTTTTTTATAAAACTTTTGAAAAACGGTTCAGTCAGCAACATTGCATAAGCATCTTCATTGATAATCATGCAGGCAGCATTTTCATCTGTGAACTGAGAATTGAACTCAAATCCGAGTTTACCGAAGAAGTCCATTGTTTTCTTGAGGTCTTTGACAGCAAGATTTATAAAAACTTTTGTATTCATCTATATATCCTGATATTAATTGCAAAATGAATAATATTATTACTAAAATTTATAATCTAATGAGGATTTGATGTCGTTTTTTTTTTAATATTATTATGTCTCACTACTTTGTTGTTTTACCACCC
>JACRLY010000105.1:3540-10489 GCA_016219595.1 Ignavibacteriota bacterium | reverse complement strand
TATGCTGGATTACAAGCACAGAAGGCATGTTTTGCGGGAATCTTGTAATGATCTTTCTTAATCCTTCCACACCACCTACTGAACCTCCGATAATAATGACCTTGTCTTGAATAGATTGGGAAATTCCCTCTTCGAGGTTCGGCGAACGTCTTATATAACCGAATTGTTTGTCCTTCCAATGCGACACATCTGCAGAAGCGGCTAATTTTATTTTGTCTGATAAATCCCTGATAAAGTCATTCAATGCCCGTAGTATTGTATCGATCGGTTTTGGTACAAAATCAACTGCACCCGATTCTAATGCCTGCAATGTAATGTGCTTTCCTTTTAAAGTAAGGTAACTGACAGCAACGACCGGAATTGGATTATTAGGCATTAATTTCCTGAGGAATTCTATTGCATCCATCTGGGCTGATTCGATGTCAACTGTAATTACATCAGGTTTTAACCTGTGAATCATATCCTGAACCGAATCTGTATCCGCCGAAGAGCCGACAACCTCGATTTCAGGGTCCTTCGACAATTCCTGCGTAATAGTGTTCCTGTTATGGGAAGAACCATCAATAATTATTACTTTGATTTTCCTGTCATCTTCCATTAAATCAAATCATCTTATCCTACTTTGTATAGAATATTCAACTGAAAAAATGTTCCTGATTTTCAGTAAATATAATCAAGCAAATTATATAATAATAGTATTATTTGAAAGAAATATTTGAAATGTTTTTTTAAATGGAATCTATAAATCCCTTAATCCATACCTGTCCAAAGTGAAAGTTTCACCGAGATAAAGACGCTTGACTTCTTCGTTTGAGGCAATTTCTTCTGCACTTCCCGATGTATAGATTTTTCCGTCTATCAAAATATAAGCCCTGTCCGTAATTGAAAGTGTTTCGTGGACATTATGGTCTGTTATCAAAACTCCAATTCCCTGTTTCTTTAGTTTACGCACCATACGCATGATATCTTCAACTGCGAGAGGGTCAATTCCTGCAAATGGTTCGTCTAACAGAATAAATTTCGGATTTGAGGCAAGAGTTCTTGCTATTTCACACCTTCTGCGTTCTCCGCCGGATAAAGTGTAACCTTTACTTTTTCTTATGTGCTGAATTCCGAAGGTCTCTAAAAGTTCTTCGAGTTTTTCTTTTCTTTCTTTTCTCGATAATGGCTGTAACTGAAGAACGGCTTTAATATTATTTTCGACAGATAATTTTCTGAAAATTGACGCTTCCTGCGGCAGGTAACTTATACCAAGATGGGAGCGCTTGAACATCGCTTTGCTTGTGATATTAATATTATCGAGTTCCACTTCGCCGTCATTCGGCTTTATCATTCCGACAATCATGTAAAATGTAGTTGTTTTGCCCGCACCGTTCGGACCGAGCAAACCCACTACTTCACCCTGTTCAAGACTTAGCGTAACTTCCTTTACTACAGTCCTTTTTTTAAATCTTTTTACAAGATTATGTGCCTTCAGTGTACTGCTTTCTTTTTCTTCCAATTTAACGTCCGAATGGTTTTAATATTAATGTTTTAGTTATTTTTTTATCATCTCTGAGCAATGTGAAATTCAATTGTTGTCCCACCGTGCCGTCATAGACAATTACCAGATAATCATCAGCCTTGGTAATCGGCTGGCCATTTATTTCCAAAATAATATCCCCTGTTTCGAACCCGGATTCCTCGGCTGGTGAATTTCTTATTATACTGTATACTACAACCCCTTCTTTTACTTTCGAAGAAATATAAGGTGCTAATGACTCATCAACATCACGAACCTCCATTCCGACATTGAAGTTCCTGTTAATTTTCTTTTTATCTTTGATAATATCTACAACCTTCTTAACCCTGTTTATAGGAATTGAAAAACCGATTCCTATGCTTCCTGCACCTCGGGAATTCTGAGCAGTAGAAAATATAACAGTATTTATCCCAATGACTTCACCATTTGAATTAACTAATGGACCTCCGGAATTTCCTGAACTGATTGCTGCATCTGTCTGCAGCATGCCTTTATAAACCCTGTCATCCTGGGTGAAATTAATATTTTTATTTGATATGACACCCACTGTAACTGTAGGCTTTGTATTAATATCGAATAATCCGAAAGGATTGCCGAAAGCAATTGCCCATTCACCGATTATAACATCGTCGGAATTTGCAAGTTTAAGATATGGAAAATTGTCACCCTTTATTTTGAGCAATGCAACATCGCTGGTCTTATCTGCACCAATAATTTCCGCATCATATTTTTTCCCATCGGTTGTTGTTACAACAATTTTTGAAGCATTGCCTGCAACATGATGGTTTGTTAAAATATAACCGTCAGGTGAAATTAAAAAACCTGACCCTAAACCTTGCACAGAATATTGTTGTGTTCTGCTTCTCCTTTGATTTCCAAAAAAATGTTGGAAAAATGGGTCGTCAAAAAATGAATCGAATGGGTCTCTATATTGAACCTGGTGAACTTCGGTGACATTTATACCAACAATTGCAGGACTGCATATATTAACAGCCCTTGTGATTGCGTTCTGACGGGAATTTGATATTTCATCTCCCTGACCGGAAAACATTGTATTTGTGTTTTTTGCTTCTGTATATATTTGAGAGTTAGGGTCTCCGGAATTATTCTCCGAATGGCAATATTGAAAAGATAAAACAAATAAGATACATATTGCCAATAATTTGATATACTTCATATTTATTTTATTCCTGATTTTTTATCAATAAAGATTCAATGAATTTAATTCATCCATTAAATTATCAACAGTATCGTTTAAGGATTCACTCTTCCCTTTGATTGTCCTGCAAAGATGGTGAAGCCTATTATAATAATCCTCGTCGGGTTTGCGAATAACTTCCTGTTCGAGGTCTCCGTTGTTAGTATAAATTTCAAATCTAATAGGGAAATCATTGGTTTTTGCAAGATTTCTTGGGAATGTCAATATAACATAATGTTCTTTCAGGTTCAATCTGTAAATACCTTCATCATCAGTCGGTTCCCATTTAATTAACTTATTCGTAGTCCTTTCGACAATAATACTCAGAAAAGTTTCAAATTTGTCTTTCAATTCCGGCTCCCGTAATTATTATTAATATATAACGTTATATACTGTGCAAAAATTAATGGAAATTTAAAAACAATAAACGTTATTAACCGAAAACTATTATTATTAAATTTGCCGGACTTTATTTATTATTTTTTTAATTCTTAATGCAATCTATTGTTAATATAGCAATTCCCATCCCGGGAAATCAACTTTTTTCATATACGGTAGAACATGAACCGGGTGAAACAAATCTAATCGGAAGGAGAGTGCTCGTCCCTTTTGGAAAAAGAACTTTAACAGGTTTTATTGTTGAATTAAATAATGATAAGAAAAGGGAAGGTTTAAAACCGGTTTTCGAGATATTAGATGCGGAACCTGTCTTTTCTGTGTGTATGCTGGAGCTTACAAAGTGGGTAGCGGATTATTATTTTTGTTCCTGGGGTATAGTATTAAAATCTGCAATTCCTTCCGGGATGTCTCCTAAAAGTGTAATAAAAGTACAGCTTGTTTATAATCCGACAGAATCTGAATTTGAAGAAATAATAAAAAAATCGCCCAAAAAAGCCACTTTGATTCAATTTTTATCTGAACATATTGAGCCATTGACTGTAAATTTTATTGAAGATAATATACAATCAGGTTCTGTTGCTTCCCATCTCGAATCACTTGAACAAAAAGGATGGCTGAATATACACAGACTTGTTGAGGACGATATAGTTCCAAAAAAACAGAAGGCATTAATTCTTTCCGAAGAATTAATTAATGATTATGAAAAATTTAAAAATGTATTAGATGAACTCGATAAAAAATCGATTAAACAATCTCTGTTATTGAATTATATAAATTATAAATTTCTTGATAATCGTAAACCCGTATTAGTAAGTGAAGCCATAAAGTATGCTAAATCCAATTACCAGTCGGTTAATGCACTTGTTAAAAAAAATTATATTCTAATGACAGAAGTTGAAATTGACCGTTCAGAAAAAATCGATAATATTGAAACTCTTTCGCAAAGGGACGAAAGTAAGCTTGAGCTCAATGAAGAACAGTCAATTACTTTGAATGAAATTATAAATGCAACCGACAAGTCTGTTTTCGATGTATTTCTGCTTCATGGGATAACCGGAAGCGGTAAAACACTTGTGTATATTCATGCAATAAAAAATATCATTCAGACCGGTAAATCAGTATTGCTAATTGTACCGGAAATTTCTCTGACTCCTCAGTTAATCGACAGATTTAAATCGGTTTTTCAGGAAAAGATTGCTGTTTTACATAGCAGAATGTCCGAAGGGGAAAGATTTGATGCTTGGAGAGCTATAAAGAAAGGGAATTCGAGAATTGTTATTGGTGCACGTTCTGCCATTTTTGCCCCACTGAATAATTTAGGATTAATAATAGTGGATGAGGAACACGAACCTTCATTCAAACAAAATGAACCCGACCCTAAATACAATGCAAGGGACGTTGCTCTTGTCCGTGGGAAAATCGATAATGCAGTTGTTGTCCTTGGTTCTGCTACACCTTCTATTGAAACAATGTATAATGCTAATACAGGTAAATATAAACTCCTGAATATATCACAAAGAGCTGATGGAGCAAGTCTTCCCAAAATTGAAATCATTAATATTATTGAATCAAAAAGAAAAAGTGAAGTCATAGGCATTCTGACTAAAACTTTGTTACAGGAAATTGAAAAGCGAATTATTAAGAAAGAAGGGGTAATCCTATTTCAAAACCGGCGGGGATTTGCTGTATACCTTGAATGTCCTGAATGTGCGCATATACCTATGTGCAAAAACTGTTCAGTAACTCTGACTTATCACAAAGCTAAAGGACAACTTCGGTGTCATTACTGTGGATTTACAGTTAATTCCACCAGGAAATGCCCCGCCTGTTCACATTCACCTATGAAGGAAGTAGGTTTTGGAACTCAAAGAATAGAGGATGACTTGAACGAGTGGTTTAAGGATAAAGAAATCAAACCGGTTATTGCAAGAATGGATTTAGACACCACTTCCAAAAAAGATGCTCACCGTAAAATCTTACAGGCATTTTCAAATGGATTGACCGATATACTTATCGGAACGCAGATGGTTGCAAAAGGATTGGATTTCGACAGAGTTACACTCGTAGGAGTTGTTAATGCAGACTTGCAACTGTATCTGCCGGATTTCCGGGCATCCGAGAGGACTTTCCAATTGCTGACACAGGTTTCGGGCAGGGCAGGGAGAAGCAGTGAGAAAGAAGGTGAAGTTTTGATACAGTCATCGCATCCAGGGCATTTATCAATACAGTCATCGTTGTTAGGCTCTTATGAACTATTTTATGAGAATGAAATAAAAGCAAGAAAAGAAGCTTTATACCCGCCTTATACAAGATTCTGCCTGATTCAGTTCATCGGGAAAAATTTATCGAAAGTAGAAGAATGTTCTGAAAATTTCAAGAATCTTTTACCCACCGACAGGAAATATATTTTAGCACTTGGACCGGTCGAACCGATTATTGCCAAAGTCAGGAACAATTACAGGAAACTGATTGTAATAAAAAATAATAAAAAAACTGACCCTTCCGGCAAATATTTAAGGTTAATCCTTTCTGATGCAAATAATAAGTATATTGAAAAATATGCTTCATCCGCTGTTAAAGTTGTTTTTGATATTGATTCTTATTCAGGATTATAAAAATTTCATAACTTTTAAATGAAAACTCCGTATAATTATATAATTGTTAATTATCATTTTATAAATAAAATAGTAAAAAAAATACTACATAGCGAATTTTTGGACAAATACTTTAATACCGAATTATTTTTTTGGGTAATTGCACTTGTATATCTCTCATTATTAAATGTAGAAACTCATCAATATTTCAGCTTTTGTCCTTTTCATATTCTCGGTTTAGATTGGTGCCCCGGTTGTGGATTAGGCAGGTCAATTTCTTTTTTATTACATGGTAGTATTTATCAATCATTTCAAACACACTGGCTGGGACCATTTGCTTTTTCAATTATTTTAATCAGGATATATCAATTAATCAGAAACTCAGTAATTAGAAATAAAGTTATTTATCAATAGGAGGAATTATGGCAGATGTTTTTAACTACTTACCTATGCTCGAAGGAGAAGAATTGTTATACGTTCAGCACCTAATCAAAGATTTTTCGGATGACCAGGCAAAGCAATTTGCAATGATTTATTCTGCCAGGCGTAAAGACCCGCAGATTATACTTATAACCTGTCTCGTTGGATTTTTGGGTATTGCCGGCATTCACAGGTTCTTGCTTGAACAAATAGGAATGGGTATACTCTATATCCTGACAGGAGGATTATGCTGGATAGGTACTATAGTTGACCTTGTCAATTATAAGAAGTTGACTTATGAATATAATCTGAAAATTGCCAACGATGTTTCTATGATTATTAAAAGCAGAAGCTAATTTTTTATTTCGAATCAGAGTCAGGAGTTTCTCCTGACTCTGATTCAATTTTACTTGGTAAACAATTTTTTATACACTTCTCCCAGGTTACGAAAAACGTAATCAGCATCCGGGAAATCTCCATTTTTTATAGGTTTTAATAGTATTGTTTTTAATCCGGCTCTTTTACCTGCAGTAACATCAGAATTCCTGTCTCCAATCATCCAGGAGTTTTCCATATTAATATCCCATTTTTCTTTTGCTTCTATTAACATTCAGGGATTTGGTTTTCTTCTGAAACTGTTTGTTTCAGCGAGCTCTGTCGAATAAAAAATATCATCGAAATTATTACCTGTTATAATCATTAATGCATCCTGCATAAACTTATGTACATCAAGCAGTTCTTTCTCTTGCATTAACCCTTTGCCTATTCCCTGCTGGTTTGTAATTAATATAGCAAGATACCCATGGTTCTTAATTT
>JACRLY010000105.1:0-3468 GCA_016219595.1 Ignavibacteriota bacterium | reverse complement strand
GTAAAAACCTGAATTCATCCGCTGATTTTATATATTCTTTAACAATTCGATAATTAACTACGCCATCCCTGTCAAAAAATATTGCTTTTCTCTTCATCTATATTCGCCATCCTTTACTTCATTCATAATTTTATCCAATGATTCAAAAACCGATTCCCAGGAATGTGTTTCAATTATTAATTTCCTTGCATTCTCCGAAATCTTTCTTGCCATTTCGTCATCTTTCAATAATCTGATTGTATTATACGCTAATTCAGCGGCGGAAGTTCCAATCATTACATTTATTTCATTTATTACAGGGATACCTTGGATACCTGTTTGAGTCGTTACAACCGGGCAGCCGCATGCCATTGCTTCAATTAATTTATTTTGAATTCCAGAACCCCCGGCATGTGGATGAAGAAAAACCCTGGCATTCTGGAGATATGGGACCATATCGGGAACATTAGCAATCACATTAACAGACTCTGACTCAAGGTTTCTTATTTCATTCGTAGGGTTTGCACCAACTATATTAAATTTGCATTCCGGAACTTCATTCCTGATTATTGGCAGGATATTATCAATTATATCCCTTATCATAAGTATATTAGCCCAGATATCAAGCTTTCCTGCAAACAATATATTCTTTCTAATATTAAAATCCTCAGATGTATTAAATTTGTTAATATCTGTACCGTTTGTTAAAAGCCTGTATTTTGCAAATTGATTTCGCCTCTTCATCGATTCTATATCCTGTTCTGTTACGAGTGTTGTTATATCGAAGTGAGAAACTATCTCAGGTTCATACTTTTGTAGCCTTTTATATTCCCACCATCTGGTAAGTTTTTGAATAATATTCTTAGTACTATGATATGACCTGTGCTGATATACAACACGGCAATCTTCAGCCATCAGTATTTTCTTCATTTTGTATTTTTTTATATATTCAGCAGTACGCATAAAAAAAGCAAAAGCCAAATCAAAGTTCTTTTCTGAAATAAGCTTATCGACGACTTTCCTATATTCATTTTGTGTATAGTATCCGATTTCTAAAGGAAGACGGAATAAAGATTTGAACAAATGATTTATCGACGCCTTAATTGGATTTAGAGGAATGACATGCAATTCCAGTCCCAATTTTTTCATTTCTGCTATGTATTCTTCAGGAACTTTTTTCCCCTGGTAAAATGATACAAGTGTTACATTGTGTCTTTTGGATAGATAAGACAAAATATTATATGGTTTTAGCCTGTCGCCCCCGATTACAGGATATGGCAGTCTTGCCGTCAGAAAAAGTATATTCAATCTATCTCTATTTACAACTAATTCATCCATGTTTATTTATTCTTTGATATAAAATCTTTCATAGCTGTTACCAGTTTCTTATAATCTTCAATCTCATTGTAGACCTGCGATGAAATTCTGAAAAAAACTTTACTATTTAAAATATGGAACGATAGTTCAATTTTATATTCTTTCATAAAATGATTCCTCAGTTCCATCGTGAGATGTTCATTCATCGGTACTTTAACAGGAAATTCAATAGATGCCATAAATCCGAGCATTTCAAAATCAGGAAATTCAGGGATATTCAATTCCTTACAAATAAATTCGGTTGCTTCACAAACTAAATTGTGATTGTAATCTTTGACGTTATCAAAATTTAACGAGTTGTAAAAATCAATAGCCGGTGATAAACTAAGAAATGGAGCTGGATTTTTTGTACCGGTCCATGCAAATTCTTCACTGAAACTTTTTCCGTAAAACAATGAGATGGTTAAAGGTTTAATCATTGACTGCCATTTTTTTGAAACCGATAAAAATGCACAACTTTTTGGAGTGAACATCCATTTATGGCAATTTCCCGTATAAAAATCTGCACCAATCATTTCCAAATTCAAATCTAACATTCCTGGTGCGTGCGCTCCGTCGACTAATGTTAAAATTCCTTTGGAACGGCAAAAATCTATTAATTCTTTTATCGGGAAAATCAATGCCGTTGGCGATGCTATGTGGTCTATAATCAGAATTTTAGTCTTCTCATTAATTTTATCTCTAATTTTTTCAATTATTAATTTATTATCTGCATTCGGGAAAGGGATATCAATTTCAATTGCTTTCGCTCCCGTTTTTTTGCATATATATTCCATAGTATTGCGAACACCCTGGTAAACATGGTTCGTAGTTATTATTTCGTCACCGGGTTTTAATTCCTTTTCTAAGGAATGCAAAACAGTATTTACACCTGTTGTTGCATTTTCAACAAGAACCAGGTTTTCTTCTTTTGCTCCGATAAATTTTGATAGTTTTGATACCGATTCTTTTAATAATACAAAATATTCATCTGCAAAGAAAGAAAGTGGTTCTCTTTCTAATCTTCTTTCTATTTCTTCTTTTGCCTTCAAAACTTTTATTGGCGTTGCACCGAATGAACCATGATTTAAGAATGTAACATTATCATCCAGTAACCATTCGCTTTTGATTTTATTCCCGAATTCCATATTCTTACAAAAAAATTTTAATATTAAATTTAAAATTCATTTTAATTCTCACTCACCTCGAAATCCTGCAAAACAAATCTTTCAGCAAGTTCTTCATCTATACCATCCAGAAATCTCGTTGGTTTCGATAGCACAATACCTTGCTCCCTGTCATAAATATTAGTCGGGTAAGTCAGGTAAAGATAATCTTTAGCCCTTGTGCAGGCAACATAAAATAATCTCCTTTCTTCCTCTATCGAATCCAATGAATCTGCTGCCTTTGATGATGGAAATCTTCCGTCGAGCACCCAAATCAAAAAAACAGCTTTCCACTCCAATCCTTTTGCAGAATGTATTGTGCTCAATGAAATAAATTCGTCTTCTTTCGACTCTTCTTCCAAATCTACGACTGTTTCGACGGGAGGTTCTAATGCCATGTCATTCAGGAACTCATTTACCGATTTATATCTTTCAGCAATAGTTATGAACATTTCTATGTCCTTCCACCTTTTTTGCCAGTCATCATATTTATTTTGAAGTAATGGCTTGTAAAATTCAGCTATAAGATTTGCTCTTTCGCCGATATTAATTTTTCCTGTGCCTATTTCATTAATAAATCTAAACATATTATTAATCGAATCTTTTCCTTTTGGTATCCATGTCAAATCTGGGGATTTTGTAAAATCCAGGTTTTTTTCTGCAATCTGTTCGATTATCCTGGTCGCTGTCCTCGGTCCTATTCCTTCGAGCAAAAGTAAAGCTCTGTTCCAACTGACTGCATCCCTGGGATTCGATAAAATCTTGAAGAATGAAGTCATATCTTTTATATGTGCAGTTTCAACAAATTTCATTCCGCCAAATTTCCGGTATGGTATATTAGCTTTATTGAGCTCAATTTCAAGGTCAAAAGAAAGAAAAGCAGAACGGAATAAAACGGACATTTCTTCTAAAGGAATGCCTTGCTCCCTAAGTTCCAGTAATTCCTGGACAAGGAACATTGATTGCT
>JACRLY010000058.1:31090-39071 GCA_016219595.1 Ignavibacteriota bacterium | reverse complement strand
CCTTAATTCTGGGAATCGCATAGGATTCAAATTTCACACCCCTGCTTAATTCAAACCGTTCTATCGCTTCATGAAGTCCGAGAATGCCGATATTAATAAAATCCTCTTCCTCGAGGATTGAATTATTCGGAAGGTTTATCAATTGCAATACATATTTGACTAACCAAATATAATGCATGATTAGCTGATGCTTGGCTTTGAGAGATTTAGTATTGCTAAACTCCTCCCATAATTTATTCAGATTATTTTCATCTAATGCCATATTCATATTTCGTTATTTAAATTTTATTGTCAATCGGTATTCAATTCCTCATCCATAATATTTTGTGTAATGAAATCATTTTCTGCACTTTGAGCAAATTGCTGGGTAGTGCCGACTGCGGCTGCAGGTGGCGGAATTTGTTCCCTAATTGGTCTCTCCTCCCTATAACCACTGTTGAGCTGGCTGTCGAGACGAGCTTCTTCTTCTGCCCTCCTCAGGTCATCCTGCCTTTTCTGCTCCCTTTCAAGTTTAATAGATTCACGTAGTTTTTCCTTTTTTGCAGCAGAAACTAAAAAAAGCACTAGCATCATTATTGCACCGAATCCTATGTAGGACGCAGAAAATATTACAAAAGCATTTAAAAGTGATGCACCTAAATCCTGTGATTGTCCGAAATATTTGAATATGAAAAATACCAAACCTACAACAAGACATGCCTTGAAAAGAAATTTAAATGGAAATTCAATTATGGAATGTATCCTTTTCATTTCCTTTTGTTCGCGTTTTTTCCTTCTCTGTACCCTTTCTTTATATTTCTTTTCAAAATCCTTTTTCTTCTCATCTTCATTTTTTGGAGTTTTGGCTTTGCCATCATCTTTTGCCATTTCATTCACCTTTTATTTTTAGTTAATATATTTCAAATTTTTCTTATAAAAAAGGATTATTTAACATTTTGAAAAACATCACATATATCTTTAATTTTAATCGATAATTGTTTCAATGAGACTGATGCTTCAGATTCTTCATTTGTTCTTAAATAAAGTTCCTGGTTTAATATTGACTGCTTTATTGCCCTGTCGTATGGTATAAAACCAATTACATCCAGATTGATATTCAGAAATTTTTTTGCAGCAAGATTCATCTTACTTGTTATATCATCAGCATCTTCATCGTCAATTACATTATTGACAAGTAAGTGGATTTTTGTCTGGTCGATGAAACTCAGCAGAATTTTTACCAATCCATAAGCATCAAGCAGTGATGTGGGTTCATCAGTAACTACCACGCAGACTAAATCAGCTATATTGCAGCATTGAAATACATCTTCAGTGTCCGAAGCAGGAGTGTCAATAATTATAATATCGAATTTAGTTGATTGCAGAATATCAATATATACATCGAGTATCTCAGATGATTTCAAAACATGATTTTTTCCCGATGCAAACTGGTCAGCCAGGATAAACAAGTTTTCATCAATCCTGTAAATTGCCGATTCAATTTTCTTTTTACCTGAATAAACTTCTTTTAATCTTATAGGAGGTTCAACTCCAAATAAAATATGCTGATTGGGATAATGCATATTTGCATCCCAAATAAGGATTGATAATGATTGTTTCGATAGTGCATAAGCAAGGTTAGCGGCGCAGAAACTTTTTCCTACCCCGCCTTTACCGCTGCAGACAGTGATTACAAAGGGCATTTTTAATTGCTCTTTGAATTTCACCTCTAGCTTATGATTATTTTGAACATCCGTTTTCATTATATAAAAAAATATATATCAGCTAAGCTTAATAAATTTTTATTTGTAATATTTATCAATTAATTCATCATTTAATAATGCCCTGCTGATTGCTTTCCTGCTTGCAGGTTCGATTTCCTCAGGAATTTTTTGACCTGTAGTGATATATGATACAGGTATTTGATTTTCTTTTAAAGCCATAATTATTTCACCTATATTAGGAGCCTCATCGAATTTAGTTAAAATAAGAGAGTCGGGATTCATGTTTGAAAATTCAGATAAGGATTTTAAAAATGATGACCCGCTCATTGTTACACTCTGAACAAGATAAATATTGTCCGGTTTTGATTCCTTCATCATTTGAGCAATTTTTTCAATCCCTTCATTGTCATTTGGACTCGCACCCGCTGTGTCGATAAAAATGAAATCCCTGCTTTGCTCCTGTTCGATAATATTTTTCAATTCCAAATGAGTATTAACTGATAAAAAAGGGATTGAACTGACTGAAGCAAGAGTCTGCAATTGTTCTGCACCCCCAACTTTATTTGCATCAGCGGAAATAACCAGTACATTAGATTTTAAAAGTAATTTGCTTACAAGTGCAAGTTTGATTAACGAGGTGGTTTTGCCACTGCCTGTAGGACCTATGAATGCGGAAATTATTCTCTTATTTTCCCGTTTTGCCGGTTCTTTAATAATTATGTGTTCAGTAGCAAGGATTCTTGCTTCTGACAGAGCTTCTGTGAAGTTTGAAATATTTCCTCTTGATGACAATTCCGAAGCAATTTTTAATGAAAACTCTTCAGACAATTCTGATTTTCTCAGGCATACATAAATATCTTTAAAAATATCAGGTAATACATTACTATGGATATATTTCACACTTTCTGATATATCAGATACCATGGATTTTAGAACGTTTAATTCATCATAAATCTGTGCAGTTGCTCTCATAAATTTGTTTTCTCCTCTTTCAGTTGCATATTTTGAAGCAAAAGGAATGTCAGAAAATTTTGTACTATTTTTTTTGGCTGGTTTTTTAAAAGTCTTTAAAGGTGAATCATCAATAGCTGCAACAATTTCTATAGCTTCAATACCTCCTTCTGTTTTCTGAATCGTTCTGGTTGACAAAATAACAGCATCTTCTCCAAGCTCCTGAAGAATTTTAGCCTTTCCTTCTTTAAGATTTTTTGAAATAAATTTTTTAATTCTCATTTTAACTCAATGATTTATAAAATAAATACGCAATTAATATTGCTTATTCAGAATATATTATTATATAATATACTATTAATTAGATTATAATAGTAAAAATTATGCCAATTAGGTTCAATTTCAATTAAATAAAGGTAAAACATGATAATTAAAAGAATGTCATATTATTAAATATCAATTAATTTAATTTTATTAAATTGCTAAATTATCTATTAAAAAAAATTAACAATTTATATGGTTTTTGTATGACAATTTATATTATAGTTCTGGTGGCATACCTTGTTGGACTCACCATTTTTAATTTCTATAAAGCAAAAAGTGTAAAGACACAAGATGATATGATGGTTGCAGGAAGAAGTCTTGGAGTAACCAAAATGGTATTTACACTCGTATGTACATGGATTGGTTCCGGGACATTCATTGCCGGAGCCGAATTTGCATACCGTGCAGGCTGGAGTTCGCTGTGGATGCCTGCAGGCGCATGGGTGGGCATTTTTATTATTTACTTTTTAGCAGGGAAAATCAGAACATTCGGTCAATATACCATTGGAGATATACTTGAAGTAAGATATGGAAGAATTGCAAGGTTATTTGGTGCAATTGCTCTTGTAATTGCCTTTACAACAATTGTATCCTACCAGTTCAGGGCAGGTGGTTACATACTTAACGTTATCACTGAAGGTGGATTAAGCGTTGCAATGGGACAAGCAATTGCAGCAGCAGTTGTCATACTATTTACTGCAATCGGGGGAATGATTGCCGTTGCTCATACTGATTTGCCAAATGGAATAATCATTGTACTTGCATGCTTAATTTCTGTTCCTTTTGTTATTATTGCGTCCGGGGGTTTAAGTGCTCCTTCACTGGTGCTTCCTCCTTCGCATTTCGAAACCTTTTCATCTGAATTCGGGAAATATCCAATGTTAAAAGGGCTTTCTTATTTCCTGGCAACAGGGCTATTATTACTCGGTGTGCAGAGCATGTACCAGAAATTTTATAGTGCAAAAACCCCTGCTGATGCAAAAAAAGCAGTTGCATTATGGATTGTCGGAACTATTGTCGTAGAAACGGTAGTTGTCGCAATTGCTATATATGCCTCAGTTAAATTCTGGAATACACCTGATTTTGACCCTGCCTCGATAGTATTACAAGCAGCTATGAATCTTGTACCTAAACCTGTTGGCATTCTGTTACTGGCAGCCGCAGTTGTAGTGGTAATTTCAACAGGGATGAATTATCTTTTAAGCCCTTCGACAAATATCATAAGGGATATTTATCAGACTTTTTTCAATCCCGGAGCTGATGCAAAAAAGATGGTTGCATTACAAAAATTATTTATCGTTCTTTTGGGATTAATTGCTTTCCTGATGATTTTTATTCCAACATATTTTAATTTGAAAATATCAGTACTCAAATATGCCTATTTCGCATATACTATTTACGGTGTGGCAATTACACCGGCACTTATAGCAGCACTTGCCTGGAAAAGAGCAACAAAAGCGGGCGGACTAACGAGTATAATTTCCGGCGCTTTGATGGTTATTATTTTGGATTTAATTGTCCCGTATTTGTACCCTAATATAATGATTGGAGAAGACCCCTGGGGTATTCCCAGCATTTACCCTGCTGCGATTGTATCAATTGGAACTCTTATTATCGTAAGCTATATTACACCAAAACCCGGAAAGGAAATTTTAATTAAATTATTCCCGGAAAAAGCTTGATGAATCATGTTTTTTATCTAAATTAATAATAAGGAATTAATAATGGAAAAAACTTTAGACAGATTATTAAGATATGTAAAAATCGATACACAATCAAAAGAAGGTGTTGAAAATACACCAAGTACTGAGAAGCAGTTTAATCTTGCAAACTTGCTAGTAAAAGAACTGAAAGAAATCGGTGTGAAGGATGCATCAATAGATGAACATTGTTATATTTATGCATCTATTCCTTCAAATTTACCCGGAACACATCCTGCTTTCGGAAAGGTACCTCCTATTGGTTTTAATGCACATGTCGATACATCACCTGATGTAACAGCAGAGAATGTCAAACCACAGGTTATTGAAAATTACCGTGGCGGAGATATTATACTTCCCGGTGATGAGAATGTAATAATTCTTGAATCTGAAAATAAAGGTCTTGCTGAATGTATAGGACATACTTTAGTTACAAGCGACGGTACTACATTGCTCGGTTCGGATGACAAATCGGGAATAGCAGCTATAATGGTTGTTGCTGAAACTTTAATGAACAATAAAGAAATTTTACACGGGGATATTAAAATTGCTTTTACACCAGACGAGGAAATCGGACAAGGTACAAAATTTTTCGATTTGCAGAAATACGGTGCTAAATATGCTTACACATTAGACGGCGAACTCCCCGGAGAATTAAACAAAGAAACTTTCAGTGCCAATTCTGCTATAATTCATATTACTGGAAGGGACATTCATCCCGGTACTGCAAAGGATATTATGGTAAATTCAATCAGAGCTGCAGCCGATATTATTGCAAGAACACCGAAAGACATGGCTCCTGAAACAACTGAGGATTATCAACCTTACATTCATCCTCATATACTCGAAGGAACTGTTGGAAAAACTACTATTAAATTTCTATTCAGGGATTTCGATACTAATGGATTGGAACTGCAGAAAAAAATGCTTGAGAATATTATAAAAACAGTTCAGCCTATGCATCCTAAGGCAAAGATTGAACTGGAAATAATTGAAATGTATAGAAATATGAGGGAAAAACTCGATGAAAATCCACTCGTTTTAGAATGTCTGTGGGAAGCCGCTGATAAAGCGGGAGCAAAACCTTACTGGAAACCTATTAGAGGTGGAACAGATGGTTCGAGATTGACTGAGATGGGATTACCGACACCGAATATTTTCAATGGAGGTCAAAATTTCCACAGCAAGACAGAATGGGTATCTATTAATGCATTAAATTTAGCAGTTGAAACAGTATTAAATCTTATACAAATCTGGGTTGTAAAAAGTAAATAGAAATATTATCAAAATTAAATAGCTGTAATTAGTAATTGTAGCAATGAATAAAATATGGAGAATTAATGGAACAGTCAAACATAATTAGTAATTTACCGGAAAATGCATATCGTGAATTAAAACCCGGCGAAGTATACAGACCGGTTATGTCTCCTGAATATAAATTCCCTGAAGTAACGAACTGGTCGGTTTTCTGGGGATTGGTAATGGCAGTATTATTTTCTGCCGCTGCGGCTTATTCCGGATTGAAAATCGGGCAAGTAATGGAAGCGGCAATTCCAATATCAATATTAGCCGTGGGACTTTCTTCAGCATTTAAGCGAAGGAAATCATTGGGACAAAATGTTATTATCCAGTCGATTGGAGCAAGTTCCGGTGTTATTGTTGCAGGAGCTATATTCACTATACCAGCTCTTTATATTTTAAAATTGAATGTAAGTTTCTTCCATGTTTTCCTTTCTTCACTTCTCGGAGGATTTCTCGGAATATTATTCCTGATACCATTCAGGAAATATTTCGTTAGGGATATGCATGGAAAATTCCCGTTCCCGGAAGCTACAGCCACAACTGAAATATTAATGACCGGGGAAAAAGGCGGTAAACAGGCAGGTGTTCTTATTGTCAGCGGATTAATCGGCGGTCTTTATGACTTTATTATTACCTCGGTCGGATTTTGGACTGAAACAGTCACATCGAGAATTATACCATTTGGAGAAACAGTATCTAATAAAATCAAATTGGTTGTTAAACTCGATACTCTTTCGATGATTCTTGGATTGGGATATATTGTCGGTTTGAAATACGCTACAATTATTTGTGCAGGTTCATTTCTTTCTTGGTTTGTTTTCGTACCTTTAATAAATGAATTTGGAAATATCATAGCAGGTCCCGGTGGAACAAATTTTTTTGCTGGTATGAGAGCGGAAGACATATTCAGCACATACGTAAGACATATAGGCATTGGCGGTATAGCTATGGCCGGTATTATCGGGATTCTGAAATCATCAAGGATTATTGGCGGGGCTTTTTCCTTAGCATATAAAGAAATATTTCATTCAAAAAAATCGGAAGACGAAATAGAACACAGAACACAAAAAGACCTGAAAATTACTTATAACATATTTTTTATATTATTAACAGTTGTTGCTGTATTCATCTTTTTAATGGCTGGAGTCAATTTATCATTTACAAACGCAATAATTGCACTCCTGACAGTAACAATAATATCATTTTTATTTACTACCGTTGCCGCAAATGCAATAGCAATTGTAGGAACAAATCCAGTTTCCGGTATGACACTGATGACCTTGATACTTTCATCAATAATCCTGACTAAAGTTGGATTGACAGGTCCCAAAGGGATGGTAAGCGCCTTAATTATCGGAGGTGTTGTCTGCACAGCATTATCAATGGCCGGTGGTTTCATCACAGATTTGAAAATCGGTTATTGGCTTGGTTCCACTCCTGTAAAACAGCAGTCATGGAAATTTCTCGGAACTTTCGTTTCTGCCGCTTCAGTCGGAGCAGTAATTTTATTATTAAATCAGACCTATGGCTTTAGCCCGGACAGCCCGAATCCGCTTGCCGCGCCACAGGCAAATGCGATGGCGGCTGTAATTCAACCGCTTATGTCGGCAGAGGCACAGGTTCACTGGACATTATATCTTGTAGGTGCAGTGATTGCATTATTGCTAAATGCTTTGAAAATTTCTCCACTTGCATTTGCACTTGGCATGTATTTGCCCCAGGAGTTGAATACTCCTTTGCTTGTCGGCGGATTAGTAGCCCATTTTGTGAAAAACCGCTCGAAAGATGAAACATTGAATAATGCGAGGTTCCAGAGAGGAACACTTATTGCTTCAGGATTTATAGCCGGTGGTGCTTTATTCGGTGTGTTCGGTGCAATTTTGAAATATGTATTTGGAGTATATGGCTGGCCCGATGTTTTCAAATATTATGACAGTGGCTGGTTGAAGATGGATGGTGCAGTCTGGCTTTCTATTGTCATGTTCTTATTAATTGTTATTT
>JACRLY010000058.1:18346-31062 GCA_016219595.1 Ignavibacteriota bacterium | reverse complement strand
TCTATGAGAGCAAAACGGGAAGATAATGCATAGTAAATATAATTTGGGGTTAGGTTATTTATTATTCATTTTAGCAAAATTAAGATAAATTCTGAAAAATTGTGATTAGAAAAAATAAGAAGATTAATTCAATTTAAAAATGAAATCCATAATTAATCTTCTTATAGTATAATATAATTGCAAAATCATAAAAACCATTTGATGAAAGAAGGAACAAAAACATTTTTGAGATTTACAATCTCATTTGTCATTATTATTGCATCGATTTATTATGCAGTAAAAGATATTAACTTCAATGAATTATTCAGAATTATTGTAAACGCTGACTACTTCTGGATTATTCTTTCCGTACCTGTAATTATTCTTTCACATTGGATTCGTGCCATGCGTTGGAAAACAATGCTTGAACCGGCAATGAAAAAAAAATCAGCTTCGGTATGGAATTTATTTTCTGCCGTAATGATTGGTTATGCTGCGAATTGTGTATTACCCCGTGGAGGAGAATTTTTAAGACCTTATGTTTACAGCCGAAGAGAAAAAATCTCATTTACAACAACATTTGCAACTATTATTGTAGAAAGATTCATTGATGTAATAACATTAATTCTGCTTTTTGGAGTTGTATTTCTTTTTCTGAGTAAGAAAGTTATTCACGCACTGCCTTATCTGGACCCAAATCATATAATAGTTCCTGTAGTAATAATATTTGCAGTGCTGCTTTTATCTTTCTATCCTCCCTTTGTCAATTTCGTACTAAAAATATTAATAAAACCTGTTTCACAGAAATTATATGATAAAATAAACACACTATTTGAGAAATTTCTCAAAGGTTTTGCAATAATCAGGACCCCAAGGCAATATTTAAGATTGATTCTCGAATCCATTGGTATCTGGTTTCTATATACAGTTCCTATGTTTCTCATGTTCTTCTCATTCGATTTTCAATCCAAATTCCATTTGGGATTCAATGATGCAACCATACTTATAGTAATATCCGGAATTGGTGCCACAATTGCACCCACTCCCGGTGCTATCGGGGTTTATCATGTGTTAATCCAAAATGCGATGGTTAAACTTTATGGTATCAGCTCGGAAGAAGCTCTAGCGTATGCTACTCTCACACATGCGATTAATTATCTTGTGCAAGTAGGTATTGGCGGTATATTTTTCTTCAGGGAAAATATAAGGAAATTACCTCATAGAGTTGAATTTAACAATGAACTTGAAGCTGAACCTGTTGAATTAATTAATCAGGTCAAAAATAGTAAGCTTAATTGATAATGGAAAATATTCATATTAAAAGGAACCATGATAAACGTATAAAATCAGGTCATCTTTGGATTTTCAGCAATGAATTGGAAGCAATACCCGAATTACCTGCAGGCTCAATAGTTGAAATATATACTTCTGATAATACATTTCTCGGGCTTGGGTTTTATAATCCCCATAGTCTCATCTCAGTCAGACTTTTGAAAACCAATAAGGAAATAAATATTGATTTTTTTCTCGATAGAATTAGCAATGCCTTAAATTTAAGAAAAATACTCAACAATACGGGAATGTCGAGAATTGTTTTTGGAGAGTCTGATTTACTGCCGGGATTGATAGTAGATAAATATGGAGAATATTTGTCAATCCAGATTAGTTCAGCAGGAATGGAAAATTTAAAAGATGTAATTATCGATGCATTATTGAGAGTAATACCAAACATCAAAGGGATTATTGCAAAAAATAATTCTAAACCGAGAGAATTAGAGGGACTAACTCTTGATGAAACTGTTTTATTTGGTGAAATTCCTGATGAAATTATTACAAATGAAAATGGAATAATACTTTCAATTTCTTTAAAGCAAAGTCAAAAAACCGGATACTTCATCGACCAGTCAAATAATAGAAAATTTATAATTTCAATTTCAAAGAATATAAATGTTCTCGATTGTTACTGCAATCAGGGTGGATTCGGATTGCATGCAGCAAAAGCCGGAGCAAAAGAAATCATTTGTGTGGATTCTTCAGATACAGCATTATCGAAAGCCCGGAGAAATGCTGAATTAAATAATTTCTCAAATATTCGTTTTGTTCAATCTGACGTGGCAGATTATTTAAAAAATGAATTAACAGAAAACCGTAAATGGGATTTAATTATACTTGACCCACCTGCTTTTGCCAAGAGTAAAAAGGACGTGAAAACTGCTATAAAGGGCTATGCGAAAATTAACAGGCTTGCGATGCAACTACTTTCCGAAAGTGGTTTTCTTGCTACTTCAAGTTGTTCTCAGCACATATCTGAGGAAGTATTCCTTAGTACAATTCAATTTGAAGCAGCAAAACTTAATATTCAGTTACGCCAAATTTTCAGAGGCACCCAGTCCCCGGACCATCCAATACTTGCATCAATGCCTGAAACAAAATACCTGAAATTTTTTGTCTTTCAGAAAATATCTATATAAGTTAATCAATCTGTTTTATTATAATTTTTAGAAACTACCATATAATTCATAATGTGAATTAAAACTGATAATCTTAAGAGGTAATTATTTTTAAATAATGTTGCTAATCGGCAGACGGAATCTTAGGCTCAACCATAATAACCTGTTCTTTGCTTATAATTACTGCTCCCGGCTCAGCACCTTTGGGTTTGTGTACATATTTTTTCTGTGTATAAGCAACAGGAACAAATTTTCCTTTTCTTGCCTGAGAGTAATATGCAGTAATTTCTGCGGCTTTCTGAAGTATTTGCTTTGGTGGTTTTTCGTCCTTTGATTTCAATTTAAGAACACAATGGGAACCACCGGCTCCCCTTGCATGAAGCCATATATCATTCGGTTTAGCGAAATGCATTGTCAGTTCATCATTATTAGCAGCATTTTTCCCGACATACAGGACATATCCATCTGCAAGTTCAAAATTTCTGAACCTATCATCCAATTTTTGCAATTCATCCATAGTTGATTTTAATATATTTCGATATTCAATTTTAAATATTTCTATATCTTTTAAATTTGCGCATAAATCCAATTTAATTAATGCAGATTTTATATTATCTATTTTGTTTTTAATAATCGGAATCCTTTTGAGCCTGATTTTTTCTTCTTCCTTTGAGTCTTTTATTTTCTGATAATATGTATCTATATTCTCACGGATAGTAAACTTAGGATTTAATGGTACTGTTATTTTAGACTCATCCCAGAGAATAACATCTACTGTATTTCCTACTCTCTCTTTCATATTTCCAAGGGATTGAAGCGATCCAGCCCAGGTTTTATATTTTTCAATCCTTTCATTGAATTTCTCAGTATCAAATAATTGTTCAAGACTTTTTTCAAGTTTTAATTTCTGTTTTTCAAGAATTGGTTTTATTTTTTTTATTTCAGTTGTAAATGATGTTTCTTTGAACGAGGAAATAATTTTGAATCTGACAGCATCGTTTATTTTATTGAATTCTTTCAATATTCTCGAATGTGAGCTTAAACGAATAAGAGATAATATTTTTTCTTCATTTTCATTTTCTAATATATAATATACTTTCGAATTCAGACATTCATATTTTAATTCCAGGGCTTTTGATTTTATTTCATCTTTTTTTGTTTGTATATCATTAAATGTACTTTTAGAATTTATATTCAATCGTTTACATAATTCTAATGAATAATATTTTCCAAGTAGTAAATCACAATCTGAAAGTAACCTTAATATTTCCGAATCGGATTGAAATTCATCGATGCTTTTCAAATCTGAATTATGAACTGTAAATTTTTCCTTACTCAATTTCTTTTTATTCTTAAAAGAATCTACAATGTCCCCTTTATAATCAGTAATAATTATATTGCTTTTCGAACCTCCAAAAAGAATTATATTCACAATATAATCATCTAAGATAATTTGAATTATTCTTTCATTATCGACTATCATAATATCTTTTATAATTCTGCCGCTAATATTTTCAAACATCGATAAAGAATTTTTTCTTGCTCGTGAAAAATCATCCCTTATATATAATCCCCCAATCTTTGAATCGCCGGAGAAACAGAGGTAGTATTCTTTGTAATCATCGTATAAGAACATAACAAGAGAGTTTTTTTCCTGTGTAAAGCATTCAATTATCCTGAATCCTTTCAGTAACTGAAGTTCTTCGGTAAGTTTAACTAATGTATAATAATGACGTATCATATTTATTTATTATGAAAAAAAGCCGTATGAAATACGGCTTTAAAAATAATCATTTTTTGTAAATTCTTATTCAATATTTTGAACTTGTTCCCTGATTCTTTCCAATTCTTCTTTTGTTTCAACTACAAGGTGTGCAATCTCAATGTCATTTGCTTTTGAACCAATAGTATCAAAGAAATATTTGATATGGGAACGCAGGCGTACACATTCTTCAGATATATCAAGCTTATCGGCTAATAGAACCAATTCCATTTGAATTCGATGTTCGTCAATCTCATCGCTGTCAAAAAGCATTGCGACTCTCTGCCTTAATCTTTCACGTTCTTCAGGTATTTTTTTAATACCTAACTTTTCAACTTTTTCTACAACCCTGGAAATATTCTTTATCCTGTTTTGGACATCTTTAATTATTTGTTGTCCTTCATTCGTACGCATTTTATCAAGATTTTTCAAAGCTATTAAGATAACCTTTTTTGCAATCTTCCACTCATTGTCAGAATTATTACCGTTCTCTTTTGTATAAAAATTTCCGGAGAAAGTCAAAAGCTCTTCAAACTTTACAGGTTCTTTAATAAATAATTTCTTTTTTAATCTTTTTATTGCTTTGAAATATTCGACAGCGGCATCTTCATTTATCAGGTTTTGCTTTAATGCTAAATCAGTTTCGAGATTGATATTAATAAATATATTCCCCCTTGAAACGGAGGATTTGAGAATCTCACGAATTTCAAATTCCTTATGCAAAAGTGATTTTGGCAATTTACAATTGATTTCAAGGTATCGGCCGTTAAGTGATTTTAACTCGATACTAATATTAACTCCATTTTCACGTGCTTCGGATTTGCTGAAGCCTGTCATACTTTTAATCATAAATTCAGATAAATTTTGTTTTAAAATAATCAGAGTGCAAATTTAAGAAATATATTTACTATTTATCAATTTGGTTTCTGTACATTTCTACATATTGAATATAATTATTAACACCGAAAGTTATTCTGGCGATTTCTTCAGTGGTAAGTTCCCTGATGATTTTTGCGGGAACACCTGCCACGAGAGTCCCTTCAGGAACAATGAATCCTTCTCTCACTACAGAGCCTGCGCCAACAATCGAATTGGAATTTATGACGCTTCCATCAAGAATCTTCGCTCCCATTCCTATCATACTATGGTCTTTCACAGTTGCTCCATGAAGTGTGACTGAGTGTGCTATCAGGACATCATTTCCAACTACAAGAGGAAAAAAATCATTCGTTACATGAAGCATAGACAAATCCTGGATATTTGTTCTGCAGCCGATTCTCACATAATGGACATCGCCTCTTATAACAGTATTGTACCATACTGAACTTTTTTCACCTATTTCTACATCACCGATAATTTTCACTCCTTCACACATAAAGACAGAAGAATGAATTTTTGGAGTAATCCCGTTAAATGTAATTATACTTGCATTATTTCCTGTTTCATATTTCATTATTAATTTCCTACCAAGGTAAAAACTTATCAAACGGCGGTGCATCGATACTGACAAAACATAATTTTTCCGCTCCGGAAAAAATTATTAACGGGTCTGATGTTACTGCAGGCTGAAGATACAATACGGGCATATTTTCAAGCCCGACTACTTCATATAATGTCCCGTCCTTTTTTGTAAAATAAACACCTGTTGAGTTCCGGTCATTAACGTAAGGAATTATTACTTCAAAATATTTTTTCCATTGCAATTTTCCATCTGCAGAAAAACAAAATATTCCACTCATTGCTTCACCAATTCCTGAATTATAACCTGTTACATATATTTTACCATCAATATCAACAGATATGAATCTTGCGAATAATAAAAGTTCTTTTTTCCATATTACATTTCCTTTCTCATCTAAAGAATATAAGGTAGAAACTTTCTGTTCACCGCTTATACTTATACCAACCAAATAAATTCTTTTATTAAAAATTACAGGTGTTCTTATTAATCTTGTATTCTCAAAACCTTTCTTCCAGACAAGATTACCTGATTTCGAAATGCAAAGAAGTGAATCTGTTTTCCCGAATTCATCATTTGTCAGAGTAATGTATATATTCCCATTTCCATCTGCAGCAAATGTTTTCGTAGGAGATAAAAGAGACTTTAATTTCCATAATAATTTACCGTCAATCCCTATTTTGACTATTTCCCCATTACTTATCGCCGCAATCAATCCGTCATCCTGGGTAAGAAGTTCTGAAAATACATCGTATTTGTCGATTGAATTAAAATAATTCTTTTTCCAGTTTAGAGTTCCGTTTTTTGATAATGAGTACAATTTTCCCGCTCTAGTAATTATATATATGTTCATATTACCATCAGCAGCAAGCGAGACAGATGGAATATCATTTGAATCCAGCTTGAATAACCATTTTACTTGTTTTTGAGCTATTGAAAGTATATTTCCTTTTACAGTTGAAACAATAATATCAGAATTTGGAAGTATTAGCGGAGAAGCTACTGCACCACTCGAATCCTTGTATTCTATTTCGTCTATCACCGGATATTTATAACTGAAGGAGCCATATTTTTCGAATGAATTTGTTCTTGAGGCTCCACCTATCCAATGAAAAAAATAAATATATGAATTAATACATTACAATTTAATCAATGACAAAATATCATAAAATCAATTAAAGTGCAAAAACGAGTGATTGTTTTCTTAAATTTGCTGTTTCAAAATGAGAAAATTCAATATCATATTATTTTTATTCATTTGTTCAGTCCTGAATTATTCTGCTTTGGGTCAGGATTTATATTTGACCAGGCTGAAAGCACTAAAAAATGAAATTGATGCAAACTATTATTCATTCGATATTCTGAAGCTGAAAAAAATTCTGAATAAAACCTATAACATAACCAAAATATCCGGAGGGGACTGGCATCCACTTTATTATTCAGGATTAATGCATTACTTGCTTGGTAAAATTTATTATCAGATTGACAGGGATATTGCATATAATCAATTTGACAAATCCCTCGATTATTTTCTTAACGCCAATGATAAACATCAATCAGCAGAATTACTTTCTCTAATTTCGGCTGCTTACGGTAAAAAATCAGCACTTTCCCCTGTTACTGCTATCTATTATGGAATAAAGGCAAAAAAGTATATTCTCGATGCTTATGAACTTGAAAAAGATAATCCAAAACTATTACTTATCGCCGCTACGCATCTAATGCATACACCCGAATCATTTGGAGGAAGCAAGACTAAAGCCCGTTCATTATTGTTGAAATCATTAGAAATTAATAAAACAAAGAATGAAAAAGACGAATACGTCTTGAACTGGGCAGATGATGCGGAAATTTATGCATATCTTGGTCAACTCGAAGTATTAAATGAAAACAAGGATAAAGCCTGGATTTATATTCAAAAAGCTATAAAACTTATTCCGGATTATGGCTTTGTATTGAAAGACTTATTCCCCCAGTATGAAAAAATCAAATAATTATTTTAGAAACTTATTAATGTTTTTGGTAATAGCATCCTTATTTTTTCTTTTTCAGCATCTGAAAAATAATTCTGATTAATGTATAGCTTTTTTAAATTCCTTAAATTAGCAATTGTTTCAGGAAGACTTGATAATTCGTTTCTTGTAAAATCTATCCCTTCAAGCATTGCAATATCACCAATTGTCAGAGGTATTATTTTAAGTTTATTAAAGGGTGCAGTCAAAATATGCAGACTATCCAACCCGCCTATACTTTCAGGAAGTGTAATCAGGTCGCAATTGTAAAGTCCTAAGTCTCTCAGGTATTTCAATTCACCAATTTTCTCAGGGAAAACGGCAAGATGATTATAACTTAGGTCAAGCTTTTCCAGCTTTTTTAAAATGATAATGCTATCCGGAATTACAGTTAATTTGTTATAAGATAAATCCAACACAACTAAATTGGTTAAACTAAAAATATCCGGGGGAAAATCAGGTATTTTATTAATATTTAAATATAATTCCCTCAAGGACTTCAATTTATCTAAATTCTTAGGGACATCACTCAATTCGTTTTTGTGTACATCAAACACTTTCAGTACCGGTAAATCACAAATTGATTCAGGTAATATAGAAATAACATTGTGAAATGCATAAAATCTCTGAAGGCTTTTCAAATCACCGAAATTAGCTGGAAGTGTTTTTAGCTTATTTCTATATATGAATACCTCTCTCAAATTAGGCAATTGAGTGAAACTATTAGGTAATGATGCCAATTGGTTATTATAAATATACAAGACCTCAAGATTTTTCAGTTCACCGAAATTTGCAGGCAAATCCTTAAGTTCATTATGACTCAAATCCAGTTTTTTTAAATTTTTAAATTTGAATATATCCGGCGGTAATGATTTGAGTTTACTTTTCGATAAATTCAAAAATTCTACCTGAAGAGGCTCCTGCAATGCAGTTGCCAGGTCTTTATATTCTTTTAATGTTTTATCTGTTTCTATCTTTGGTGAAAGTTCTTGAGCCTGAATAGAAAATATTGATATTAAAATGATAATATATATTCTAATTATTGACTTAAATATCATCTTCGAAATCCCCCTGCTGCTTTTTTGTAACCATCCTGATAATTGCTTTATCCTAAATTTAATTTTGAAAAATAATTCAAAAATTAGTTTTTTCCAAATTTTTCATTCTTATTTACTCTTTATTCATAATATAAAATTTTCCTTTAAACAGGTATATTATCAATAATTATGCCCTTTGTGGAAAAAATTGTATTATTTTAATTATTATGGAGTTACCAGCTTATTTTTACATTTGGAAGTAGTTTCGATATTTTATTTTTTTCATTTGCAGGAATATAATTCAGGCTAAAGAACAATTTTTTCAAATTTGTACAATCAATGAGTGTTTCCGGTAAAGTTGTCAATTCATTTTTTGTCATATCAATTCCTTCAAGGTTCTTTAGTTTACCAATTGATATCGGAATTGATTTAATTTTATTAAAGGGTGCAGCCAATTTGCTGAGACTATCTAAATTTCCAATACTTTCAGGCAGAAATTCAAGATTACAATTATATAATACAAGTTCCCGTAGTTTTTTTAGATTTCCTATCCTGTCAGGTAATTTCGATATTTGATTATAGCTTATATCAAGTTTTTCTATGTTTATAAGTTTATCAATACTATCCGGCAACACCATGATATAATTATATGACAAATCGAGAATCCTCAGCTTATTAAAAACCTGAATTTCATATTGAAAGGAATTAAGATAATTGACATTTAAAAGCAATTCTTCTAGATTGACCAATTTATCGAATCTATACGGCAGACTTTTTAAATTGTTATTATGAATATCCAAAACTCTGAGATTTACCAAATCGCAAATGCTTTCCGGAAGTTTAGTTATTTTATTATTAAACAAATAAAACTTTTGAAGTAGTGTAATTGAACCTATTTTATCCGGTATTTCCGTCAGTTTATTATTATATACAAACAGATTTCTTAACTTCTTTAATTTAGTAATGCAATCGGGTAATTTTTTTAATTGATTATTGTTAATATATAATTCTTCAAGATTTACAAACTCTGAAATATTTTCGGGTAGCTGAGAAATTTGATTATGACCTAAATCCAGAATTTTTAAATTTTTAACTTCTAAAATATATTCAGGAATTTCTTTTAATTTATTATTGCTGACATCAATTTGTTCGAGATTTTTAAAATTTTTAATGCAATTAGGAATACTTTTTAGATTTTGATTGGTTAATTTCAGTATCTTTACATCAAGAGGATTTACATTGGCAGCTTCTAAATTACAATAAACTCCTTTCTGCACGGAATCCTTTTGTGCAGGTTCCTGACAATGTATTGTATTATTTATTAATACAATTAAAAAGAATAATAATATTACTTTAACAGATTTAAAATACATATTTACTTTATTTTAATTCAAAGTTTAACTTTCAATAAAATCAATATCACAATTCATACCAATTTTATTAATTTGATGTAATGCCAATAAATTAATATTTCTTGGAGAAAGGATAGAAATGATGTAATAAAATATTTTACATGTATAACTTTGGTTTTTGAAAAGTAAATATTATTTTTATCAATTCAACAATTAAAATTTAATTAATAATTGAAAAGATAAATTAATTATGACAAAGTATAAATTTCTTAAATAATTAATTTGATAAAATAATCCTGATATTTTATTGGTTTAGAAAATAATATTAATCTATTCTCTATAAAAAAAATAAATTACCCATAAACGAATATTTTACCGAGAATTGGGTCAGCTTTAGAAATGGTTTTAATTTTTTCAATAGCATCAAAATTCAATTCTGTTCCTGCAGTTAATATTTTATGCCCTGATTCTGTAACAACCTTCCTTGACAAGGTCATACCTTCAAGTAGTTCAGATTTATCCACTGCTCTTTCGTTGGATTTCAATTTGCCTTCACCAGTTTCAGCATAAAATTGTTCAAGCAGGACAACAACTTTCAAATCATATAACCTTTTAACCTCGCTTTCAAGAGTTTCGTATGCATTTGAGAAAGTACCGCCTGACTGATTTATTAAATCCTGAAAATCAAGTACTACCCTTAAAATACGAGAACCGATAGGAATTTTCCACCCCTGCAACTTATCAGGAATTCCACTGCCGTCATAATTTTCATAAACATGTTCAAGGATTTCAGAAATTTTTTCAAATCCACTCAAATTCATCAGGAAATTTTTAGTAAAAGAGGGATAATTCTCCATTAATGGATTAGATATCAATCCTTTTCTCATGATTGGTTCTGAAAATTGAGATTCATTCAGAAATAACTTGCCTATGTAACAAATTTTTGAGGCAAAATTTATATTGTTTAATGTAGAATTCTCAGTTTCACCTATCTCTTTAGCAATCCAGTTAGAAGCTCTATTTATTAATTTTATAGTCCTTTCATGCTGTGAAGTTCTTGTACCCTGGAATTTTTGAATTAATTCATGAGTTGCGTTAAAATGTTTATTTAATTCGACATTAAGTTCATCAATTTTATTTTCGTGATGTTTTTTTAAATTTTGAAGCCTCAGAATATGAGTGGCTGTCTTGAGTCTCCCAATCAAGTCTTCAATTGTGAATGGTTTAAATAATAATTCATCGGCACCCGATTGAAGAGCTTTAAAATTTAATTCCTTATCACCTGAAGTAGTAAGAAGTATGCAGTAAACAGGAAATCCGCCATTTTCTGCTTTAAGTTTTTTAAACATTTGAAGTCCGCTAACCCCCGCAAGATAAGCATCAGCTAGCAAAACAACCGATGATTTTACCTTACTGACTATTGACCAGCCTTCAATTCCTTCATACGCATAGTGAATCGATGAGTTCGGAAAAAATTTATTTATAAAATTTTTTAATTTTTCAACATCCGACTCTTCACTGTCCAGAATTATAAACGAGATTTTATGGTCCATTAATTCTTATTAACAGTTTACATTTTTAATAATATACCTGAGAAAAATTCGCTTACATTAAACTGCAAAATAAATAATTATAGATATTAATTCAACAAACTTTTTCAATTCATTCAATTTATCATTAAGTAGATATATATATCAATTTGTCTGAATTTTTTAAATTTTAAAAACATATAATGAAAGTATTTGCAAATTTTACACTGAAATTCTCTTGAATTTACAGAACAAAATGCTATAACCATATTATAAATAACACTTATTAATTGAAAAGATAAAATAATATCAATTAATCAAACTTTGTAACTATTTGAACTTTTTTGCGTCTAATATTTATAATTTCGAATATATAAATCTTAATATATTTTATTAGATTAAACATCGTTCCGAATTAATTACTTGAATAACTATTAATTTGTTTTGAATTTATTTTATTATGGGGTATCAAAATAAAAATTTCTGATACAAATAATCAATATAGAATCATAATGATAACAGCACTTTTCATACTGTTATTAATGTTAACAGCATGCCCGACAATTGTTGTACGCCAGCTTGAACAAATGATGCCCAGCGATTCTATTATCAATGAAGGATATAAACCGAGATACCTTATTACTTCAGTCCCTGTGGGTAATCTGATTAAATTAAAAGACTCCGTTTCGATTAAAGATACCTTAAGTAAATCGATCCCACTTATAAAATTTGATTTGATAGAATTAGATTCTAAAACATATCCTGAAAAAATCGAACTAAGAACAACAGTATATGATACATCAGGTTTATATATAACAGGTTTAGCTCCTCCATATTATTCATTAAAAGGAGATTATCATGATTTTTGGAATCTTTTAACAGACTCTTGCAATGGAATATTAAATGAAATTAAAAATTTCGATGTAACTGAAATTCGGGAAAACACAAGCGAACCCTATTCAATTTGTTTTGTTCTTGACCATTCCCCTTCTATGGGAGACCAAAGAGCAGAAAAGCTGCAGCAGGCTGTTAAACTCGTGTGCAGCGGAATAAAAAAAGGAGATTATATTTCAGTTCTTAAATTTTCATCTGATATGCATTTGGAAGTGCCCTTATCCAAAGATAAAGGGGATTAC
>JACRLY010000058.1:0-18335 GCA_016219595.1 Ignavibacteriota bacterium | reverse complement strand
TTACCGCAGTAAAATTAAAACTGATGGTCTGAAAGGTAATTATGGGGTAGGAACTGCAATGTATCAAGCAGTTTTAACTGGGATGAATGAGGTCGGCAAAGCCGGTGATAATTATAAAAAAATTATAATTTTATTCACTGATGGAGGTGATAACAGATGGAAAGGAACAGTAGATACAATTTATAATAAAGCAAGAATTGACGGGGTGAAAATTTATTCTATAGCTTACGGTTTAACAGATGAAGAGCCTCTTAGAAATTTATCAGAATACAGTGGAGGAAGAATTTATAGAATTTATTCAAGCCAGGAATTTCCTTATGTATTCAAAAGTATCTATTTTACATTGAACAATTATTATAAGATTACATATAAACCCCAAGCATGCCCCGGATTCCACACTGTCAAATCTTTTTTGAATTTAAATCAATTAACGGGACAGGAATTACAATCACAGGGTATATATGATAAATCAATCTTCACTGCTTTAGACCCTGTAGGCACAATAACATTCGTTAATATTGAATTCGATTTTGGAAAATCGACTATCAAACCTGAATCTATGCCATTAATAGAACAGATGGCTTCAGAATTAAAAGAGCATGAAAATTTAAAAGTGAAAATTTCCGGGCATACTGATGATGTTGGAAGCGATGAGTTTAATCTGAATTTATCAATTGACAGAGCTAATTCGGTAAAGACAGAACTGATAAGGTTGGGAATTGCATCAAAAAGATTATCCGTTGAAGGATTTGGAGAATCAAAGCCATTAGTTTCAAATGACAGTGACGAAAACAGGAGAAAAAACAGAAGAACAGAATTTACTATAATTGAGAAATGATTAATGTTGAAACCTATCTTTATAATAATCATCATTTTATTTATTTTTAAACAAAACTGTGTATCTCAAATTCAGGCACAATATGCTGAAGGTATCACAGGTGATGAGATACAAATAATTATTACAGTACCTGTTTCATTTGCAACAATTGGTATTAATGCTTTAGAAGGGAAAATCCATTTAAGTAATCCGACTGTATTTTACCCGGATTCAATAACTAATTTATCAGGTTTTATAATGACTCCGGATATTACTCAAAATATACATGATTCAGCCTGGATATTCAAAACTGAATTCGAAAAAAGCAATAGCAACGACAGTTTAATTTATCTTATGTTATATGGGGAAGCACTTGCCGGTACTGATTCAACATGTTTCCTGAAATTCACTGGCATTAAACTTAACGAAATTTCGGTTAATGATTTTACAACAAAAGTTACCATACATCGGGGTAGTATTCCTTCAAATTATATCAGGTTTGCAAAAATCATCAAATATTATCCAAATCCTGTTGAGGATGAAAGACCTACAAAATGGTATTATTTAATTGATAAGTCTACTATTGTTGAATTTTACATAATTGATTACAGGGGAAAAGAAACTTTCCTTGTTAATCTGGGGGAAAAATCAATTGGAATACATGAATTTGATTTTACACCGGAAATGGGATTTTCTTCAGGATGGTATTGGATGAAACTGAAAACAACAATAGGCGAATCCATTTCACCATTTGTGATAGCGAGGTGATTAAAATGAAAATATTAAATTCTGGTATTACATTTCTATTGATTTTCATGATGAATTTCATTTTATCGGCTCAAGGTGAACAAACCAGAGATACTACTTTAAATTTTGATGATTTAAATCCTGATGAATTTACCTACACTCCGGATTTCGAATTGAAAGCTTCATATGGATGGTTCCCGGTTCCTGTTGATAATTATTTCAATATAGCACTTGAATATATGTCCGGTGACATTTCAGACCTTGCATCTGAAATTAATCCCGGGAGTTTCGTAAAAACCAAATTTCCATATTCAGGTAATAACCCACTATCGGATGATGAGAGGGAAATTAAACAGTCATATAAAAATATTGAAGTAGATGATGAGGAATATCCTGAAACAGATTTTTTAAGTATCGGATTTCATGCTTTATTCAATACCAAATTCCCTTTGATATTAAGATTACATACTGTTCTGTCTTTTAGTGAAGGGATGTTGTTTTCATTAGATGAGACAAAGTCTTACCTGACATACCTTGGCTCGAAAAGTCAATTCAAGGAAGCAAGCATTATATACCACGATGAAATCATGTTTAATGCAGGTATTAATTTTCTTATCCCGTTTTACGGAGCTTTTGCAAACATCGAAGTACCGGTTGAAACATACTATTATTTGTCATTTGGACTAACATGGAGCACTTCCCTTTCGAGCCGGACAACACAATATTCTCAGATTGCAAATGCCAAAGATAATATTAGGTATTATAACGGACAGGATACAGTACACTTACTTACCGAGAAAACATTGAAGAATTTGAATTATTCACGCTACTTTGCGAATATAGGATTAGGATTTGAATTTGACATCGCAAGAATCGGATTCGGTATGGAATTCTATGTGTCATCGCCTTTAAATTCAGTAATTAAAGATGCCCTATGGAAGCAATGGATTTACGGGATGAAATTAAATATAAATTTCCTCGGATTTTTTTAGTTTGTAAATTCCCTTGAATCCCCCTGTTAAATAAGGGGGAAACAAGGTATACTAATCAAATAATAAAAAAATTATTGTTTGTAATAAGAAGTACCGTCCAAAACCATCATCCATCTGCCTTCCATTTCGTGAGGCGGCTGGTTGATTTTCAACGTAGGTCCTAAACCGATGGCTTTAATTGATACCGAGCTTTTGCCCTGAAATTCTACAGAACCACCGCTTATTGTCGTGCTTCCTACTTTAGCATTTCCTTCTCCATTGGCACGAATTACAATCGTATCCTGTGTTTCTGAAATCCAGGTTCCCACATAATCTTTTTTATCCTGTGGAATCGGAGTTTTCTTACCGCAACCTGTAAAGGTCAATGTTAGAGAACCGATAATAAATGCAAAAATTACCAAAAACAAACCTTGACGCATGACTAACCTCCTTTGTGAAACATGTATGAAGGGAAAATAAAAAATAATCCGGGACTTTCATAATACAAAATAAAAAATGTTCAAATAAGTTATTATTCAAAGTTAAATGTAATAATTTATAATTTTACTAATAATCCCTATTTTTGCAACTTACATTTTATTTGCAGAAAATAATAATTATTAAATAAATCTGGATTTAACAAATGAATCAAAAATATGTTTATCACGGCTTCGGTATAGTAGCCTTCCTAATTACATTAATAACTTTGCTGATAACAGTTCAACCGACAGTCCCTTTCTGGGATTGCGGTGAATTTTCAGCCGCATCGATTTGGCAGCAGGTTCCCCATCCTCCGGGTGCCCCTTTATTTTTAATGATTGGAAAAGTATTCCATACTATCATTCCATTCGGAGACCAGGGGTGGCGGATTAACCTTGTTTCTGTTTTTAGCGGTGCTTTTACTATTTGGTTCCTCTACCTGATAACAGTAAAAGCCATAGTTTATATGAGAAAAGAAAAGACCGGTACATTATCAGAATCATTGGCTATTTATGCCTCCGCATTCGTGGGTGCAGTTGCATTTGGTTTCAGCGATACTTTTTGGTTCAATGCAGTAGAATCGGAAGTGTACGCAATGTCAAATGTTTTCGTAGCTGTGATTGTTTACCTGATGATGAATTGGAATGAGGAAGCCGATAGACCCGGCAACGAAAGATATATTTTAGTCATTGCTTACCTGATTGGTCTTTCGACAGGTGTACACCTTCTGAGTATTTTGACAATTTTTTCAATTATTATGTTAATTTATTTCAGGAAATATAAATTAAATACTCAATCTTTTATCGTAATGGGTGTAATTTCTATACTAATATTTTTCCTGATTTATCCCGGTATAATTAAATGGGTGCCTGCTTTTCTGGGTGGTGATTTACCCTTTAAAAATGAATGCAAAGAAGCAATTATTAAAGATTCTCCTATGGTTACCGTATTTTTTATACTAATCGTTCTCGGTGCAATTGCAACACTATGGTATAGTTATAAGAATAATAAACCGATTCTCAACTTATCTATGTTCTCATTTTTACTATTATTATTCGGATACAGTACATATACACAAATACTTTTACGTTCCAATTCAAATTCTCCTATGAATGAAAACGAGCCGAAAAATATGAATTCACTTGTGTCCTACCTTGGAAGAGAGCAGTACGGGGAAGCACCTAACTGGCCCCGCCGTTATCAAACCGATGATGAATTCATTGTGCATTACAATGAAAAGGATGATAAAGGAGAATTTGTATATGGTCAATGGAATCCTCCAATTAGAGAAGAAGTCCAATGCAATGATGAAGGCGGTGGAATAATGGTTCCAAAATTTAAGGATGTAAATACAGGCGGTGAACTTAGCTATATGTTCAAATACCAGATATACCACATGTATTACAGGTATTTCCTCTGGAATTTCGTAGGCAGGTCAAGCGATGTGCAGGATGCTGATTATTCTTTTTCAAATACAGCAGAAGCTAAGAGTTTAAATTATAAATCAGGTTATGCTAATTTATTCCCTGTGAGATTTTATGCACTTCCATTATTAATCGGACTTATAGGATTGTTTTTCCATTTCTGGAAAGACCCGAAAACAGCACTTGTATTCTTTATTATGTTTCTGCTAATGGGTGTGCTTGCTGCAATTGCACAGAATCAGCAAAATCCGCAGCCGAGAGAACGTGATTACTTCTATGCCGGCTCATTTATGGTATGGTGCATGTGGATTGGTTTCGGTGTTTATGGATTGATTGATTGGGTTGGGAAAAGAAAATTTACGACTCCGGTTGTTTCTGCTATCGCAGCAATATCATTCATTGCTGTACCATTCAACATGGCAATGGGAGGCTGGAAAATTCACAGCAGAGCAGGAAACTATATTCCTTTTGATTACTCTTATAACATATTGCAAAGCACTGAACAAAATGCAATCATATTTACAAATGGCGATAATGACACATTTCCTGTTTGGTTTTTGCAGGATGTTGAAGGTGTACGAAGAGATGTTAGAGTTGTGAATCTAAGTTTAGGAAATACATTATGGTATGTTCATCAACTCAAGCACAGGAATCCTTGGGGAGCCGGAAAAATTCCATTGTCATTCCGGGATGAAAGCCTGACGGTATCTGAAACTGACCCGGCGGCTCTCACTTATGAATTGGGTGAAGCGCAAAATGTTGAAATACCTGTCAAACAGGATATTATGGCAAAATACACAAATGACCCTCAGATTCTGGCAGACCCGAAGATGAGATTCACCTTTGTCGGTAAATACTATGGTGTAAGAGAAAACAAAAAATTCTATATTTTCCGTGTCCAGGATAAATTGGTATTTGATATTTTAAAACAAGTTAAATTTACACGTCCGGTATATTTCTCAACAACTGTAGGACCCGACGCTTTTTGCGGTTTGGAAAAATTCTTCAGATACGAAGGCATGGCTGCAAGGATTTGTCCGGTTGAACAAAAAGAAGCATACCAGAAACCGATTGATACTGATATCACTGAAAAGTGCCTGATGAGAATTGATAATAGCAACAATTATCATAAAGAACCTTATTACGGATTCAAACTGAGGAATTTAAACAATCCGGATGTATTCTATGATGAAGTCCACAGGAGACTAATCCCTAATTACCGGGAATTATATATGAATTTTGCTTCGACAGTGCTGAAGGATTTTAAGAATCCTCAAAAAGCTACTGCGATATTGGACACTATGAATAAATACTTGTCTCCAACCCAGTTCCCCATGACTTATGAATATGAATTCAAGCTCTCTAATTTATATCATGATGCGGGAGCCAAAGAGCAATTCCGCAAATATGCAATGATGAGCATCAAATCATCGGAAGAAATCATTAACAATAATAAGATAAGTTCTGAATCCATCTATGGTGAAATCATGGGTAATTATTATGGTCCCTATAGAATTTCATCAATTTTGTACAGCTTGTTGGGTGATTTTACATCAGCAAAGACCAGGTTGCAGGAATTATTCAGAAAAACTTCAGCTATTTATGACCAGATACAAAACAATCCAGCTTACAAAGATGAAGTTCAAAAGGTAGCAATGAACCTGTATAACGTAACAATGACTCTCGACGAGTACACAATTGATGAGGTTAAACAAAAACAGGGAATGACCCGAACCTGAAATACTTGAGCCAGTATATTCAGCAAAAGGTAATAGAGCTTGGAGGAAAGCCCGATACGTCTTTAAAATTTGAATAGAAAAAAAATTATTCATTTTGGATTTAAAAACCGTAGCAGTACCGCTACGGTTTTTTTTGTCTATTCTCTGAATGTCGATTTTTCGTTACGAAATTTTGCAGTATAAAAATACCGACATATAAAATTAATATCTTTGTTTCCTTAATATTTCCCTTATATTTAATAAACTTATTAAATAAGTAAATTGAAATTAAATTAAATTAAATTTTTATAAAATCGTAATGCAATTCCATCGTCATTTCAATTAACGTATTGTTAATCGTTGAAATAAATATATTTGCATATTAATTTTTTACTCATTAAGTTTGTTGGTATGAAAGTAAAAACGGTATTTATATTAATATTATTAGCAACTGCAAGCCTATTTGCCGTTGACAATATTCTTGATTCATTCAATGCCAGATCGGATGGTAAAAATATTATTATCGATTGGCGGTCAACCGACGAAAGTAATATTGGCAGGTATGAACTTGAAAGAACAAATTCAAGTAATAATTTCACTTATCTTGCCGCACAATCACCTAAGGGTAGCTATTTTACATATAAATACGTTGACGAAGAAGCTTTCATGAAAGACGATAATACGGGAACACAAAGTAAGAACATATATTCTTACCGTATTAAAATAGTAAAAAAAGACAATTCTGTTTCATATAGCAATATAATAACGGTAACACATAATGTAAGCGGTATACGCCGAACATGGGGCATGATAAAAGAAATGTTCCGTTAAAACCATTCAATAATTCCAATTTTTAAACATCTATAATTAAAATGTATTGCATTTTAGTTAATTTTACCTTTGTTTTATATAATTATTCTAATGAAATTTTATTTTCAAATAATTCTGCTACTGCAAATAATTACTATAACAGCATTTCCTGAGATTAATAATATATCTCCTGAAAAAAGGGATAAATGCGGTACATTTCTTACACTCGAACAAAAGAAAAAGATATTAAGTTCACTATGCAATAATTTAGATACGAACGGCAGATGTATACAACAAAAAACATTTCCTTCAGCTTCGGGTAAATTTTTAATTCATTTCGATACTTCAGGAATAAATTCAGTTAATTTAACCGATAATGATTTGAATGATATACCTGATTATATAGATTCGGTTGCATATTATTTTGATTATGCTTATAATGTTGAAGTAGATTCGATTGGATATTTAGCACCCCCTCCGGATTATGGATGTGGCGGTTCAGACGCCTATGATGTATATGTTTTCAATCTCGGCGATTTTCATGTTAATCCCGACCCTCTCTATGGTTATACAACTACTGATTCTCTGATAACAAGGCAAAGAAAATTTCAATGTTTCACTTCTTATATAACAATTGACAATGATTACAGCCCATTTGACTCTGATACTAACCAGTCAGGAGATACTGTACCAACGTTCACAGAAACCGGTATTATGGGAATGAAAATCACGGCTGCACATGAGTTGCATCATGCAATTCAATACAATTACGGTATTTCAGTACCCGGTACAGGCTCTTTATATGAAATGACAAGTGTTTGGATGGAAAACCGGTTATTTAGTGAATCTAAAGATTATTATTCCCATCTGAAAACACTTTTTAAAAATCCTGAATATTATCCGTTCGGAAAAGGAAATGATGAAATCGGATATAAATATGGAATTTTTTGTCAATATACCTGGTTGAATTTCGGTGATGTTGTTTTGAAAAGAATGTGGGAGATTATCGGCTGTGATTACCCGGGGTTTTATGCATTAGACAGTGCCTACAAGGAACAGGGAACGAGTCTCGTCAGTGAATGGTGTAAATTCTTACCCTGGCTATATTATACTGGCAGCCGGTCAATTCCAAATAAATATTTCCCATCTGCATCGGAATATCCGGAAATAAAATTTTGGGAAGATACAACTTTTACTCAACTTTCACTTATTAATCCAGGTTATCTAAAACCTTTTGAATTCAGGGCATTCAGATATAAATTACCTTCTGAGCAGAATAAATCGGATGATACACTTGATATTATTGTTACTAACATAGACCTGAAAACGGCAATTGAGCAATCTCCCAATGACAAATATTTTGAAATTTTATGTGTTAATTATGATAAAACAGGAACAAGACCAATAGGAAATACGAAGTATTTTTACGGGATGAATGCGAATGAAGGATTTATTGTCGATTCATTATTCTTCAGTGCAGGTACGGTTTTCTATTCTACTTCACCTGTTTTCCCGAATCCATACAGAACAAGTTTGCATGAAAAGTTATATTTTCCTGTACCTGAAAATTCATTAATAAATCACCTGGCATTTTTAAATATTTACAAAACCGATATGGGGGAAATTTATAATACTATTTTGAATATATCAACATATCAAAATATAAAAGTTGCAATACTTGATGAAATTCCTTTAGAATTAACAAGCGGCGTATATATATTTTCGATTGAATACCACGGGAAGAAGGAGTACGGGAAACTGGTTATAATCAGGGATTGAACTTTTACATATACAAATCATCTACTTAGAAAATAATTAGTTAATTTTGACGTTTCAGAATTTTATTTTATCAAATAAGCTAATTTATTAATGAGACAGTCAGAATTATTTATACCGACATTGAAAGAAGTTGGGGCAGATGCCCAAATCCCATCACACCAGCTTATGCTGAGAGCCGGGCTTATCCGACAGGTTGCTGCAGGAGTATTTTCATTTCTTCCTACAGGTTACAAAGTAATAAAGAAAATCATGGACATTTTACGCGAAGAAATCGATGCCATAGGTGGTCAGGAATTTTTTCTTCCTGCATTGAATCCAATAGAGATTTGGGAAGAGACAAACCGTGTCGAAGCTATGGGTGACGTAATGTTCCACATCAAAAACCGTGAGGGATTGGTTCTCGCTCCCACTCACGAGGAAATTATTACTTTTCATGCAAGGCAGCATATAAAATCATACAGGGATATGCCCCAGATTTGGTACCAGATCCAAACCAAATTCAGAAATGAGCCGAGACCAAAATCCGGAGTACTCAGATGCAGGCAATTTCTTATGAAGGATGCTTATTCGCTCGATTCAAGCTGGGAAGGATTGGATGAAGCATATAACAAGCATTATAATGCATACAAAAATATTTTCGATAGAATGAATTTGAAATATTTCATTGTTGGAGCTTCAAGCGGAGCTATGGGCGGAAGACAATCCCAGGAATTCATGGTTGAATCAGAATCCGGAGAAGATACCTGTGCATTGTGCGATGAATGTGGTTATGCAGCCAATGTGGAAATAGCAACCTCCAACGTTGAACCATCAGGAAGAATTGAACCGAATCTGCCTATTGAAGAATTTCCTACTCCAAATGCAAAAACAATTGATGATTTGATTGAACAATTTAATTTGCCGGAAGATAGACTTGCAAAATCAGTGCTTTATATAGTTGACTCAGAACCTGTAATGATTTTCATGAGAGGCAATGATGAACTAAATGAAAGCAAACTACAATCAATTATGAAATCAAATAATTTCAGACCTGCATTGCCGGAGGAACTTTCGAAAATTACAGGAGCTAATACAGGTTCAATGGGACCTGTAAACATGAAAACAAAAATCCGTAAGATTGCTGACAACAGGCTTAAAGATGCAAATGGTCTTGTCAGCGGTGCCAACAAAGACGGATATCATTTCAAAAACATAGATTTCAATCGGGATTGCAAAATTGATGAATATTATGATTTGAGAACAATCAATGAGGGTGAGAAATGCCCGAAATGTTTTACCCCGTTAAGAGTTGTAAATGCAATTGAATTAGGGCATATTTTCAAGCTCGGAACCAAATACTCAGAGGCACTTGCTGCAAATTTTCTCGACAAAGACGGAAAAGAACAGCCGATAATTATGGGTAGCTACGGCATAGGTGTTGAAAGAATAATGGCATGTTATTTAGAACAGCACCATGATGATAAAGGTATAATCTGGATGCCTCCTTTACAGCCCTATCATGTTCATATGTTAGGATTGAATATCAAAAACACACAGAGTGTTTCAGATACTTGCGATAAATTATTATCAGATTTGAAAAATTCAGGATTTGACGTTTTATATGACGACAGGGATGACACACCGGGTGTCAAATTCAACGATGCTGATTTAATCGGTATTCCAGTTCAGGTTATAGTGGGAAAAAAGAATGTTGACAACGGTAATATTGAAATAAAATTCAGGGCTTCCGGCGAGAGAGCCGTGATAAAAATAGACGAAGCAATTGATTTAGTGAGAAAATTTTATTCCCTAACAACTGAATAATCTGTCAGGAGTAATCCCTGGCAAGGTTTGTATACCATAAAAAATGATTTAAGATGAAGAAAAGGGCAGATTTACATATACATACGATTTATTCCGATGGTTCACAAACACCGGAAGAAATCCTGAAAATGGCTGTTAAAGCCAATCTTGGGGCTATTAGTATAACAGACCATGATTCAGTAGATGCATATGAACAAATCAAGAGTGTAAAAAAAAATTATAACCTCGAAATTCTTACCGGAATTGAATTCAGTTGCTATGAAAATGAACAGGAAATACACATTCTCGGTTATAATCTCGATATACATGATAAAGATTTACTGCATCATCTTGACACATTTAAAAAAGCAAGAGAAGTCCGTGCGAATAGAATCGTAGCAAAATTAAAGAAAGTAAATGTTGAATTAAGTTTCGATGAGATTAAGATTAAGGCAGGTGTTGCTCCTATTACCCGTCCCCATATTGCATCTGCATTGATAGAAAAAGGATATGTTAATTCTCAGAGGGAAGCATTCTATTTGTATCTTTCAGAAGGTAAGCCGGGTTATGAATCTAAATTTTATTTTACAATCCAGGATGCAATCAAGCTTATAAATAATTGCGGCGGAATTGCCGTGTTAGCTCATCCGGGTGATACTTTTTCACAGGAGATGATTTATAATCTTATTGAATATGGTATTGACGGAATAGAAGTGGTCCACCCTATGCACAATAACACAATGGAAAAATATTTTACACAAATAGCAAACCAGTATTGGTTAATAACAACAGGCGGTTCCGATTACCACGGTTCGAGGGATTATGACGGTTCCAATTTCGGGAAATATACAGTACCTGTTTCTGTTTTAGATACAATTTTCAAACGCAATCAAAAAAGGCTTTTCTAGTTAATATTCTCAAGTAGTTCCGGTCTTCTTATATTAGTTTTATTTATTGCCTGTTCTTCTTTCCATTCACCGATTTTTTTTGCATTTCCGGACAATAGTACATCAGGAACTTTATTACCCCTGAAAACAGCCGGTTTGGTATAGTATGGAGGTTCCAATAATCCATCCTGAAATGAATCATCGAGAGCGGAATCAGCACTTCCGATTACCCCGGGTATCAAACGAATAATAGAATCAGACAGCAGCATGACAGGTATTTCACCTCCGCTAAGAACATAATCGCCTACAGAAATTTCCCTTGTTACAAGTACATCGCGAATTCGTTGGTCTATACCTTTATAATGCCCTGCTATAAGTATAATATTCCTGCACAAAGAGAGTTCATTAGCAATTGACTGGTTAAACTTTTCTCCGTCGGCTGTCAGATATATAACCTGGTCATAATCCCTTTTTGATTTCAACTTTTCGATACATTCGAAAACAGGTTCGCACTTGATTAACATTCCTGCACCACCTCCATACGGTGTGTCGTCAATATGCCTGAATTTATCCTTGGCGTAATCATGTAGATTGTGCAGCTTTATTTTAACAAGCTTTTTTTTCTTAGCTATTTTAATAATACTCGAATTAAAAACCGAATTGAACATTTCAGGCAATGCAGTGATTATATCAAGTCTCAATAGCTCTATATTTTTTTTAGTTTTCTTTTTCATTTGAAATTAAATCCATTAATCCGTCAATTAATTTTATTAAAATTTTTTTATTCTTTATATCTACTTTTTTCACTACGTCTTCGATGAAAGGAACAGGTAATTCTCCTTTTCCTGTGTCAACGAGCCAGACATCGTTAGCTGGCAATGTTAATACATCGGTGATAATTCCTATTTTATTATTATTCTCAATATCGATTATCTCGCATCCAATAAGGTTTTCTATATAATATGATTCACTTCCGTCTGTCATTATGTTTTTTTCATCTGTAAAAACGGCTTTATCTTTCAACTCAAGTGCTATTTCCCGTGAATCTATATTTTTAAGTTTTAATAAAATTTTATTCCCTTCTCTTTTCAACTCTTCAAAAAGAAAATCAGTGGTAAATGATACGGAATAACCGATTTTAAGAATACTACCGGTCTTTATTCCCTTAAAATCCGGGGAAGTATCAGACAAAATCAAAAAGCCTCCAAGACCTTTTGTCCCTGCAATATTACCTAAAATTCTGATTTTTTCTTTTTTCATTAAAATTTTTTTTAAGCAAATTAATGATATTCAATTCAAATTAATTTATTTTTGTCTATTAATAAAATTTTGAATTAATTGATGTAAATAACAATGGAAGACAATTTCATTCAATTTGAGTATAAGAAACTTTCTGAAACAGATTTAATCAAAAATTCCGGAACATTCCTGGAACAAATGTCGAATAGGAGAACCATTCGGGAATTTTCCACAGAAATTGTTCCCGAAGAAGTAATTGTTAACATTGTGAAAGCTGCATCCACAGCCCCTTCCGGTGGAAATGCACAGCCATTTTTATTTTGTATAGTAAAAGATAAGGAAACAAAACATAAAATCAGAAATGGTGCTGAAAAGGAAGAAAAATTGAATTATGAAAAAAGATATTCAGATGATTTCAAGAAGAAAGTCAGCAAATTCAAGGTAACATGGGAAAAACCATTTCTTGACGATGCACCGTATTTAATCGTAGTATTCAAAGAAAAATATAAAAAGACTGGAGACCTTATACAGAAAAATAATTATTTTACAGAATCAACAGGCATTGCCATGGGTTTACTCGTAGCTTCAATACATAATGCGGGACTTGTAACCGTGCCTTATAGCCCTGCACCTATGAATTTCCTCAGCGAAATACTGGATATACCTGAAAACCTGTCGCCAGTACTGGTTTTCCCGGTAGGGTATCCTAAAGAAGGAACGAAAGTACCTAATCTGAAGAAAAAGAAATTCGAGGAGATGTATAAGGTTTACTGAAAGTTGATTAATTGTAATAAAAACGATTTTCACTTTTAATAATGTTATCAAGTCTGATATTCATTTTCCTTCTCAATTATTATCGTAACGGGTCCATCATTTACAAGTTCTATATTCATCATTGCACCAAATTCGCCTGATGCAATATTTATCGTATATTTGTCTTTCAGATGCAGAACCATAGATTCATAAAGAGGTTTTGAAATTTCAGGTGGTGCAGATTTGATAAAGCTGGGGCGTAATCCTTTATGTGCATCTCCGTACAAAGTGAAATTGGAAACAAGTAGAATACCCCCACATGTATCAAGAACAGATTTGTTCATCTTTCCTTCATCATCCGGGAAAATTCTGAGGTTCATTAATTTGTTGCTCATCCATTTCATAATATCTGAGTTGTCAGAATGGGAGATAGCTACAAAAACGGCTATCCCATTACCGATTTCACCGGTCACTTTGCCGCCGATAGCTACGCTGGCTCTGCTCACTCTCTGAACAACTACTCTCATTATTTTGCATCCCAATGAAACATTTTTCAAAAATATGAATTATTTGTTTATGAATTTCCTTGTGTTTTTTTATATTATATAAATTAATTACGTGAAAATGTTAGATATTAATTATTCATAGGATATTAAAAATTCATTTTAAATTGAAAATTTTAAAAAAATGTCGTTATCAGATAAAATATTGAATATGTACTTTGCTACGCACAGAACATGCAACCTGATGTGTAAATATTGCTATATTCCCGAAGAAACAAAAAAAGAACCAAAAGTGAATGATAAAGTAATAATAGATGCTCTAATACTACTTATCAGAAAGATCGAATTTGAAAAATTTAAAATTGGTACTTTTTGCCTTCATGGTGCTGAACCATCATTGATGGAACCGGAGTCATTGGCTGAAATCATTAAACAAGTAAATTTACATTGGCAGAAAAACGAAACTTTGGGATTAAATGTTTCTATCCAGACTAACGGATTAAATTTCACAAAAGATTACCTCGAGACTATAAAGAAATTAATTATTAATCCGAAAAAATTAAGGATTAGTTTTTCAATTGACCCCCCAAAGCAAGTGCATGATTATCTGAGAAACGATTCCTATGATAAAGCTGTACAAAATATGGGTGAAGCATTAAGAATGGGTTTTCCTGTAGGTATCTTAAGTGTAGTTTCCCGAGAAACTTATAAGTACCTCAATGAGTTCGGAGAATGGCTTAATCTCTATGGAGAAAAATCAAAAACTGATGGAAATCCTTATAAAATCAAATTCAAATTTGCTACCGGAGAATCAGCCCTCACCGAAGAGGAAATAAAAGAATTTTCATATTTTTTACTGGATAATGATTTATTACAGTTTAGTCAAATACTTACACCCGGATATTGCCAGCAAAGAGGAAATGAGTGTATTTGGTATGAATTTGATATATTTGGGAATTGTTATTCATGCAACAAGGCATATAATAATGACGGAATTTTTGCTGACTGGAAAAAAGAGTCGTTTGAATCAATAGTAAATAAAAGAAGAAATCTTTATATTAGTGAGTTTCAAAATTCTGAATGTTTCGAATGTGAATACGAATTACTTTGCAACAGCGGTTGTCCGCTCGACAGAAATTATACAGGTGATATGAGAGGTAAAGCACTCGAGTGCAATTTTATCAAAACAGTTTTTGCCGAGTCGGAAAAAAAAGGAAAATATATATATGACATTATTAATAATAAAATTTAATGAGGCTGGGTATGTACCTGACAGGAAAAATTGATATTGACCCTTCGCAAATTACTGTTTACAAAAAGGTGAAACCGACAAAACTATTTTCAAAATTGGTTGATGCACTGACTTTTGGCTCATTATCACAAAAGCGTGAACACGAAACATTCACTGCTGTTGCTATTTTACAGCAATTAAACATCGCTTTGAGGACATTAAATGTAAAGAATGTCATCCGCCTGGCTGTGGATGACTATGATTTTTATCTCGATGAAAAAGGTGAAGAAGATGATTTGGAACAGGCTATGTTCGAATTCAAAGCCAAAGTTGACCCTATTGAATCGGAATTTTTCAATACTATTTACCTCGTTTTAGAGCATAATGACGATTCGATAAAATACCTGATTGAAATTTCGGTTTATCGAAAACATAAAATCGGTGAATACCCAATCAAGATTAATGTGAACGGTGTCATGACTGACCTCAAAACGCAGGATGGTGAATCATCAGAGCAGTTAAAGGCAAGACTTGAACCGATTTTTTCTTCGCAGGAAGCTTATGATTATTTTATTAAAACAAAGAAAACTATATTTAACAGTTTCATTGATGAACTTGAACAAGCGGTCAGAAGATATATAAAAATTGACGATATAAAGAAAACGACGACTATCCAGGTAATTAGACCTAATGAAAAAGTAAGCAGTAAGGAACAGATAAAACATGACAGGTATGCAGACCCGGTTTATTACGGTTATTATGGTTTCGACAATTATTTTTTGTATTCGTGGTTATGGGCTGATATGCTCTTCTCACATAATATGTATGTAAATGATTTCTATATGGTAGACAGTCTTGGTAATGAAGTAATGAATGTCGGGACAATGGGATTCAATGCCGGTGATTATAACACATTGAATTCTGATGCATCGTTCGAACCTCCCGGAGCAGGTGATATTTCATATTACGGGGAAAACGAGTATGAGGACACGCTTGCTGATGCAAATCTAATAGAAGATTCTGCAGCCGATACAGAAGCTGATACTTCAAGTGACTGGTTAAGCGATGATTATGACAATATCAGCGGTGACGATATGTCATATAATGCTTGTTCATCCTGCGGCAGTTGCAGCAGTGATTAATTTTTTTAAACAAAATTTTTTTAATGAGGTAAATTATGACATTGATTATTGTTAGCTTGATAATTTTTGCTATCGCCATTTGGGGAACTAAACAGGATAGCCCGCTTCATCGTTTTAAAAGCCTGATAATTTTAGTTGCTGCTTTAGTTTTTATTATCGGACTTGGTACAGCTTCAATTAGACAAATAAATCCCGGTCATGTCGGTGTTCAGGTTTTATTCGGTCAGGTCCAGAAACAAGTACTTTATGAAGGATTAAATTTCGTAAATCCACTGATTGATGTTACCGAAATGAGCACTCAAACCCAGAATTATACAATGTCCGGCACTTATGATGATGGTGCCAAACAAGGTGACGATGCAATCCGTGTTCTAAGTAATGACGGATTGGAAGTTATTATCGATTTAACAATTTTATACAGGGTTGTGGCTACATCTGCACCTCAGATCTACAGGTCGATTGGTGTTGATTACCAGGATAAAGTAATCAGGCCTACAGCCAGAACAGGTATTAGGGAAAGTGCCTCATATTTTGATGCTACTGATTTATTTGCAGAGAAAAGAGAAGCATTCGAGCAAAAAATTCGTAATCAAATTGAAAAAGCTTTCAAAGAAAGAGGTTTGGTTCTCGAACAAATGCTCGTAAGAAATATAAGTCTTCCCGGTTCTGTAAAGGAAAGTATTGAAAGAAAAATCACTGCAGTTCAGGATGCTCAACGAATGAAATTTGTGCTTGAAAAAGAACAGCAGGAAGCAGAACGTAAAAGAGTGGAAGCAAGAGGTGTTGCCGATGCCCAGAAAATAGTCAACGAAGGTTTATCCGACAGAGTCTTGCAGTTCGAATCAATTAAGATTCAAAAGGAACTTGTAACCTCGCCAAATGCAAAAATAATAATACTTGGAAATTCAAAGGGTACAACACCATTTATTATCGGAGGCGAAGGGAAATAACCGTGAAAAAGATTAAATCTAATTCGTTGAGAGTTACTAAAATACTTAAGCCGGATAAAAAAACTTCAGTTAAACTACCTATGTTTTTAGAAGCTGTTTCTGCAGGTTTTCCTTCACCGGCTGACGATTACATGGAAGACAGGCTGGATTTAAATGACCATCTTGTGAGAAATCCTGCAGCAACTTTTTTTGTACGCGTTACCGGCGATTCGATGATTGATGCAGGTATTCATTCGGCTGATATACTTGTCGTTGACCGCTCACTGAATCCAAGGGATGGTAATATTGTGATTGCTGTAATTGACGGAGAACTAACTGTAAAGAGGCTTAGAACTCAAAAAACCAAAGTAATTCTGCATCCAGAAAATCAGAATTACAAACCCATAGAAATAACATCCGAAATGAACTTCGAGGTTTGGGGTGTAGTAACTAATGTTATACATAATCTGGCATAATGGATGGGTATTGGTTTAATCGAGCGTGAAAAGGAAGCTATTCTTCAAACTTATAAAAGACTGCCAATTGAAATCAGCAAAGCTGAAGGTTGCTGGATTTACGATACACAAGGTTATAAATACCTCGATTTTCTCGGTGGAATTGCCGTAAATGCACTCGGGCACAGCCACCCTGCGATAATTCATGCAATTAAAACCCAACTCGATAAATTTATGCATGTATCGAATTATTTTTTCCAGGAACCTCAAATCAAACTAGCAGAAAAATTAAAAGAGATGACAGGATTTTCTAAGATATTTTTTTCAAACTCGGGTACAGAAGCAGTTGAAGGTGCAATTAAACTTGCAAGAAGATGGGGAAATGCAAAGGACAAAACAGAAATGTTCGGTTTTTCAGGCGGGTTCCATGGAAGGACATACGGTGCATTGTCACTGATGGATAAACCCTTGTATAAGGATGGCATGGGTCCGTTTCTTCCCGGTATGAATATAATTCCTTACAATGATGTTCCTGCATTAGAAAAAATTCTTAATGAAAAAACAATAGCAGTAATAATAGAATTTTTACAGGGTGAAGGCGGCATTGTCAGTGCCAATCCGGAATTTGCTGCAGCATTATTCGAACTCAGAAAAAGATATGGTTTTCT
>JACRLY010000095.1 GCA_016219595.1 Ignavibacteriota bacterium | reverse complement strand
ACAGATAGACATCAAAAGAACTTTTGTATTATCATTAATCTTTGCTGTTGGAATATTAGTAACAATTGCAATTATAGGCGGTATAACGTTATCACTTGGAAGATTAATGGGAGATGTCGGATTAATTGGTAATTATTTTGTTGCTATTGTATTTTTCATAGTTGGATTATATTTACTTGATATTATCCGGTTACCCTGGGATGGGACAAGTATCGGTAAGACCAAATATAAAGGAATAATTGCTGCATTCGTATTAGGATTGGTTTTCGGAATAGGATTAGGGCCCTGTACTTTTGCATTTATGGCTCCGGTTTTGGGTATTGTCTTTGAAATATCACAAACAAATACCATTCTATCCGTATTATTATTAGCCTCTTTTGCTTTAGGACATTGCTTAGTTATTGTTTTAGCCGGTACACTTTCAAAAAGAGTATCAGATTATTTGAAATGGTCGGAAAATTCTAACATATCAAAAATTATTAAAAGGTTTTGCGGAGCACTTGTTATAATCGGGGGATTATATCTCATATATATTACAATGTAATCTATGCTCATATCAAATTCACAAATTAATTACTTAAAATACAAATATCAATTCAAGTAATTATATTTACTCTTGTGTTCTGAGTATACTTTTAAGAATGATTAAGCTTATAATTAATAAAAATTAGCTAAAAATCGGGTTTTTAAAAGAATTGATTTTTTATTAACTTGTATGATTGTTCATTTTTAAATAAAAGAAAAGCAAAAAAGTAATTGTAATATGTTTTGGCATACAGAATCGAGTGATGTTGTTCTAAAAAATTTTGGTGTTAGCCAGGAGAATGGTTTATCATCAGAACAAGTTGATGATATGCGTGAGAAGTTTGGTGATAATACATTAATATCAACCAAAGAAAAACCGGCATGGATATTACTACTAGAGCAATTCAACGACCCTGTAATTTATATATTAATTGTGGCTGCCGTATTAAATGCTTTTCTCGCAGAACTTAAAGATACCTTTGTAATAGCTACAGTCGTAGTATTAAATACACTCATAGGTTTTATCCAGGAACGAAGAGCATCAGATGCACTAAGTGCATTAATGAAGATGACTGCTCCTTCTGCAAGAGTCATAAGGAACGGAATTCAACATATTATTCCGTCAACAGAAGTTGTAACCGGTGAAATAATAATCCTTGAAAGCGGTGTACGTGTTCCTGCAGATGCAAGACTGATTGATTCTCAAAATCTTCTCATTGATGAATCAATGTTGACCGGAGAATCATTCTCAATAACCAAAAATGCAAATTCAATTATAAGTAAAGACGCACCGCTTGGTGATAGATACACGATGCTTTATTCGGGTACAATAGTTCAAAAAGGCAGGGGTATTGCAATTGTCACTGCAGTTGGCAATCAAACGGAGTTTGGAAAAATATCCGTAAAGGTTGCTGAAGCCGAGGAAACTGTATCACCACTTGGAATACAGATGGCGGCATTCGGGAAATTCATAAGTATTTCCATAATGGCTATCGTTGTAATCATATTCCTGGTAGGATACCTCAGGGGAAATGACTGGTTGACAATGTTTCTTACTTCAGTCGGTTTGGCTGTTTCAGCCATACCTGAAGGATTGCCTGTGGCTGTTACCATAACTTTATCAATCGGTTTGTCCCAAATGGCAAAACAGAAAGCAATTGTAAAAAAGCTTAAAGCAGTTGAAACTCTTGGAAGTACAAATATAATTTGCACGGATAAAACCGGAACACTGACGCGAAATCAAATGGCAGTAACCAGGATTTATAGCGGTGGTGAACTTTTTGATGTAATTGGGTCGGGGTACTCCCGTGAAGGGCAGGTATTTTCTCAACACAGCGGTGAACAAGTATATGCAGATGATTACTATGCATTGAATCTTACAGGATTAGTAGGTTCATTATGTACCGAATCCGTTATTAAAGAAAATGGCAGTGATTGGGAAATCACAGGGGACCCGACTGAAGTGGCTTTAATGATTGCAGCTAAAAAGCTTGGTTTCAACTCGAATAATTACCAGGTTAATGTTGATATACCATTCGAATCAGAAAATCAGTTAATGGCTGTCAGAGCCTATAATGATAATAATAATTATATTCTTGCTAAAGGAGCGCCGGAAAAAATATTAAACAGATGTACAACAATGATTGATATTAACGGTGCAAAAATTCCAATAAATACTGATAAATCGGACAACATAATACAGAATTTTTCTGAAAAAGGTCTTAGGGTTTTAGCCCTTGCATATACTGACGAATCGGCAAATGTGCCTCTTTCATTAGACAGCTTGAATAATTTGACTTTTATCGGATTTGCCGGAATAGAAGATACTGTGCGACCGGAAGCAGTTGATGCAGTTAGTAAATGTCATCATGCCGGTATCCGTGTAGTAATGATAACAGGAGACCATGCAAAAACTGCACAAACAGTTGCAAAATCTGTTGGAATTGGAAAAGGGAAGCCTAAACCGGTTGCAATAAACGGACAGGAAATCGATAAAATGACCGATAAAGAATTATATGACAGAGTTCCTGAAATTGATGTTTATGCAAGAGTTGCACCCCATCATAAATACAGAATAGTTAAACAGCTCCAGGCAAGAGGTAATATTGTTGCAATGACAGGTGACGGAGTTAATGACGCACCTGCACTTAAACAGGCAGATATCGGTGTGGCTATGGGGAGTGGTACTGACGTAGCGAAAGAATCAGCTCATATGGTATTGATTGATGATAACTTTGCAACAATTGTTAAAGCAGTAAGACGAGGCAGAGTTGTATTGAGAAACCTGCAACATATTATCCTATATATACTGTCTACAAGTTTTGGGGGATTGCTTACTATTGCAGTATCAGTTGCTTTCGGATTTCCCTTACCTGTTTTACCGGCACAGTTGCTATGGATAAATCTGGTAACAGACGGTACATCAACATTTCCTCTTGCTTTCGAAAAGGAGCATGGGGATGTTATGGTTTTCCTTCCCCGAAAAAAGGATAGTCCGTTGATTAACCGCAGAATGGTTTACCAGATGATTATTTCAGGTCTAATAATGATGATAGGTACATTATTAGTTTTCAATTATTATCTGCCTGATTCAGAATTAGCAGTTAATCCTAATGCACATGACAAGGCAAGAACAATGGCATTTTGTGTACTGGCTTTTTTCCAAATTTGGAATGTACAAAATTCACGTTCATTCGACAGGTCATTATTTATAAATTTGCCTTACCCGGGCGGGACAACTATTGACCGTATTAATCCTTTTAAAAACCCGATTTTACTTGCTGTCATGCTCCTGGCTATCGGTTTGCAGATTTCGGCTGTTGCTATTCCCGTCATGAATAATTTACTTGATACAGTGCCTTTATCATCCAATGAATGGGTAATTGTTATGTGTACTACTTTTTCGATAATAATCATTATTGAAATATATAAAATACTCGTAGCGGTTGCAAATAGGATGAGAGGCAGAATCAGGGAAGATGTAAATATAGAAGCTATTAAATTCTACAAATAATCCTTGTTCAATTCATCAAGTTCTGTGTGATACCTTGACCATTCTTCCATTTTATGTTCAATTTTAGATTTTATTTCATAATATTCTTTTTGTTTATCCAGATTTGAATCTACATTTATATGATAATCCTCACTTGAAAAATCCTGTTCAAGATGATTTTGTTTGTCCTCTAATTCCATAATTTCAATTTCACATTTTTCAATCACCTTTTTCAGTCTATTTTCTTCTCTTTGTATTTTTTTTCTTTCTTCCCTATAAATCTGAGAATTTGTCGAAATAATTTTTTTCTCAGAATTATTTGCTATATCTTTTCTTTCAATTTCTCTCATAGACTCGATATTCTGTTTTTCAAGAAAATCAAAGATATCTCCCGGGTATTCAATCAAGCCATGATTCTTAAATAATACGGATTTATTAGTCAAACCATGGAGAAATTCCCTGTCATGCGAGACTATTATAAGTGTCCCTTTATAATCTATCAAAGCATTTTTCAAAACATCTTTCGAGTTCATATCGAGGTGATTTGTCGGTTCATCGAGAATTAAAAAGTTACAGGATTGAAGTAATAATTTAGCTATTGCAAGCCTGGATTTCTCACCACCGGAAAGGACCTTCACTTTTTTGTATATATCTTCACCGCTGAAAAGGAAGGTTCCCAGCAACTGTCTCATCCTTGTTCTAATCTCACCTGTTGCAGCCCTGTCAATAATATCGAAAACCGTATCATCTCCGGTTAAATTATTATTATGCTGCTGTTCATAAAAACCAATTGTTACATTATGACCTATTTTCAAATTACCTTTATAAGTTTCCACACCTGCTAATATTTTTGATAATGTTGTTTTACCCTCACCGTTCCTTCCAATAAATGCGATTTTATCTCCCTGTTCAATCGAAAAATTAATATTTTGCAAAACTAATTTATCAGCATAATTTTTACTTAGATTACTAATTTCTGCTACTAATCTCCCGGAGCGGGTGGCTTCGGGAAATTTGAATTTAATTGAAGATGTATCTTCTTCATCAATGATAATCCTATCCAACTTTTCAAGCATTTTGATTTTGGATTGCACCCTCGTTGCCAGGCTCGCTTTGTATCGAAACCTTTCAATATATCTTTCGGTTTCCGCTATTTGCTTTTGCTGGTCTTTGTATGCATTTAATTGCTGTTCTCTTTGTTCATTCCTGAATTTAGTGAATTCAGAATATGATTTATTCAAATCATATATTTTACCGTTTGAAATTTCGATAGTTCTGTTTGTTACTGAATCCAGGAAGGTTCTGTCATGTGAAACCAGCAGTACTGAACCTTTATAATTTCTCAGGAAGGTTTCGACCCAAATAATTGAATCAATATCAAGATGATTGGTCGGCTCATCCAGTAATATCATATCAGGTAATTGGAGAAGAATTTTTGCAAGTTCAATTCTCATCTGCCATCCTCCGCTCAATTCACTCACACTCCTTGAAAAATCATTCTCCTCAAAACCTAAACCTTTAAGTACCTTACTTATCTCGGATTCAATATTATGTCCGCCAAGCAAAGCGAATCTTTCATGTAATTCACTTTGTTCCTGGATTAATTTATTATAAGAATCGGTTTCATAATTGGTTGATTTATCTATTAATGAAGTTAATTCATCGATTCTGTTTTCAATTACATTAATTTCTTCCAATGCAGCATATACTTCATCTTTCACGGTTTTGTCAGAACTGATATCAGCTTCCTGGGGGAGATAACCAATCCGAAAGTATTTTGGTTTAACAATTGTCCCTTCTTCAGCTTGCTGCAATCCTGAGATTATGTTTAAAAGTGTTGTCTTTCCTGAACCGTTTCTTCCTATTAATCCAATCCTGTCGCCTGCATTAACTGAGAAAGTAATTCCATCGAAAAGATATCTGTTTGCAAAGTGTATTGATAAATTTGATACATTCAACATGATTATTTATTCTCCAACCATAACAAAACCACCCCAGATATAAACATTATTATACTTTTCTTTAAGCTTTAATTGAGCTTCTCTGAATGCATTCCGTTTTGATTTACCTGAAAGCCAGTTATCATAAAAAAGTGTCATTAATTCTTGTGTGGGCTCATCTAAAACATTCCAAAGACTCATGATAATAGTTTTAGCACCCGCTGTCTGGAATGCCCTTTGTAAACCATAAACACCTTCCCCGTTTCTTATTTCACCAAGCCCTGTTTCACATGCCGATAGAACTACAAGTTCGGTGCTGTCCAGATTTAAATTCATTGCTTCATAAGCTGTCAATAAACCGTCATTTTTAAATTTGTTATTTTTCATATCCTTTATTATATTTTCTGCGCCAGCAAAAATCAGGAAAGACCTGAGTAATGGATTTTCAGAATACTGCCTTGTTTGCAAACCCGATGTTCGTTTTTTCTCAATATCAACATCTCTTAAAAATTTCCCGTGAGTTGCTAAATGCAGAATTCTCGGATTCTGAACTGATTTAACAGCATCTTCGTTGGCATCCGGACTAATGGATTCCTTAACTTCCCACCCTTTATTTTTTAAAGCATCATTAATCGCATTTACCTCTTTTTCAGTTCCTTGCAATTGTGATATACCACTTCTTACTAAACTGTCTGCATCATTTGCCATCCTGAATAACTCAGGTTTACCGGATGAATTGCTCAATTCAGCAATTAACTTCAGAGAATCAGGCTCAAGGTTAAATTTCGGGTTTCCGAACAATTCTGCTGTATTTCTGATATATTTATGATTCAATTTTAATCTTATAATATCAGGTGTGGTAGTCAGAATCCTAATATCCTTTTCCTCAATAACATAGTGTTTTGTATCTGAATCAAAAAGTGTATTAATATTTATTTTATTATAAATACCGTCAAGTGAAATATAGACAATATTAATACCTTTGAGTTGAGAATTAATTTTCTTCCAAACAGATTCATATACTTCCGAAAGTTCATTTTCAGTTATATCTTTCAAATTAGAATCGGATTCTTCATTTTTGGAATTTCTTAATTTTTGGATACAATCGGCATATTTCACTGCAAAGTTTTTCTCAATTTGATTACCATTATTTAATAATATCAAAGAAGGATTTTGCAAAGTTTTTTTTGTAATTATCAAAGCTGCATATACTACAGAATCAAGAAAACCGGGTATATTGACATTTGGATTATAACTGTTTTTTATATCGCCAAAATTTCTGAACCTGATTATTTCTACGGCCGCCTCATCATTATTGAGGGTATTACGAATATCAATCCAATTGTAATCTTTTTTCTCATATTCATTTGTAAATTCCTCTGATTTAGAAGATATTTCTTTCTCAAGTGAATTCGCGGCTAAATTAATTGAATCAATATTAATTCCTTTTTGTGAGATTTGTTCTTTTGATAAATTGTAATACATAGCTAATAAATCGCGAAGATTATGCCATTCATTAAATTTATTGATTAAAACAGTATCACCGCTATTAATAATATTCTCCCTTACTTTTTTGGATGAGTTATACAATAAAAATTTGGTTTTTATCCTATAATTATAAAGTTCACTAATCAAATTTGGATTTGATTTTGCTCTCTTAGAAACATAAGAACAAAAATGTTCAAAAAAACTTTTCATAGGACCGTAGAAATAACTTTTCTCAGTCTCAGATAAAGATGGAAATGTTAATTTGATATTTCTAAGATAAATATCGAGAGCCTGTAAAAAATATTTATCAGCATTTTCGAAATCTCTTTTCTTTTCAGACAACCTTGCCAAAAATCCTATTGTTTCAGCATATTCAGGATGATACTCGCCCCTGTATACCTTTCTTAGTTGTAATACATCTTTATACATTGAATCTGCAAATTCGTAATATCCATTGAATTCCAAAACTTCGGCAAGGTTATTCAGATACCATGCATAACGTGCATTATTTTTTCCTGATTTTTTTTCCAATAGGTTTAATGCCTGCTGAAACATAATTTCCGATTCTTTATACTTTCCCATATTTTTATATAATTCAGCCCTATTGTTCAATAGAACTTCTTTATCCGGGAAATCATCGCCAAAATTATTTTTTTCTATATTTATACATTCATCATATAATTTAAGACATTCATCATACTTTCCGGTATTTATATAAATTTCAGCTAGGGAATTAAGAATATTGGAGTAGAAAGAATTTTTTTCCATTTTGATTTTCTTCATAATTTCAATTGACTTTTTACAAAGTTCTTCCCCTTCTTTAAACCTGCTCATAGTTCTGTAAAGCATTCCAAGTTTACTTAAAATATATGCGTATTCAACATTATTTTCACCTTGTTTTTGTTTCTTGAAACTCAGAATTTTTTTGTAAAGTTCTTCGGATTTATCGTATTTATTAGTAAGTGAATTGTTATATGCAAGAATAAAATAACTATTCATAATCACATCATTATTTTCACCAATGACAGGTATAAGAATTTGAAGTCCTTCATTTAAATAAATTTCAGATTCAAGTTCCCGCCCCATTCTTTTGTAAACTCTTCCTAGGTCAAGACATGCATAACCGTAATTATTACTTTTTTTTACATTTATTGCTTTATATTCATTCAATGTTTTGATTAATAATTCTTCAGAGTCTTTATTGAATCCTTTAGATTCAAGTGCCTCTGTCAGATTGGTTACTGTTTCAGCATAAGATGCATTCATTATACCGTAATTTTCTTTTATGGACTGGAGTATTTTATAATAAGTCTGGCTTGCTTCCACACCTTTGTTTTCATTTTTATAAATCCAAGCAAGAATTTTTAAAGCATCAGCATATTTAGGATCAAACTGGCTTAATAATTTTTTATATAATTCACTACTTTTAAAAGCCGTTTGCTCAGCTTCAACTAATTTTTGTTTGTTAATATATATCTGGGACAGATTTAATAATGTTTCAGCAAATTTAATACTATTTTCACCATAAACCGATTGAGTCCTTTCACTATCTAATTTACCGTATTCCAAAGCTTTATCATTGTTTTTCACTATGAAATTAATTTCGACAAGCTTTCTCAAAGCAGAAATATAATTAGTATCATTTTTCCCGAATTCCTTTTCTGATTTGGTTAATACCAATTCAGCCCATTTCAATGCATTCAGGTAATCTTGTTTATTTTGTAAAAAATTTACACTATCAGTCAGTTCCTGTAATGATTGAGCATGATTGATATTATAACTAAAGATTAGGAAAATAAATAATAGAATTCGAGTCATATTGTTATCCTTTTCATCTTTTTTATACTAATTGAAAAATTTTGTAATCTCATTTTATTCTAAATTATGAAATGTAAAATATATTATTATAAAGGTATTACTAATTAATCATTTATCAAATTTGATTTAATAGAAAATTATATAACCATTACAAACAAATCTTATTGTTTATCCGTCAATTAAAGATATTATTGTCTTAAATACAAAATATGCAATTATCAAAACCAAGAGTAATAATAATTGGTGGAGGATTTGGGGGTTTGACTGCTGCCAAATCTTTAAAGAAGGCAATTGTCGATATAATTTTAATTGACAAAACGAATCATCATTTGTTTCAGCCTTTACTTTACCAGGTGGCTACTTCTGCCCTTTCACCGGGAGATATAGCAATTCCATTACGTTCAGTATTAAGAAATCAAAAAAACGTTCAGGTAATTATGGACGAAGCTCAAAAAGTTGATTTGACAAACAAAACTGTATATTTTAATGATGGTGAACTACAGTATGATTATCTTATACTTTCACCTGGTTCAAGACAATCTTATTATGGTAACAATAACTGGGAAAATTATGCTTCCGGTTTAAAAACTCTGAAAGACGCATTATCTATCAGGGAACAAGTATTGAAATCCTTCGAATATGCAGAAAGAGTTTATGGTACTCCTGAAGCAAAAAAATATCTTAATTTCGTAATTATTGGCGGGGGGCCAACTGGAGTCGAGCTTGCAGGTGCAATCGCTGAAATTGCTCGCAAAACTATGCTCCCTGATTTTCCAATATTAAAATACAACGATATTAAAATTTACCTTATTGAATCCCACGATAGATTGATTCCTTCTTTTCCCCCGGAACTCGCTGACTATACATATAAAGCTTTGACAAAAATCGGGGTAGAAATTATAACCGGAACAAGAGTTACTGATATTAATAAAAATAGAATAATTACTTCATCGCAAACAATTGAAACAGCAAATATAATTTGGGCAGCAGGAAATGAAGCCTCTCCCCTGTTAAAATCATTAAATGTCCCATTAGACAATACAGGAAGAGTAATTGTTAATAACAATTTAACAATTCCCGGATATGATAATATATTTATTATCGGTGATTCAGCTCATTTGGAAATAAACGGGGAAATACTACCGGGACTGGCACCTGTAGCTATGCAGGAAGCAAGATATGTGGCAAATATTATCAGAAATCGAAAAAACCATTTTAAGCAAAATCCATTTAAATATATTGACAAGGGTAATCTTGCAACAATCGGCAAGGCTAAAGCAATTGCATTATTCGGTAATATAAAATTTTCAGGATTTTTTGCATGGCTTGTTTGGTCTTTCGTTCATATTATGTTTATAATAAATTTCAGGAACAGGTTCAGGGTTATGTTCGAGTGGTTTTGGTATTATATAACAAACCAGCCCGGAGCCCGATTAATTGTTTATAACAAAAAAGATAATAATCAAAACTAATAGTTCATTTAAATAATTTTAAAAAATAACCTGATTATAAATGAACAAATTTCTGATAATCATTTACTTAGAAGTTTTCTCAATTCATATTCTGCCTTAAATGCCTCAACAACATCATCGAGTGGCATATTGAAAATTTCATTATCTTCCCTCTGCAACATATACAATTTCTCAAATACCCGAATATTTGGAAAATAAGATAGATGGGCTTCGTTGGAATGATATTCAAATCAATTTAAAAGTAAATGAATTTGGTAAATTTAAAATTTATCATTGGATTGTACTTCCAACAGATGGAAGTTATTCACTTTTCGAGATTAGATGCATTTGCAGATAACGAAATAAACAATAATTATATTAATTTCAAAATTCCACATATCTGAAGAGAACCCGAAATCCAGGCTTTATTTCACTTAGTCAAGGGAATTCAATCGGGTAGTTTTTCCTCCCTAATTTTATTTTTAATTAATTTTGAATTGAGGGATATACAAAACCAGTACTATTTTCCTTAGTCTTTATTTGTTTGACCTCAATCCTCGCTGTATTACTAAATTCAAATTCCGGATTTTTTTTCAATTTCAATGGCATCATCTAAATCATTCGCTAAAATATGATAATATCCAACCTGGGTTTCACCTGTTTTATTAATTGGAGTAATTTTGAAACTACCGGAAGAATTATCAATAAATTTTCCTTCTCTAACGAGAGGTTTCGCTGTAATCAATCTCTTATTATCTTTAAGGTATCCAATATCAGTTTCACAATTCTTGAGAAACTTTTCTCTTTGTATGTCTGACCAATTTGAATCATGGTCAATATTATTCTTAATTATTAACATAAATTCTAACTTAATATTATTCCTTAATAAATTAACGGTGCTATTGTTAAATATTATAAAATTATTATCAAATCAGTACACCCAGAGGGACTCGAACCCCCAGCCCTCTGATCCGAAGTCAGATGCTCTGTCCAATTGAGCTATGGGTGCAATAAATACAAATTAATATTTATTTGTATTATTTCAAATTCATTATAATAATAAAAAAAAGAGGCTATGAAGCCTCTTTTTTTATAACTATGATTTATTTACTCTGAAAAATTCCGATTTCGGAATCTTAAATCAAAATCAAATACCCGACAAAGCTGCTAATTTTCAATAATAAACTTATCTATAACTAGTAAGCACCAGGGAATTAAATCCGGTTAAGGACTTAATAATCAATACCAATTACCAGGAACGTCTCCTGTTTCCATAACCGACTGCGCCATTGCTTTTGTCTCTGGCTTCATTAACGGTTAGTTGCTTTCCATCATATTCGGTTTCGTTCAGAGTGCTGATTGCTTTTCTTGCTGCATTGTCACTCATTTCGACAAAACCAAAACCGCGCGACCTACCGGATTCACGATCAATTATTACTCTTGCTTTTTGTACTTCTCCGTACTCTGCAAAAATTTGTTTCAAATCCTCATCGGTTGTTGCAAACGGGAGGTTGCCTACATAGATATTCATAAAAACTCCAATATTATTAAAAAATCACAGGCAATGCCTGTTAAAAAACTTTAAATCCAAAATCATTAAATTTACTATTGAAAATTTGCTTTCTTATTATAGATTATCAAGAGGAATCTATTTAGTAAGTTCAGGATTTTCCGTCGGTATCAAATTTAAGCAATTAATTATTAATATCAAAGGGAAATTTTCTCAGGAGCTATATTTCTTTTCCCTGATAAATAATGACTTTAACTTTTTAATTTCATCATTTGTGAAGAAACCGAATAATCTCAGCATTATAACAAACACTATTAAAGCTATTATTCTGATACCGAATGAAATCCACAAACTGAAATATTGTGTCACCCATGAGGTAATTACATATATTAATATTGTTGTTACGATTATTATAATAATCCTTCTGAATTCATATTTAATCGGGTACACTTTTTTTAGAAATAAGAATAATACTACAGAACTAATAATATATGCTCCTAATGTTGCAAATGCCGCTCCCCAATAATTGAAAATTGGAATTAAAATAAAATTCAATGCTATATTCGATATAGCTGCTATTCCGATTGCAATAGGAAGATACTCAGTTTTCTTTTCTATATGAAATCCGGCTGCAAAATTATTATAAACACCATTGAAATAGTAAGCACCTAATATTATAGGAATTATTCCAATTCCACTCCAATAAACAGGATTTATAAATTTTCCACCTACAAATGGCATTCCTATGATAAATCCTATGAAAAATCCTGTCAATATAAATACAATTGCACAGGCTAATGTGAAATAAGTCAATACCCTCGAATAAAGTTGTTTCGCATCCTTATCTTCATAACGGCTTAGATAAAACGGTTTCCATGCATATTCAAATACACCTGCGAATAGCATCATAGGAATTCCGAGCCTGTAATTAACAGTGTACATTGCTACTGATTCCGAATTGGTAAGCAATTTCAAAATAGGCCTGTCGGCAATTTGTAGAACCATCATTGATAGTGTTGCCGGCATTGTAGGCAATCCGTATCTAAGCATCTGCTTCATCAGGCTCCAATCTGTTTTGATAATTAAATGCCTCACTATCAATGGAATAAAGATTAAAGCTCCTAATATATTTGCAGCTAACTGAGAATAAAATACACCCCTCGCACCTAATTTCATTATTACAACAAAAATTGCATTCCCGGCTACAGCAATTATTATCAATATAAGTTTTGTATATGCAAATCTTATTGATTTTCTTGTCATTCTCAGGTAAGCATAAGGAATAAACATAATGGCATCGAGAAAAGGTATCAGGGCTGCAATTCTAATTAATTCAGGTCCTTCCGGCAGATTAGTAAATACCGGTGCTATTTTACCGGCCATAATTATTATTATTAGTGAAATGAACCCGCTCACAAGAGCTATTGACATGTAAGAAATTGTAAATACCTTTTTTGTTTCATCCAAATCATCTTTTTTATAAAATCGGAAAAAAGCCGAATCCATTCCAACTGAATAAACAATATTGATAAATGCGACAATTGAAAATATGTAAATCACATCACCGTATTCTGTCCCAGTAAGGTAATTGGAGTATATAGGAGTCAGCAGAAAAGTAAGAAAACGTCCGACAATTGTCGAAACGCCGTAAATCAATGTATCGGAAGCAAGACTCTTTATTCTGCTCTTCATTTAATCCATATTGTGAAAAATAATCATGCAAAATAAAAAAATCCTTTTTAATGAATAGCCCCTATTTTCAAATAGGGGAAAACTTTTCACCACGATACAACGGCTTTAGCCACTTATTTTTTTAAGGGGATTAATCCCGGATGTGTTTTGTCCTCAACCCCACCAATCCACTACTTAAAAGTAGTGGCTATTCAATTTTATATTCATCCTTGTCTGGAGTTACTTCTGACAGGGTGTTTTCTTTCTTCTTCTTCATTGGAAAACCAAGTACCAATCCCATCAACGCACCATACATTGTTGTCATATACCAGTTCGATGTAAGCGGACAGGAACCGTTCCTGCATCCGACAAAATAATAATATGCAAATCCTAATCCCGCACCGAGAGCGGTGAATAATCCAATTTTAATATATTTATTCATTTCATATTATATATTAATGTCCCTCTCCCACAGGGAGAGGGATTCAGGGTGAGGGAAAAATCAATTAACTACTAAAATAGGTCTTGCTACACCCAGCACCTGCTCGATTGCCTGCATATACCCTTCTTTTGGCAAAGCACCGACAGACATCTGCGGTTTATCGTTCATAGGGCAGAAAAGAACCGAGGGAATACTTCTGATTCCGAAGGCTGCGGCAAGCTCCTGCTCTTTATCTGTGTCAATCTTGTATATATCAACTTTTCCGGCATAATCTTTGGAAAGTTCTTCCATAATAGGTCCCACCATCTTGCAGGGACCGCACCAGTCGGCATAAAAATCTATAACACAAGGTTTATCACCCTGGAACTGCCATTCCGATTTCTTTTCAAAGTCAAATACTTTTTCCAAAAAAGTCTGCTTATTCAAATATTCCATTTTTTCACTCCAAATCTAAAAAAATTTCAAAACAATAATTAATTTTATATATTGACGGAGATGAAATATAATTATTATTGCTGCGGAGGAATGTAAGCTGAAATTAATTATTATTGAAATTAATATATATATACACTTTTCTTTATTATTCTAAATATTATAAGTAATAAATTTATTATTTTTAAATTTATAAGGTTATGCTATCAGATTTTAAAAAATATTAATATTTAAAAATATTTGTTAAGTATGAAATTGTATAAAATATCTTTATAGAAATGAATAATCTGAAACAAGAAAGTAAACGCTCAGAAATTGTAACAATTTGGGTAAAGCAATTCTCCGATGAATTATTTTCTTGGGCATTCCATAAAACATCTGATAGAGCCGCAGCAGAAGACCTTGTTCAGGAGACTTTTATAGCTTCTTTTCAGGCATTCGATAATTTTTTAAATAAAAGTTCACCAAAGACATGGCTTTTATCTATTTTAAATAATAAAATTAACGACTTCCACAGAAAAAGATTTCGTTCAACCTATAAGACTGAAAGCCATTTATTAAAAGAAAACGATAACAATTTCTATGATTATTTCTTTGATGATAATTATAAATGGAAAGATGAAAGAAAACCTGGAGAGTGGAATAATTCGGATGAAATCCTATTAGATGATACCGAATTCAACGCTGTTTTACATAATTGTATTGATAAATTACCACCTAATTGCTTTTCCATAATTCAATTGAAATACATAAATGAACAGGAAGGAAAAGATATTTGTAAGGAATTAGGAATTTCGCAGTCTAATTATTGGCAGATTTTGCATCGCGCAAAATTACAGCTTAGGGAATGTTTAGAAAATAATTGGTTTAAAAAATAAAAAATGAAAAAGTTAATGAATATATTTATGCTTTCTTGCAAGAAAGCAACGGAATTAATTGAAAAAGAATTATCTATTAAATTAACAAAAACTGAAAAGTTTAAATTACATTTTCATGTTAGTATGTGCAATGCCTGCAGGACATACAAGAAACAAAGTAAAATAATAGATGAAGCTTTACAATACCACTTCAATGAACACCATACACACCAATCCGAATATATTTCAGAGGATTTCAAAAATATTATTATTAAAAATTTAAAAAAATAAAAAAATTTGTCAGGAATTGCTTAGAGCAACGACTATTCGGTAAATCGATTATTTATTCACATCTATCGAGGAGTTGTTATGAAAAATTTATTTATTAAAGCAATTTTAGGAGGTATTCCTGCAACAGTTGTGATGACGTCAGTTATGTTTATTGCACCAATGATGGGAATACCCAAAATGAATCCGGCGACAATGTTATCCGGAATGTTTGGAGTGCCTTCAATTGTAGGATGGTTAATGCATTTTATGATTGGTGATATCTTCGCAATTATTTATGCCTTGATTTTCCTAAATGTACTTGAGAAAATAAGTAATAATATTATAAAAGGAGCAATTTTCGGATTAGCAGTTTTTGCATTTGCACAGATTGCTATGATTATGATGGGTTTTATATTCAAAATGCCGCAAATGAGTGGAAGTATTTTACTGACAATACTTGGTAGCATTTTGGGGCATGTTGTTTATGGCATTGTCGTTGCTTTTTTTGTAAAAGAATCAAAAGAGAATATACTGCAAACAGCTTAAAGTTGAAAGATAAGATATTAAGTTAATCCATTAATTACAATTTTTTTTTATTAAAATATTAAAGGTGCTTTATGAAAAAATATAATATATTGCTGATAATAATCAGTTTCGGATTTATTATTGGACTAAATTCATGTAGTAAAGATAATGGCTCATCTCCTTCACCACAGGAATTTGTTGCCGATGATAACACATTTGGTGATTTTATGAGCTGGACATTAATTAAAACCAACCAAGGACCTGATCCATTATTAGGCACTGCTCATGCAGGTAATGACTCGACCGTTACAAGAAAGATATATATTAAAAACAATCAGGAAAGAGTCAATGGTTCCTTTCCCTTAGGTACAATACTTGTGAAACATTCAAGTAATCCGGCAGGTACGGTTAATGAATTTACCGCAATGGTTAAAAGAGGAAATAATTTCAATCCTGATGGGAATGACTGGGAATGGTTCATGTTAATGCCCGATGGAACTATAGCAACAAAAGACGGAATGAAAATACGTGGGGCTAATTTAATGAATGGTATGTGTGTTGGGTGTCACAGCGCCAATAAAACTAAAGACTTTGTATTTTCAAAATAATTTTAAATAAGCAAATAAACATTATAAAATAATTTAATAACAGGAGATTTTATGAAAAAAGCATTAATGATAATGATAATTCTTTCACTGATAACTGTATTCGGTTATCCTAAAGAATCTTATGCAAAAACAAAAAAAGTACTGAATGAAAATGTTTGTAAAAGTGTATGTAAAGACTTTAATAAATTAAACATACATGATGAAAAAAAAGGGCATGCTTGTGGATCGGAATGTAAAGCTGGTATTAAGAATAATCAAACAAATATAATTTTAAAGGAGCATACATGTACTTCAGAATGTAAAGATGGTAATCATGATTACTTACATGGTGAAAAAGGACATGTTTGCGGAGCGGAATGTAAAGCTGGTATAGGAAAAAATCAAGTAAAAACTATATTAAATGAACACTTATGTAATGAAGGATGTAAAGAAGGTAAACATGTTTTCAAGCATGGTGAAAAAGGGCATGTTTGCGGAGCGGAATGTATGAAATAAAATTTATTATCTGATTTTATCAGGCGTCAAATTAGCAAATTTGACGCCTATTTTATTTAAAAGAAACATTTTTTTTATATAATAACTTATAATAAAACATCCACCCAATTTGTCCACCTCACCAATCCCACGTAATTTTGAGTTTGGCTTTGTGCCATAAATGATTTGAGTATAATTATGAGTTTGTTATGAAGAATTTTGCGATTAAAATTGACCCGCTGACGAGTGAAGAATACTACGAAGTTTATTTACGCGGGCAAAAGCTTTTGAATGACCCTTTTCTCAATAAGGCATCTGCTTTCACACAGGAAGAAAGAATGTCTCTCAACCTTGAGGGATTTTTGCGATACGAAATTTCCAATATTGATGTACAGGTGGAACGCACCTATGAAGCATATACGAAAAAGCCGACTGACTTGGAAAAATATATTTACCTGCAAGGGTTGCTGAACAGAAACGAAACACTGTTCTACAGGTTTTTGCTCGAACACCTGAACGAAATGCTGCCTATAGTATATACACCCACTGTGGGAACAGCCTGCTTGGAGATGAGCCATATAATGAGACGATACAGGGGAATTTATATAAATCCCGAAAACATTTCAGCAATAGACAGGATTTTCCAGAATATAAATCAGCCGGATATTTACCTTGTTGTCGTTACCGATGGCGAGAGGATTCTCGGTCTTGGCGATTTGGGTTCTGACGGAATGGGAATACCAATCGGCAAGGTGAATTTGTATGTGGCAGCGGGTGGAATTCATCCGATTACAACGCTTCCAATTTCACTCGATGTCGGAACAAACAATGAACGATTGTTGAATGACCCTCTTTATCTCGGTTACAGGAAGCCGCGTCTAGTAGGAAAAGAATATGATGAATTTATTGAAAAATTTGTCCTGGGTGTGAAAAGAAATTTCCCGAATGCTCTTCTCCAATGGGAAGACTTCGCCAAGCACAAAGCATTTATGCTGATGGAAAGATACAGGGACAGAATACTTTCATTCAATGACGACATCCAGGGAACGGGTGCAGTTTCATTGTCAGCACTTATGACAGCTATGAAAATCAAGGAGAGCAGTTTCAAAGAGCAGAAGTTTGTAATAGTCGGAATGGGACAAGCCGGTTCCGGTATTGCATTCAATATAAAATCAATGCTGATGGAAGAGGGCTTGAGCGATGAGGCATCATCGAATCTCATATTCGCAGTTGACCAGTTCGGATTACTGTGCTAATCGGAGTAACAGCACAAACGGGAATGTTCGACAAGGAAATAATTACACTGATGGCACAAAACACAGAGAGACCAATAATTTTTGCATTGTCAAATCCAACATCAAAGAGTGAATGTAAACCGGAAGATGTAATCAACATCACAAAAGGAAAAGCTATGATGGCATTCGGTAGTCCATTCCCCTCGATTGAAAATGAATATGGGAAATTCTATACTTCGCAATGCAACAACATGTACATATTCCCCGGAATAGGCTTGGGTGCTTTGGTTGCGAAGACTCCGAAAATCACATTCAAAATGTTTGTTGCCGGGAGCAAGGAACTGAGTAGTATGGTTACCTGGGACCAGCGTCACCAGGGATTATTATTACCGCCACTCGATGATATTCGTTATGTATCTTACAGAGTAGCTAGGGCAGTTGTCATTGAAGCACGTGATTCGGGACTCGGTAGAATGATTGAAGATGCTGAAATTGACAAGATGGTTAAGAAAGCGCAATGGAAACCAAATTATCTGCATTATAGGTATGGCGGACCAAAACCTGTTTCTTATTCAGAACATATGTACTGAAAAGAATTAGGTATTAAGAATTAGAAATTGGGAAAATAGTCATTCTGAACTTGGTTCAGAATCCACCTGTATTAGCTCATTATTATCAGTTTCTTCCTTAATTTCAATATTCTTTTTTATTGAATTCGGTAATTCAATATAAGTATCTTCGAGGTTTTTTTCGGCGGCAATTTCGATATGTGATTCGAGCTCCTCTTGCTCGAGTGATAATCCTGATTCCACTTCGGAATCTATTGTTATTTCTTCATTATTTTCAAAATCATCCCTGACTTCGATATTCTTTTTTAAAGCTTCGGGTAATTCATGGTATGTTTCTTCGAGGTTTTTATCTACAACAATTTCAATGTTGTTTTCAGGCTGTTCCTGTTCAAGTGATAATTCTTCGAGCTCACGCAATTTCGGTAACTCATCCAGATTGTTGAGTCCGAATGTTTTCAAAAATTCCTGTGTTGTCGCATAAAGCAAAGGTTTTCCCAGAACATCTTTCCTGCCCACAATTTCAACAAGCCCTTTTTCAATAAGAGAATTAACCACATCGATTGAATTGACTCCTCTCACCTGCTCTATTTCGGGCTTCGTTACCGGCTGTCTGTAAGCTATAATTGCAAGAGTTTCAAGTGCTGCGTGAGAAAGTCTTTTCTTTACTTTACTTTTAATAACTTGCTGAAGAAGCATCCCATATTCAGGCCTGGTAGAATACACATACCCGCCGGCAAGATTGACTATCTGGAAAGGACGGTTTGTTTCGACCAGCTCTGTATTAATTTCATTTATCAATTCAGTTAGATTATCCTGAGAAAATTTTATTTCTTCGTTTACTGTTTCGGCAAGTGAAATTTGATTTTCATCCTGAATTTCACCATCTGTTTTGGTGTCCACAGTTGCCGGATTGAAACCTGAACCGGTAGTTACTAAAGCTTTATAAAGAACTTTTGCCTGCATTGGCTCTTCAGACGAAAAGAGTAATGCTTCGATTACAGCTTTCTGTTCGTTTCTTGATAAATTTAAAAATTGTTTATTAATAGTTTCCATTTTTATAATTCTTTCAAATTCAATTTAAGTTAAATGACGATTTTGTAGAAATAACAATTTCATCGAATAAATCAGGCTGCCTTACCGCTACTTTCTGAGATTTCACTAATTCGAGAACAGCAAGAAAAGTAGCTACAATGTGTGGGTGGGAACCGTCTTCCACGAGTTGTAAAAAATTTAACCTGCTCCTGATTCTCAGTTTATCGAGAATATATGCAATTTTTTCTTCAACAGAAATCGAAATTAACTGAACAAGATGCTGCTGATTATTCATCTTGTTCCTGTCTAAAGCTTTCTTGAACGCACGAATCAAATCGAAAAGAGTAGCATTTTTGTACACATTATCCTCTGCTGCATTGCCTTGCACAAAATCTTCGAATAGATGCCTGTAATAAAAATAACGGCTGTTTTCCACCATAATCGAAAGGTCTCTCGCTGCTTCTTTAATCTGCTTGTATTCAATCAGCCTCTGGACAAGCAATGTCCTTGGGTCTTCCACTTCAACACCATCGCCGCCGGGCTCCCTCGGAAGTAATAGCTGTGATTTAATATACATCAGGTTAGCTGCCATCACAAGAAACTCTCCTGCCAACTCTAAGTCGAAAAGCCTCATCAATCTGATATATTTTAGAAATTCTTCTGTAATTCTTGCTATAGGGATATCATATATATTTATCTCATCCTTCTTTATAAAGTAAAGAAGCAAGTCAAAAGGTCCCTCAAAATTTGGCAGTACTAATTTATACATATTATCTAATTACAATATTTCATAATTATTATACAGAATTTGTTTCAGCATACGGTTATATTCAAAAGTAGATTCTTCACTACGTTCAGAATGACTATAGAAATACGATTATATTATCAACTCAAAATACCAAAAATTCCGTGAAAGTTTTCCACAGATTGTTAATGCTTATTCTTCAACATATAAGCGTGGCACACGGGCAGATATTGCAGTCAGAATTTCATATTGTATCGTTCCTATTTTACTTGCTAATTCAAATGCAGTGATTTCTTCATTTCCTTGCTTACCGAGTAACACAACTTCATCGCCTACATTTACTTCATCATCGCCGACATCAACCATACATTCATCCATACATACAGTCCCGACAAGACTATATCTTTTCCCGTTAATCAGGCACTGTGATTTATTTGTAAGTGTTTTGAAATACCCGTCACCGTAACCAATAGGTATTGTGGCAATCGTTGTCGGTTTCGGTGAAATGAAAAGCCTGTCATAGCCTACTGATTCACCTGACCTGATTTTCCTCATCATAACAACTTTTGTCTTTAATTCTAAAATCGGCTTAACATCAAATTTTTTTGCTAACTCCGGTATTGGTGAATAACCGTAAATAGACATTCCGGGTCTCACAATCGAAAAATGTGCTTCAGGATGATTTGCTATTGCACCTGAATTTGCAGTATGAATAATTGGGAAACTATACCCCGCTTGTTTAAGAGTTTCAAGTGTTTCATTAAACAATCTCAATTGTCTTTTCACAAAGACAGGGTCAGTTGAGGATGTTGCAAAATGAGTGCATACACCTACAAAGTCAATATTTGAAATACTTTTACATTTTTCCATGCACACAACAGCATCGCCGGGTTGAATTCCTTCCCTGTTCATTCCTGTACCTATGCACAAATGTACTTTGGATGTTTTACCTGCTTTGATTGACTCTTTTGACAATTCAGAAACAAATTCATAAGTTGAAACAGAAGCCTGCAAATCATATTCTACAAATTTTTTTGCTTCATCTGGAAATGTGGGAACAAGCACAACTATCGGTATTTTTATTCCTGCTTCTCTAATCGTAATCCCTTCATCTGCAAAAGCAACACCAAGATAATCGACACCAAATTTCTCAAGTGATTTCGATATTTCCGAAATTCCATGACCATAAGCATTAGCTTTGACAATTGCCATCACTTTTGAATTCGGAGCTAGTTCTCTTATGCGGTTTAAATTATGCCTTAGGTTGCTTATGTTTATTACTGCTACTGTTGAACGCATTTATTATTTTTTATCCTGATTAATTGGCTGAATTTTTGCTCTGTATATCCTTAATTATATAAACTTTTGGTAAAAATTACCGAAAAATCTAACAAAATTAGGGTTTATTCGGCTAAAATAAAATTAAGTTATTTTAACTTTTGAAATTACGATGAAAATTAGAATATTTTTTTTACTTCTGGCTATAGCAATTTTATCATGTAAATCGGTTCCTCCTTGTCCTGAAGAACTTGAAATTGGCAATTTAGGCACATCAATAAATACCGGTATGGATGACCATTTACCTGTAGTTTATGGTGATACTTTATATTTCACTTCAACAAGAGAAGAATCTGATGACAAAGAACTTGTATTTATGTCACCAATTATTAACGGAAAATTTACTTATCCTGTAATTGACAAAAATTTACCTTTAAATAAATTTCAAAAAATATCTTCCCCTGCTTTTTATTTTAATAAACAGTTGGGTATTGAAGAAATATATTTCGCAGCAGTCAATCCAAAAACAAAAAAAGGCAACAGGGATATTTTTGTTTCTATTGATTCAGGAAATGGTTGGTCAAATCCAATTCCAATAGGTTTCAAAATCAGCACTGAAAATTATGAATCACATCCTTCATTATCCGCTGATGGAAGTATTTTATTATTTTCATCTGACAGACCTGGTGGAGTGGGAGATGTAGATTTATACATTTCTTCAAGAAAAAATGACGGAACTTGGACTGAACCTGTTAATCTCGGCAAGGAAATCAATACACCAAAAGCAGATATTGCTCCTATGATATCTCCTGACGGATATTTATACTACGCATCAAAAGGATTTGGAGGAGATTCCACTTATGACATCATCAAAACTGAACCGGTTAAAAAAGGAATTTGGCAAAAACCACGAAAAATGAAACCACCGATTAATACTAACTTCGATGAATCTGGACCTGCTATTTGGAATAATTATATTATTCTTTCCTCAAACCGGAAAGGTGGTTGTGGCGGGTATGACATATATTTGTTCGAACTTTGCGGGCCTGTTACAATTGAAGGCGAAATCTCGGATAATGGCTCAGGTATCCCTTTGAATGGAAGAATTGAAGTTAGTGATGATAACGAAAATAGAATATATGAACAAGAAATTAATGAATCAGGAATATTTACTTTTCCTTTCGAAGTACTAAAAAAATATACCATAAAATATTATAATAATTGTATGCCAAACACAATTATGGAGCAGGATATAACTACTCCATGTAATGACACAAGCTCAGTAAAACTCCAGGTAAAATTCACATTGCCTGAAGAGCAGAATATGTTTCAAACAGAAGAATTTGCTGTGCCATTCTTCGTTACCGGTTATTACAAACCGAATACAAGCGATAACCTAAATGGATTGAGAATGAAATTTGCTTATAACATTATCGGGGTAGAAGATTCAACTAAATACATCGAATTCCCAGGACCTGAATATGATGAGTTATCACTAAAAGTCGATGAAGGTATTACAAATGTTGTCGAAAACATTATCAAATCAATTGAACAACTAACCGGTCCATGTACATCCGGAAAGAATGATATAACAATTCATATTACCGGTTACGCTGACCCGAGAACAATGTCCGATTTCTCCCGTTACTTTGAAGATGATATTGATGATGATGATTTCAATATTCATATAAAGCGTGGAGAACAAATGACAAATGAATTACTCTCGATTCTAAGAGCATATAACACCTATCAGATGATTCAATCTAAGCTCTTGGATTCTGAAGAATATCAGAATTTTCAGGACAAAGTAAAATGGGAAATCGAAGGAAAAGGAATTGATGAAAAACCCGATTTGTCAGATGAATTTAAAAGAAGAGTTGATATAAAAATAAACATTAAATAATATCCTTTCAACAATTATTAATAACCTGAATTACCAAATTATTATATTTGCCTTTTAGGTTTATTTAGATTCAATTTTTATTATATTAAAATGAAAAGAACAGCAGTTATTATGGCAGGCGGCTCAGGTGAGCGATTCTGGCCTCTAAGCCGTACAAGAAAGCCAAAACAATTACTAAATCTTGCATCAGACAAAACAATGCTCGAAGATTCTATTGAAAGAATCTCTCCCTTGATTAATAAAGAAGATATTTTCATTATTACATCACAGTTATTGCTCGAGCCAATAAGAAAAGCTTTATCTGATTTGCCACCTGAAAACATTATCGCAGAGCCGTTGAAAAGGAATACAGCCCCTTGCCTTGCCCTTTCTGCAGGTTTTATTGCTGAAAGATATAAAGAGGAAGGATTCACCGAATCAGAAATTTCAATTGCTGTATTGACGGCAGACCAGAATATTCATCCTAATGATGAATTCATCAGAACAATTGAATCTGCATTGGATTATGTTGAAAAAAATCCTGCTCTTGCTACTATCGGCATTCAACCGGACAGACCTGAAACCGGTTATGGTTATATAGAAGTTGATTCTTTTTTTGATAAAACTCATAACGAACCTGAAATTAAACCAGTAGTCAGATTTCTAGAAAAACCCGATTTGGACAAAGCAAAGGAGTTTCTACAAAGAGGTAATTACCTCTGGAACAGTGGTATGTTCTTCTGGCGTCTCGATACATTTATTAATACAATGACAAAATTCACTCCTGAAATTGGGAGCAGGATTGATGATATTAGAAAAGGATATGCAAAAAAAACTCATATTGCATTACCCGAAGCACTCGACAGAATTGCACCACTGTTCGAATCCTATCCGAACATCTCGATAGATTATGCCTTAATGGAAAAAGCTGATAATGTTGTCGCTGCAAAAGCTACATTCATCTGGGATGATATTGGTTCATGGGACTCACTTGATAGAGTTAAAAAGCCGGATCCAGATGGTAATATTATTCAAGGTACAACTGCTGTACTTAATACAAAAAATTCTGTCATTATAAATGCTTCATCGAAAGATAAAATCATTGCAGGATTCGGTTTAGATGGTTTTGTTATCGTAGCAACCGATGATGCAGTATTAATTTGTCCAAAAGATAAAGTGCAGGATGTAAAGAAATGTGTAGAAAAAATCCGAAATGAGAAAGGCGATAAATACCTGTAATAAATATGAAAACACTATTTACAAATATCAGCTCTCTTGTTACAGCTAATTCAAACGGAGCAATAAAAAAATGCGGAAAAGAAATGTCCGAAATCGGAGAAATCAAAGATGGGGCATTACTTATTGATGAAAAAATTATCTGGGCGGGAACGACTGAAGAAGCAGAAATAAAATTACAATCAGGTGAATTCAAACTTGAACGAGTAGTAAATATGAACGGCAAAACCATTCTACCCGGTTTTGTTGATTCACACACTCACATTGTATTCGCGGGTGACAGAAGCAATGAGTTTGCTAAACGTTTGCGAGGAGCAACCTATCAGGAAATTGCTGCCGAAGGTGGTGGAATACTCGCAACTGTTAATGCAGTCAGAAATTCTTCAATTGATGAACTTGTTGAGAACGGCTATAATATTGCAATGAGTGCAATTCGCTACGGAACAACATCTATGGAAATCAAAAGCGGGTATGGATTGGATTTAAAAAATGAAATAAAAATGCTTGAGGCGATTAAAGAATTGAAGAGTAAACTTCCAATTACAATCAAATCAACATTTCTTGGAGCTCACGATTTTCCACCAGAATACAAGAATAACAGGGATAAATACATTGACTTAATCTGCAATGAAATGCTTCCTGCTGTTGCTGAACAAAAGCTGGCTGACTATTGTGATGCATTTGTTGATAAGGGCTATTACACTATAGAGCAGGGAGAAAGAATTTTTCGCACAGCATTGGATTTGGGATTAAAGCTGAAAGTTCATGCCGATGAGCTTGCAGATGTTTCAGCGGCATCACTTGCGGCAAGAATGGGTGCTGTCTCTGCCGACCATCTTCTTTTCATTTCAGACAAAGGAATTGCAGATATGAAACAAGCTGGGACAATAGTTGCATTGCTCCCGGGAACAGCATACTTCATCAGGATGCCTTATGCTCCTGCTAGAAAAATGATTGAAGAAGGTCTTGCTGTTGCCCTTGCAACTGACTGCAATCCCGGTTCCTGCTTCACAGAAAATATGCAAATGATTTTATCACTCGCTGTCATTAATATGAAAATGACTGCTGAGGAAGCAATCACAGCCACCACACTGAATGGAGCCGCCGCACTTGAACTATCAGACAAAATGGGTTCTCTCGAACCTGGCAAAGAAGCGAATTTCATAGTTTGCGATACACCTTCATACACTAATATATTCTATCATTTCGGAGTCAATCATGTCAAAGATGTATATGTAAGAGGAGATAATGTAATAAATAATTAATATTTTTTTTAAGTATTATATTGAACTAAGTATTTAAATAATTAAAATTTTATACTATAAGTTCCAAAATGGAACATACTGAAAATCATTAAAATATATAGATTTAACAATTTTTTTCACAAATAAGGAGGTTTTATGAAAGTATTAAAAATTATACTCATTATATTAGTTTCTCTTTTTGCTATCATAGTTCTTGTGGGGCTGTTACTGCCTTCCAAGGTATCAATGGAAAGGAAAATAACTATAGATGCACCTGCAGCAGTCGTTTTTGGGATACTGAATGATATGCACAATTTCCATCAGTGGTCCCCCTGGACAAGTATGGACTCGAATATGAAATACAAAGCCAGTGGTCCGGTAGGAGTCGGTTCTACTTATGAATGGGACAGCAAAGTCTCTGACCTCGGTAAAGGAAAAATGAAAATAATCAAATCAGAACCAAATAAATATATACAGGTACAGCTTAACTTTGGTGAAGAGAGTGATGATTTTTCACCATTTAAATTAACAGAAGAGAATGGAAAAACCACAGTAGTGTGGGGATTTGATGCAAACCTCGGAAACAGCCCATTCTTTAAATATTTCGGTTTGTTTATGGAAAGCATGGCTGGTCCTCAATATGATAAGGGATTGAAGTCATTAAAAGCAATGGCAGAAAAAACTCATAAATTGATTGCAAATATCCCAATTACAATCGAGCAATTCCCGGGACAAAAGCTGTATTCAGTTCTCGATTCCTGCAAAATGGACATGACTGAAATTTCAGCAGCATATACAAAAGCATTCAAAGAAATTGCTGAATACTGCGGAAAAAACAAAATTGAATGCACTGGTGCGCCATTATCATTAATGAATTCATACACAAATATTTATTCATTTGAAGCATCATTTCCTGTGGCAGATAATAAAGCTAAGCTTGAAGGAAGAGTCATAGCATCGGGCATTCCTGCATGCAAAGTTGTAAAGGCAGTTTACACAGGTCCTTATGACAAAATGATGCCTGCATATGATAAAATAATGGCTTACATAAAAGATAATAAACTTGAAATCAGCGGCAGAGCTTGGGAACAATACATCAGTGACCCGGGTAATACAGCACCTGATAAATTAATCACAAATATATATTTTCCTGTAAAATAAAAATAACAAACCCTGTCAAGAGTTACTCCTGACAGGGAATTATTAAATAAATATTATAAAAAAAATTATTTATTTCTTTTCTTTCTCTTTTTCATGGAAATCCTTAAGGACTTTTTCCTGAATGTCTTTGCTTATAGCAACATACTTATGAAATTCCATAGAATAATTTGCCCTTCCACTCGAAATACTCCTCAATGCAGTTGCATAGCCGAACATCTCTTTTAATGGAACATGTCCGTTTAGTTTTTGGGCACCCTTTCTGAAACGGCGCATCGATTCTATTTTGCCTCTGCGTTTGCTGAGGTCACCAACAACGTTCCCGATATAATCATCAGGTGTATTGATTTCTATTTTCATTTGAGGCTCGAGTATTATAGGATTCGCTTTCATAAATCCTTCCTTAAATGCAATTGATGCACATGTTTTGAATGCCATATCCGAAGAGTCAACCGCATGGAAACTTCCGTCAACCAATACCACCCTTACATCCACGACCGGTGATTTAGTTAATATTCCCTCTTCGAGAGTTGCTTCGATACCTTTTCTGACTGAAGGTATATATTCTGCAGGGATAGCACCACCTTTGATGTGGTCGACAAATTCGAATCCTTTTCCATCGTTTGGCTCTAATCTCAAAACAACATGTGCAAACTGACCTTTACCACCAGTCTGTTTGACATGCCTGTAATTACTCTCTGCTTCGATTGTTATAGTTTCTCGGTATGCAATAGACGGCTCACCGACTTGAGGTTCAACTCCAAATTCAGTTTTCAGCCTGTCAATTATGATTTCAAGATGAAGCTCGCCCATACCTGATATTATAGTTTCATTCAATTCAGGGTCAAAGTGAAAATGGAATGAAGGGTCTTCCATAGCTAATTTCCTCAGCGATTCCCCAAGCTTTTTCTCATCATTCTTGGTTGCAGGTGTTACTTTCATTTCAATAACAGAAGGCGGAATGAAAATAGATTCAAGCAATATAGGATGTTTCGGGTCAGTCAGAGAATCACCTGTTTTTGTATTCTTCATACCGATGAATGCAACAATATCCCCGGGATAAGCTGTTTCTACTTCTTCCCTTTCCTTAGCGTGGATTTTCATTATTCTTCCAATTCTCTCCATCTGATTTTTTGTTGTATTCATAACTTGCATTCCGGCTTTAATTTCGCCTGAATAAACTCTTACGAAAGTCTGTTGTCCTACGAAAGGGTCGTGAATTATTTTAAAAGCCAGGGCTGAAAAAGGGTCTTTATTACTTGGATGTCGGGGATGATTTTTTTCAGCATTGTCTATATCTATACCCATTACCGCACCTTTATCAATCGGTGAAGGAAGGTATTCAACAACTGAATCCAGCAATGTACGGACACCCTTATTCTTGTATGCAGCACCGCAAAATACAGGAGTTATAAGTAATTTCAATGTTGCATCTCTTGCTGCTTCTTTCAAATAATCTGGAGGTACTTCCTTTCCGTCGAGATACAATTCCATTATGCAGTCATTATAATCTGCAAGTTTTTCAATCATGAAAGTTCTTGCTTCTTCACACTGGGTTTTATATTCTTCCGGAACTTCAACTATGTTCCTTTTCAAATCTTCACTAAAAATATGCGCTTTTCTTTCTATGACATCTATCATTCCTTTGAAATTATCTTCTGCACCCATTGGAATGTAAAAAGGTACTGGATTTGCATTCAAATACTTATCCATCGATTGGACTGCTTCATGAAAATCGGCACCGGTTCTGTCCATTTTATTAATGAAAGCAATTCGGGGCACTTTGTATCTGTCTGCCTGGTTCCACACAGTTTCGCTTTGTGGCTGTACTCCTGCTACACCGCAAAAAACCGCAACCATTCCGTCAATCACACGAAGTGAACGTTCAACTTCGACTGTAAAGTCAACGTGTCCGGGTGTATCAATTATATTTATTTGCTTATCTTCCCAATTGCAGGATATTGCTGCGGATGCAATTGTGATTCCACGTTCCTGCTCCTGCTTCATGAAGTCCATCGTTGCTTCACCATCATGCACTTCGCCAAGCTTGCGTGTTGTCCCCGTAAAGAATAACATTCTTTCGGTAACTGTTGTCTTACCTGCATCTATATGTGCTGCAATTCCGATGTTTCGTACATTATTTAATGGCATTTTATTACTCCTAAATGCTGAGTGTCGTTTTATGAAAAACTAAATTCAGTAATATGATTAATTTATAAAGCTAATATTAGACGGTATATTTTACTTAATATTTTTTAAATAATTAGAAATTTTATGAGATTTTCATTACTAATATTCTATTTCGAGTAAACTTCCTGTGGATAAAGACTCTTCTATTGCAAAAGTTGTTAGTGTAACTGCCCTGATATCTTCATAATGAATTGGCATTGGTTTACCCTTTCTTATTGAGTCCAATGTTGCAAGAATTTCTTCTTTATGTCCTTTCTTACCATCAAATCTTTTCCAATTCGATTTTCCACCCCGGACAAGCTCTACGGAAACAAAATTATTCATCACAGCAATGCTGTTCTCGCAAAATACCTCGCAATATTCTTTATCTACAGAAGAATCTCCATTTGAAAGGTAATTTATTACCCCGGTCGAGCCGTCTGAGAATTTAATAGTTACTACTATATTATCCCTGTCAATAGCTTCCTGGCTTGAGAATGAAAGTGATTCAGCAAATACATGAATCGGCTTTGAACCTGTAAGAAATACCATGCAGTCAACAAAATGACAAACTTCCCCGATTATCCTACCCCCATGTTCGGGCTGTTGAATCCAGTGTGTCTTAGGAATAAATCCTGCATTTACACGATATGAAATAAACATCGGATTTTTTCTGAATTCAAAGAATTTAGCAATTTCCCTGAATGATTCGGAAAACCTGCGATTGAATCCGACCATAACTCTTCCGTTATGATTTCTTATTGCTTCGTCAATTTCTTTCAATTCTTCGGGATTGATAGCAAGCGGCTTTTCAACAAATATATTTCTCCCCGCATTAATGGATTCAATTACAAATTTTGCATGCGTGTTATGCCATGACGCACAAAATACTGTGTTTACTGCCGGATTTTTTATTAATTCAGTTGAATCTGTCGAGCTGTAATGAAATCCGAATTTTTTTGCCACAGACTGAGATTCTACAGGTGAAGAAGTTGAAACTCCAATAAGTGAAATATCATTCGATTTCAAATTCGGCAAAATATAAAATTGTGCGTGTGAACCTGCTCCAATAAGAGCTACATTAATCTCACCTTTTGATTCTGATTTGAATGGCATAGCAATTGTCCTTTTCAAATCAACCGCTTCTTCTTTATATTTTATCAAAATTCCAAGATATTTTTCTTCAATTTTCCCTGTCAGCATATCATAAGCATCTGTAGCACCGTCTATAGGAACGATATGAGTTGTTAAGGAATTCACTTCTAATTTTTTTTGAGATATTAAGTCTAAAACAGATTGCATATTCCTGTTTTCAGTCCATCTCACATAAGCAGGGTGATAATCCTGACCAAGCAATTCATAATTACTGTCATACCTGCCGGGTCCGTAACTGCATGATATTCTGATGTCTAATTCCTTCTCATAAAAAGGTGATCGCGGAATCGTAATTCCAATATCACCGACAATAACAACTTTCCCTTTTTTTCTTGCTAATTTGATTGCCAAATCAATCGGTTCACTCGATGGTGTGCTTGCTGTGATAATTACAGCATCACAGCCGATTCCTTTTGTCATCGATGTTATTGTCTTGATTGAATCTGAATTACTATGATATACTGCATCACAGCCAAATTCTCTTGCTTTATCGAATAATTCCTCATTGATGTCCATTCCAATTACTGTACAACCCGATGCTTTCAGCATTTGAACTGTAATCTGTCCGATTAGACCCAAACCAATCACAGCAACTGTTTCACCCAATCTAATATCAGCTTGTCTTACTCCCTGCATTGCAATAGATCCAACTGTTGTATAAGCCGCTTCTTCAAAAGAAACATTATCAGGAATTTTTACAGCAAGATTTTTTGGTACAGATAAGAGTTCGGCATGTACCGCTATTCCCGCTCCTGCACAGGCAACACGGTCACCGACAGAAAACTCATTGCATCCCGACTCAATCACAACTCCAGATGTACTATATCCAAGCACCTTGTATGATTCAAGTTTTGTCTGCACTTTATTATAGGTCGAAATTAATCCTTCTTTTCTGATATTAT